>NZ_JAAHHC010000001.1:0-382380 GCF_010672265.1 Moorena sp. SIO3A2
CTATCAGCTATCAGCTATCAGCTATCAGCTATCAGCTATCAGCTATCAGCTATCAGCTATCAGCTATCAGCTATCAGCTATCAGCTATCAGCTATCAGCTATCAGCTATCAGCTATCAGCTATCAGCGTCAAAGCCTGTGCCACGCTACTTGAGGTGCTTTTGAATAAAACAGGTAACCATTCGAATAATGCTGAGTTACGTCTGCTGACGGCTGACGGCTGACGGCTGACGGCACCTCAAGTAGCGCATATGCTTACCTGAACTTGAACTTGAAGCTTGAGCAAAGCATAAAGTAATGGGTAATAGGAAATTGGCTTACAATTCCCCATTACCCATTAGCTTGTCCTAAATTAACAACTAACTATCCTGTAGCCGTTTACTAACCTTCTTTTTGCCTTGTTGATAATAAAACCCAGGCTTTGAGATGGCTAAAATGCTACAATTTAACTGTGACTGTCTTGACCTCGGTGTATTGCTGCAAGCCATACTCCCCAAGTTCACGACCAATCCCAGACTGCTTGAAACCACCGAAGGGAGCAGCGGCATCAAACACATCGTAGCAATTCACCCAGACAGTACCAGCACGGACATTGTTTGCGATCGCATGAGCTTTAGTAATATCCTTCGTCCACACGGCTGCTGCTAAGCCATACATAGTATCATTTGCCCGCTTAATCACTTCATCGATATCCTTGAACTTAATAATGCTCATCACTGGTCCAAAGATTTCTTCTTGGGCAATCTTCATCTGATCTTGGACATCAACAAACACTGTCGGTTCGATGAAGTAACCGCGATCGCCAACTCGACCACCACCACACAACATCTGAGCTCCTTCCTGCTGACCAGACTCAATATAGCCCATCACCTTATTGAACTGTTCGAGATCTACCTGGGGACCCTGTTCTGTGTTAGCATCAAACGGGTCACCAACTGTGCGATTTTGCGCCCGTTTCACGCACTTGTCTACAAACTCGTCATAGCACTTCTCTTCCACAAACAGTCGCGAACCAGCACAACAGCACTGTCCTTGGTTAAAGAACAGGGCAAAGTGAGCGCCCTCAATGCTTTTATCCATGTCAGCGTCAGCAAAGACAATGTTAGGACTCTTACCACCAAGTTCTAGAGTGACCCGCTTGAGGTTACTCTTAGCTGCAGCTTCCATAATTAGATGCCCTACCTCAGTCGAGCCGGTAAAGGCAACTTTATCGATACCCATATGATGTGAAATCGCAGCCCCAGCAGTTGGTCCATAGCCTGAGAGAAGATTCACCACACCAGGAGGGAAACCTGCTTCGAGAATCAGTTCACCGATCCGCAAGGCTGATAAAGGAGTCTGTTCCGCCGTTTTCATCACCACGGTGTTACCAGCTGCCAGTGCTGGGCCTAACTTCCAAGCTTGCATCAACAGTGGAAAGTTCCAAGGAATAATCTGACCAACCACTCCTACAGGTTCATGGCGCGTGTAGCAAAAGTAAGGTCCGTTGATGGGAATTGTTTTGCCTTGAATCTTATCTGCCCAGCCAGCATAGTACCGATAGCAAGCAATGACTAGAGACACATCTGCATTAAAGGAATCACGATAGGGCTTTCCATTGTCTAGGGTTTCCAGCCGTGCTATTTCTTCCTTGTTTGCTTCGATTAAGTCAGCTAGCTTGTAGAGTAACTCCCCCCGCTGGGTGGCAGACATTTTCGGCCAGTCTCCACTGGTAAAGGCTGTCCTAGCCGCCACTACTGCTTTATCAACGTCTGGGGCATCAGCCTCAGCCACATCACAGATCACCTCTCCTGTTGCAGGGTTAATCGTCTCGAATCGTTTCCCAGAGGCGCTGTCTACCCATTCGTTATTAATCAGCAGCTGAGTTGGTCCGATTTTGACCGTTGGCTGTGGTGTTGTCTTTGGTGTAGGGGCAGTGACCATAATCGTCTCCTGTTGTTAAGTTGATTTTTTATGACATCCTCAATTCTAATGGTGGATTGTAAACTGAAAATTTAACTAAAAATATATATTTTATTAATATTTTATTTGAGATTTTTAACTAAATTTAAATTTTTGCTTAATTTTGTTAACACTTTAGCCAGAGTATCCCTAATTATCCCTATGGTCATATCTATAGGGGTTCTGATATTAATCAGGTTGTACACACGTATTTTTTACCTGTTCCCTGTTCCCTATTGTCTATTCCCTAAAATCCCAAGCTTGTGTACCTAAACTATTTGAATATTTGATAAATGCTATAAAATATTACTATCCAATCACCCATTACCAATATTTGGTTGAACTCCATAGGTTTTAAACTTTTCTATAACTATCTGCATTTCTTCCTCACTCAATAATTGAGGTTCTCCATAAATCTTGTTAACGCTGAGGATTTTGAGATAAATTTGAGCCAAGGTTTCTAGCTCTTGGGCGACTTTCAGAGCGTGCCTTAGATCTTTGCCACAGGCAATCATACCATGATTTTTTAACAAACAGGCAAGGGAATTTCCCAATGCTTTTAGGGCGTTGTTGCTAAGTTCTTGAGTGCCAAAGGTAGCATAATCAGCTACCTTTATACTGCTCCCACCTGTCCTAGCAACCATATAATGAAAGCTGGGTATAGGTATACCCATACAAGCCAATGCTGTAGCATGGATGCTATGAGTATGGACAATAGCATTCACATCGGGTCGATTCAACAGTATGTCATAGTGAAATCGCCATTCACTGCTGGGTAAATAACGATTATTCTCAGCAAAAACCGGTTCTTTGTCTTTGCCGAAGTAGATTTTGCAGATTTTATCAGGAGTTAGGTCTTCGTAGTCTAGTCCACTGGGGGTGATTGCTATTGCCTCACCGATACTGTCTCTAACCCTGACACTCACATTACCACTGGTACCTTGATTGATACCAAGACTGTTCATGCGAAGACAGGTATCAATGATCTGCTGGGCGGTTATGGTTTCAACAGGGATTGACTTGATGATCATACTAAGTTGCACCTGATCCGGGAATTTGGGGACTTTATCAGCAATCTTATCCCCCTTTAGCACCACACAAACATAGCAATCCTAATTCCTAGGTGAACAATACTCCCCTAGTTGATTCCCTAGTTCGTTAGTTTGAGTTGCGAACTGTCACTGTTGACGAATCATACAGAATTACTATAGACACCGATGCACCGATAATCCAAACCTATCTTAATGTTTATAAATCCGTATTGTTCCCCTTGCTGCAATCAGAATCAATTGCTATTCATAGCCATGGCAATTAATTTATTGACAATAGGGGATACTATTCTTCAGGTGCGACCCGAACGCGCCCCGCGTCGGCTTTGCCGAAAGGTGCGACCCTAGGGCGATTTACTCGCCCTAGGAGGCGCGTACAAAGAGCGAATTTAATTCTTATAGCACTACGCGCTACTGTTAGGACATTGTCTTGATGCAAAGCGCGAGTGGGGGAAACCCCCAAGACCGTAATGGTGCGTTTTCCGCATCTAATTATTAAATTCGCCACGGGTCGCACCTCTGCATCGCTCCTAAACTCCGAAACGTAAGTAATCGCTTACTTTTGACTTCTGACTTCTAACTTCTGACTTGCGCGTAGCGCTATAATTTGACTTCTGACTTCTAACTTCTGACTTGCGCGTAGCGCTATAATGGGTCAAGCGCACCTAACCATCTTCCCTCTCCTGCCCCTCTTTCTCCTCCTCCCCATCTTCCCCATCTTCCAGCTCTTCCGCTGTTTCACAACTCAAATCGGATTGCTACAGCATGAATTAAAGCCGAGGGACACTCAACAACAAAAGTCACCTATCACTATGGCAAAAGCAATAGGCGACTAACTCCTCTCTATGGATTAGATAATTACATCAATTAGGTAACATTGGCAACAACGGATTGGTACTTGACCAGATCAGCGATCAGCTGTTTGGCTCTTTGACAGTAGCTTGAACATCAACACTCTGAACACCTTCAACCTGGATTGCCAAAGGTGCAATCTGACTCAAGTCATCATCAGACGATACTTTTCCTGAGATAGTCACAATTCCCTCTGCGGCTTCAACTTCCAACTTGCTATTGGGGAGATTGGTTTCTAAATTATTAAGTACTAAACTGGCTAGTTGGTCATCTTCATCAAGGTTTTCTAAGTTACCCAAGGCTTGATTTGGCTCTTGAGTAGTTACAATATTCGACTCGATTTCCTCTTGGGTTCCTTTGACCATGGCATCGCCTTGGTTTCCCTCAGACCGTAAGGTTACTAGTTGTTCATCGTTTTGATCTATAGAGTAGGAGGCTTCATCACTTGTCTTAGCCTCATCGCAAGCAGCAGCACCAAACAGAATCACTCCACCTAGTAAAATTGGCATCAACTTATTCATCTTTGATTTCTCCTTGTTTTCTCCTTGTATTTACTCCAATCCAGTCCGGTTAATCACTTCATATTTAGGTAAATCGCGATATATTAAGTGTTAAGTATTAAGTCAAACTTTACACTATCAAATTATCGAATAAACCTAACTAATAAGTAGTCAAACGGACGGGATATAATTCCCACAAACACCAAACTTATTCAGCAGGTGCGCTTGACCTTGGCGAATTTAATTCGCCATCTGAATTTGGCATGACTCCTGTTGGTGCTGGTTCCGATTGAGCATGAGATCTTGAGGGCAAAATTACATGGTTAACAACATGAATAATGCCGTTACTGGCTTCAATATCTGCTTGAGTTACCTGAGCATTGTTGACAGTAACATTACCGTCTTCACCCACGTGTACTGCCACCGATTTTCCAGCCATAGTGATAATTTCTCCCGACTGGATTTGACTGCTAGGAACTGCACCACTTACAACATGATACTCTAGCAGCTTTACCAGTACCTCTTTGTTTTCTGGTTGTAGTAGACTGTCTAAGGTATTTGCTGGCAGTGCAGCAAAAGCGTCATCGGTGGGAGCAAAAACAGTGTAGGGTCCTTCACCAGCCAAGGTTTCCGTTAAGCCTGCTGCCTCAATTGCTTTAACAAGGGTTTGGAATTGATCATTGCTCGCAGCTTGCTCTACAAGGTTACTGGCTGTAGATTCAGCCTCAGTGGTAGCTGGCATTTCTACCTTTTCACCCTCTTGAAGGGGTTTGCTCAAGGAATCGGGGGCGCTTTCTACCATAGACTCAGTTGCACCATTGACAGCATCTTTAACTGAGTTTTCGGTTTTTTCTTGCGCTATTGCCGGGAAACTGATCAGAGCACTTAATCCCAGAATACCTGTTAGCAACTTAATGCGAGTTTTCATTTAGATCATCTCTCCTGAATGCTAGGTATGGTTAACGCTTTCCAACTAATTTATCGAGCTATAGTGACCGAGGTATAGATAAGCATTCAGCATTCAGCATTCAGCTATCAGCTTATGTGCTACATCACAGCGTCGAAGCCTGTGCCACCCACGCTACTTGAGGTGCTTTTGAATAAAACAAGTAAGCATTGGTTTAATTTCTGTTACGTCAGCTGACGGCTGTTTGCGTAGCGTGAGCTCAAAGCTCACGGCTGACGGCTGAATACTTAACATTCTCACTGATTGGAAAGCTAATTTAGATCAAGTCTAGAAGCCTGATGATTAATTAACCAAATTTTCCGACCATTCCCCATTCCCCATTCCCAAAAGGGGGAGTTTATCTGTTGCAGGTATTTAGAGAATTGGTATTGGTATTTGGTATTGGTATAAGAAGGATGATTTCCTCCTAGGCACAATCTGCCTATAGACGTTTTGGCAAGTTCTCCGAAAATTTTGAGGGTGCCAGAGTCTAAATTACCCTGAATTTCATCTTGTGCCTGTTGGGGGGTTAGACCTGCTAGAATCAAGCCTGTAAATACCCACCCTAACCCGGAACTATTGTTATTGTTTAGTATTTGCTGCATTTGATTCACCACAGTACCTCCCAACTAAATTGATGATTTCCTGGGCTTCATATTTTGAGATTATTACCCAAAAGTAAAAAATTCGGTAAGGATAGAAATTAGGGAGTAGGGATTAGGGAAATGGTATAATGATCAGACAATAAAATCCCAACCTAGAAGCTATTTTCCTAAACCAGCGGTAAACGTATCTCAAAGCAGCTACCAACCCCAACCTCAGACGTAAGGGTGATTTTTCCCCCATGATTGTGAGTGATTGCTTGAGCGATCGCAAGTCCCAAGCCCGTACCCCTCTCTCGGCGAGAACGAGCTTTATCCGCACGCCAGAAGCGATCAAACACAAAAGGCTGATGTTCAGGGGCAATACCAATGCCAGTGTCCTCAATCATGACCAGGGCACAGCGATTCTGTTTGGCAACAGTAAGAACCACTTTTCCTTTAGGGGGTGTGTATTGCAGGGCATTCTCTAGCAAGTTGGAAAATAAACGGGTCAGTTGCCCTTCATCCCCAATGACAGACACTGTTGTCAGGCAGTGATATTCCAAGGTAATCTGCTTATCTTGAGCAAATGATTCTAACAATTCCACCACATTCTGCAAAACTGTGTTGAGGGAAATTGGGACTGACTTTCGGGTCGGAATTGACAAAGCAGCATCAGTGCGAGCTAAAAATAGTAAGTCTTCTGCTAAGTTGCTCATCTGATCCGTCGCGCTAGCAATAGCCACTAACTTCTTAGCATCCTTGGGATGAATTCGCTCAGGATGATTTCGCATCACATCCACAGAGGCTTTAATTGCTGTCAGAGGACTGCGCAATTCATGGGAGGCATCAGCAGTAAACTGTTTAAGCTGCTTAAAACTTTGCTCAATCGGCTCAAGAGCTTTCTGGGTCAGCCAAAGTCCACCGATACCAACAAACCCTAGAGCGATCATTCCTCCCATTCCTAATCCCCAAAATAGTTGGCTTTGGACAATTTCTACATCCTCTGTGGATTGACTGGCTCGAATATAGCCCTCTAGGGATGGTTGGCTTGGTTTCGAGGTGTCCTTAAAAACAGAAATTGTAAACGTCCTAATTGGCTCTGATGTCTCGGGGAGTTGTAGAGTCCACGAACCCAGTTTTGGCGGGAAACTCAACACAATCGCACCTCGGCTTGCCAATAGTTTACCCTTATCATCAAACCATTCTAGGCTTTGTTGATCTCGGTTAAATATATCTCGCCAGGGGACTTCATCAACTTGTTCAATGTATTGACTCCC
This sequence comes from Moorena sp. SIO3A2, assembly GCF_010672265.1. Lineage (NCBI taxonomy): Bacteria > Bacillati > Cyanobacteriota > Cyanophyceae > Coleofasciculales > Coleofasciculaceae > Moorena > Moorena sp. SIO3A2. The sequence continues at coordinate 7,149 of NZ_JAAHHC010000001.1, forward strand.
TTTCTCTTCTACTTCAGTAAATGAGGGGGCGGCGGATTGGGCTAAAGTCCGTAGTTTTTTGTCAAGTTGCTGGTACAGACTCTGTGTTAAAAAAACATACACACCCGCACCAAATACACTCAAAATTGCGGCCATTACCATCAGGTAATACAACAAAAGACGCCAGCGCAGACCTTTAAACATATGGTAATTAGTAATTAGTAATTAGTAATATAAAACGAATTTTAAGTGCGTTTTATCAAGGAAAAAAGCAAAAGGCAAAAGGCAAAAGGCAAGGGTGCATCTTAAACTTGTAAATCTATAACTAAAGGAAGTGTGGGGCGGGGGCGCGGGAAGTGTGGGGCGGTTGGGGAGAGGGGGAGATAGGAACCCACCCCTAACCCCTCCCAGGAGGGGAATATAGGGAGATGGGGGAGATTTTTATTAAGGGTAATGTCATAACATGATATTATACTTCTATTGTCCTGAGTGTTTTTGCATGCATTGAGATGCACCCAAAGGCAAAAGGGGAGTGTTATCTATCTTTTTTATTTGATTTTACGCTATATACAGTTTAAATGCACAACAGCTTAATCGGTAATTAGTAATTGGTAATTGGTAATTGGTAACTGACCCAACTATACTTGATATCATTCCTTAGTTCAGGAATACCGTCAACCTGCCAACCTGCCAACTTTAAACCTGCCAACCTGCCAACTTTAAACCTGCCAACCTGCCAACTTTAAACCTGCCAACCTGCCAACCTTAAACAGTAACAACTGAATAGTTAGATTAGGGTTTTTCTTTCAGACGATAACCCAAACCATAGACTGTCTCAATTAAATCAGAAGGAGCTCCTGCTGCCTCCAGTTTCTGTCGTAAACCTCGGATATGAGCTTTAACGGTTGCTTCTTCTGGTAGTCGTTCAAAGGACCAGAGGTTTTCCAGGATTTGAGCACGGCTAAACACACGGCGAGGATGGCGCAGGAAAAATTCCAGCAGAGCATACTCTTTTGGACTTAGGGACAAGAGGCGGTCTTCATAGAACACTTCACAGGTACTGGGGTCAAGGCGGAGAGAATCCCATTCCAGTACAGGTGGTAAGGTAGTATTTCCCCGGCGCAGTAAGGCCCGAATCCTAGCGGACAACTCCCCTAAATCAAAGGGTTTGACTAGATAATCATCTGCACCAGCATCCAGTCCGACAATTTTATCACTGATGGTATCCCGAGCCGTCAGCATTAGAATGGGAGTAAGGTCGCCTTGGGAGCGCAACTTTCGGCAAAGGGTAATACCATCCATCTTTGGTAGCATTACATCTAACAAAATTAAATCATAGCTGAAGCTCTCTACTAGTTCCTTACCTATTTGACCATCATGGGCAACATCCACGACATAATGCTGGTCGGTGAGGTCTTCAGCAAGGGCGTCGGTAATCCGCTGATCATCTTCTACTAGTAAAATCCTCATCTTCAGCACCTCTGAATGATTACCTGAGTTTTATCTTTGATTATGACCAATTTTTTTCACAACTGTATAAAAATCGGGGAGTTTTCCATGATACTGGCAAGATAATTGATATTCAGTCAGGTTAATCAGTTACCAAATCGTCCCGGTCTTTTTGGGAATGGGTTATGGGGAATCGGAAACTACAGCATTGTTAGTTTAAATGTAGAAATAAAACTAATAAAAATAGGAAACTTCGGCTCAGCTTGGCAGCGCTTTTTGATACTGTTGTCGTCAATTATTTTTCCCTTGTCCAAAATGCCCTTGTCCCAAGTTGCTGACAACTGCGCCGAAGTCTAACTAGCAATTATTCTCAATCATGGCATGACTTACCCAAGGGCACTGGGAGGGTTAGCCGATCAGTACGATTATGATCAAATATGATCGAAGTGTAAAGAATTATTTCGAGCGGGTTCCATGAAACGCATTGTACTGATAGCAGGATTTGAATCCTTCAACGCTGACTTGTACCGCAAAGCTGCTGAGTTGGCAACCATACGCTGTCCGGAACTGGATATTAGAGTATTTAGCGATCGCGAAATCACTGGCAACCCTGATACTGTAGACGCTGCCCTCAAAGATGCCCAAGTCTTCTTCGGTAGTCTACTATTCGATTATGACCAAGTGTTATGGTTACGCGATCGCATTCAACACATCCCGATCCGCTTGGTATTCGAGTCAGCTCTAGAACTGATCAGCCTGACTCAAATTGGTCAGTTCAAAATTGGGGATAAACCCAAGGGGATGCCCAAGCCAGTAAAATTTATCCTCGACAAATTCAGCAACGGTCGGGAAGAAGACCGCTTAGCCGGTTATATCAGCTTTTTGAAAATTGGTCCGAAGCTGCTGAAATATATTCCTGCTAGAAAAGTCCAAGACTTGCGCAATTGGCTAATTATCTACGGTTACTGGAATGCTGGTGGCTCAGACAATGTGGCATCTATGTTCTGGACCTTGGCAGAGAAATACTTAGAGCTGAAAGTGGGAGAAATTCCGCCGCCAGTGGAAACTCCAAACATGGGGCTACTCCATCCGGACTACGACGGGTATTTTGAATCCCCACGACAATACCTAGAATGGTACAAAAGCTTCAAAGTTAAACAATTAAACGTTATTGGGCAAAGCCCTACCAGCCCGCTAGCTTCTCAACACAACCTTGGCCAAAAGGCCACGCTACGCTCTCAACCCACTAACCTTCAACCCACCAACCTTCAACCCACTAACCTTCAACCCACCAACCTTCAACCCACCAACCTTCAACCCACCAACCTTCAACCCACCAACCTTCAACCCACCAACCTTCAACCCACTAACCTTCAACCTGCCAACCCTAGAGAAAACCCTGTTGTTGGTATTCTGCTTTATCGCAAACATGTAGTTACAAAACAACCTTATATTCCCCAGTTAATTCGCTACTTTGAGGAAGCTGGATTAACTCCTTTACCCATCTTTATCAATGGTGTAGAAGGTCATGTAGCCGTGCGGGATTGGATGACATCTGCTTATGAAACCCAACAGCGGCAACTGGATAACGTAGAAACTCCTTCCCTGTCTAAAGACGCTGTAGAAGTTGATGCCATTGTTTCTACCATCGGTTTCCCGTTGGTAGGGGGTCCAGCTGGTTCTATGGAGGCAGGAAGACAGGTGGCTGTAGCTAAACGTATTCTCACTGCTAAGAATGTCCCTTATTGTATTGCTGCACCCCTACTGATTCAAGATATTTACTCTTGGACAAGACAAGGGATTGGGGGATTGCAAAGTGTCGTCTTATATGCATTGCCGGAATTGGATGGAGCAATTGATACTGTACCCCTAGGTGGTTTAGTCGGAGAAAATATTTATCTGATTCCCGAACGAGTTAAGCGACTGACTGGACGGGTGAAGCGTTGGATTCAACTCAGACAAACCCCACCAGACCAAAGACGAATTGCGATTATTCTCTATGGTTTCCCTCCTGGGTATGGAGCAACAGGAACAGCAGCCTTATTGAATGTACCGCGATCGCTTCTTAAATTCCTCCACGCTCTCAAGGAACAAGGTTACACTGTTGGGGAATTACCAGAAGATGGGGAAGAACTAATCCGCTGGGTGAAAGCAGCAGACGAAGGCTTGAATGGTAAAAGTTCTAACCAGCAACCAGCAACCACCAACCACCAACCATCAACCACCAACCACCAACCATCAACCAGCAACCACCAACCATCAACCATCAACCAGCAACCTTCAACCTTCAACCTTCAACCTTCAACTAGTAACCTACCCTTCTCGAACGCCAAAGGCGAACAACCACCAACCACAGTTAACGTTAAAACCCTAGAAGAATGGCTAGGCTACTTGCTAACTACCCGTATTGAAAAACAATGGCAATCCTTGACTGGTACAGGAATCAAAACCAATGGGGATGAGTTCGAGATTGGTGGGATTGAGTTAGGCAATGTCTGGATTGGGGTACAACCACCCTTGGGTATTTCTGGAGACCCGATGCGGTTGATGTTTGAGCGAGACATGACCCCACATCCCCAGTACAGTGCCTTTTATAAGTGGTTACAGAATGATTTTGATGCCCATGCGGTGGTGCATTTTGGCATGCATGGCACCGTGGAATGGTTGCCTGGTTCGCCCTTGGGGAATACCGGGTATTCTTGGTCGGATATTTTGCTAGGAAATATTCCGAATCTGTATATCTATGCCGCCAATAATCCTTCAGAGTCAATGTTGGCCAAGCGTCGCGGTTATGGGGTGTTGATTTCCCATAATGTACCCCCTTATGGTCGGGCTGGTTTGTATAAGGAGTTGGTCGTGCTACGGGATTTAATCTCGGAGTATCGGGAGGATCCTGAAAAGAATTATGCCTTGAAAGAAGCAATTTGTAAAAAGATTGTCGATAGTGGCTTGGATACGGATTGTCCCTTTGAGGATGCTAAGGGCTTGGGAATTGCTTTCAGTCCAGAGAATGCCCAGATGTTTAGTGCTGATTCATTTAATCGCTATCTTGTCAAGTTGTACAACTACCTGCTAGTGGTCGAACAACGATTGTTTTCCTCTGGGCTGCACACTCTAGGTCAAGTGCCTGATTCGGAACAGTTAGAGTCTTACCTGCGGGCTTATTTTGGGGAAGATGTCTCGGAAGGAATAGTTAAGGCCATTGTCGATGGAGAATTTGAATCCCAAACACCAGAAGCACGTGAACAGGTCGAGGATCAGAAGGTTGAGGAGGCGTTACGGATTGGTGAGTTGTTGATGCAGACTGGAGAGGAGTTGACGAATTTGTTGCGGGGGTTGAATGGGGAGTATATTCCTCCAGCTCCTGGCGGGGATTTGTTGCGGGATGGTCCTGGGGTTTTGCCAACAGGACGGAATATTCACGCTTTGGATCCTTATCGGATGCCCTCTCCGGCAGCTTATGAACGAGGAAGGGAGGTGGCCAGGAAAATTATTACCCAGCACCTTGAGGAACATCAGGAGTATCCGGAAACTGTTGCGGTAATGCTATGGGGATTGGATGCGATCAAGACTCGTGGGGAATCCTTGGGGATTTTATTGGAGTTAGTAGGTGCAGTACCTGTTAAAGAGGGAACGGGACGGATTGTACGGTATGATTTGATGCCCTTGGCTGAGGTAGGTCATCCTAGAATTGATGTGTTGGCAAATCTCTCAGGGATTTTTCGGGATAGTTTTGTCAATATTGTTGAGCTGCTGGATGATTTGTTCCGTAGGGCGACTGAGGCAGATGAACCGGAAGAAGAGAATTTTATCCGCAAGCATGGGTTAGCTTTGCGATCGCAAGGGGTAGACAATGTTTCTGCTCGGTTGTTTTCTAATCCAGCCGGGGATTATGGTTCTCTGGTCAATGACCAAGTAGTCGATGGTAATTGGGAATCGGGGGATGAATTAGCCAATACATGGCAAAGCCGCAATGTATTTAGTTATGGAAGGCAAGATAAAGGTCAAGCCCGTCCTGAAGTCATGGAGCAGCTGCTAAAAAGTACCAGTCGTATAGTCCAGGAAATTGATTCAGTGGAATATGGGCTGACGGATATTCAAGAATACTATGCCAATACTGGAGGCTTGAAGCGAGCAGCCGAGAAGCAAGGGGGTAAAACCGTTAATGCCAGTTTTGTGGAAAGTTTCTCAAAGGATACTACACCCCGGAAGCTAGAGGATTTGTTGCGGTTGGAGTATCGGACAAAGTTACTCAATCCCAAGTGGGCTGAAGCGATGGCCCATCAGGGGTCTGGGGGAGCTTATGAGATTTCCCAACGGATGACAGCATTAATTGGTTGGGGGGGTACTGCTGATTTTCAAGATAACTGGGTGTATGACCAAGCAGCAGATACTTATGCCTTGGATGAAGAAATGGCCAAGAGGTTGCGACAGGCAAATCCTGAGGCATTTCGCAATATTGTTGGCCGGATGTTAGAGGCAAATGGGCGAGGATTCTGGGAACCGGATCAGGAAACCTTACAGAAGTTACGGGAGTTGTATGACCTCGCCGATGAGGAGATTGAAGGCGTGACGGCTGTAGGATAAGAGGGTGTGGGGTGAGCGAGTGTGGTAATCGGGTGAAAATCTGGCGTTGCTTATTCTGGGTATGGTTTTGCCCCCCTAACCCCCCAATTCTGGGGGGAATAAGACCTTCAAAGTCCCTTCCGGTGCGCGCCTCCTAGGGCGAGTAAATCGCCCTTGGGTCGCACCGCAAAGTTGGGGGATTTAGGGGGCTTTAACTTTCACCAGATGAACGCGAATTCATTCCTTAATTCAGCAACGCCGAAAATCTTGCTCGTAGTCATCCCGATTGCTAAACCTGAAAATCTTTCACTGACTGGTTCACCCTACACTCGTTTACCCTACATTAGTTTAGCCAATCGATAAGAGTGTGAGTATAGTTCTTTTATCCAGGGTAAGCGCAAGAATCAATAAGCTGTAGCTTATTGAGAAAAAAAGGGGCTCATTCTCAACTATTAAACTCTATTGAGAATCAAGTTCTACGAGATTATAGGGGTTTCGAGCCACGATCAACCGATATCCAGCCAATGCACATTATGGGCAATTTTTTCTTGCGCTTACCCTGTTCTTTTATCCTAACTATACTCGTTCACCAGATGTTATGGCCTTTGCCTGAATAGCCTTGTTCGCTAGACTCTTTGGTTTGCTTTTCTAACTCTTCAGCTAATTTGGCAAATTTTTTCATTTCATCAATTAATGCTGCTGCTCCACTATTTTGGGTTTTTGATTCTTGGTAAATCGACGTTTATCCTAATAATTTTATGTACATTAGTTATTTACCTGAGTCGCACGGATGAGTTTATATATGAGTAACTCTATAAAATTTGCTCTATTATTTTTATATTTCGTCGGACAATAAATGAATCCGGATTAAGTCTGGTGGTTGACTATGAAGGTATTGCTAACTAAATAGGCAAGATTGTCAAGTTTTTGATTACTATAGCAATAAGCATAATGGTTCGGACTTGCTCGGATTTTAAAATTGACAATCAACAATAGTTAATGAACAATGGTCAATTTTAAAGTAACCAATGACTAATAATACCTATACACACTATACACACTATACACACTATACTTTTTACCTATGGCAACGGAAATCGAACGCAAATTTCTAGTAAAAGGCGAAGAGTGGCGGAAACTAGGCACTGGTAGTGTTTATCGCCAAGGTTACATTCGTACAACCAACCGCACTACTGTCCGGGTGCGCCTGGTGGGAGATCAAGGATATCTTACTATCAAAAGTCCAAAGGTGGGTTTTTCTAGAAAAGAGTATGAGTATCCTATCCCAGGCTCGGATGCTCAAGAAATGCTCGATACTTTGTGCCAGGGTCCCCTAATTGAGAAAACTCGTTATAAAATTGAACACGCTGGCTTGATTTGGGAAGTGGATGAGTTTGCTGGGGATAATCAAGGATTAATTTTGGCAGAAGTTGAACTAACTGATGAAAATCAGCATATTGAACTACCAGAATGGATTGGAATTGAAGTATCTGATGATCCGAGATACTTCAACTCCAATTTAGTTCAGCATCCCTATAGTCAATGGTTACACAGAATCTAGGCTATAGGGTGTGGGGTGTGGGGTATGGAACAGAATTTGGATTTATATATCAGGAGTTGTTTTAATCAGCGGCTTCCGGTAGTGCTGGCAGATGCTCTACTAATTGCTCAAGAGATTCTACATCAATGGCCACATCCATTAACTGTTCTAACTTTTCGACACTCAACCCCTTAACACGAGCTTGAATCTCAGGGGATAGGTCTCCAAAGCGCCTGTGAAGCAATCGTAGTAGCAGTCGCTCAGCTCCTTCCTGACGACCTTCTTGACGACCTTCTAAAATACCTTCCTGACGACCTTGCTTAATTCCCAACCTTTCGATACTCGTGACATACTTCATGTTGACCTCCTGTTCGTACTGGTTAAGTTCTTCACTAAAGGCTTGTTCTAGTCCTTCAGGTAAGTGCATTACCAAAATTATTGGGTTTAAAGCCTCGTGGTTCTAGGACGGCTTTTCTTTTAGACTTCGTATTGAAAGTTTGCACGCTAGTGTGCTATTGTAAAAGTATAAGCAATAAACTTTTGTACCAGCTAGATACTATCTAAACATAAGTAGGCAACGTAAAAAATATGTAGAGCTTACATATTGCGTAATTGGGTCTAACGACTTAAATGTCTATGAAAAATTTAGATAAAAAAGTATCTAGTTAAATAGATAAAGAAAGCGATGCAGCGCGGTATTGGGGGTCTCCACCATGAGCGACTGCATCAAGACAAGGTACGGTGGGGCACACCGAAACCTAGGTCATAGACCAAATACGCTTGTGGAGAGGAGACCTCTATTTATCCTGGCTCCGGCCTGGTTAAACAAGTCACCCCGTGGAAGCAAGAATCCCCGTCCTTCCAGGGCGGGGAGTGTCAACCAGTCGATGAAGTGATATAAGTTTAGGATGTCTTGTCCGCTGCTGGGTTAATCATTAATTTTCTCTAGTTCGGCTGATTAATCTAATTAATCACCAAACCCTGTTTCCCTGCTCTGAAAATATCTCTTTCGTAGGTAAAAATGGGGGCGGTGGGACTTGAACCCACACGACCGTTTAAGGTCAACGGATTTTCATTCTCCCGTAGCTTTCGCTACTGCCATAGCTGGCTCTTGAGAATTGGACTCTCCCTTTACCCTCGGCTTAACGTTAGGGTAGCTCCCGTCGAGTCTCTGCACCTTCCGAGAGGTTTTCCCGGCTTGGCTCAGGATTGCCTTATCTGTTACCAGACTTAGGTTTCCCTGAATTTGAGAGCATTCACATGACAGATTTCTCTATCAGTGCTCAATTTCCTTAAGTCCGTAGCGTCTACCATTCCGCCACGCCCCCTGGTTGAGTTAGATAGCTGTGGGTTTGTCTTTACCCATCAACCTCTGTGATTTCACTGTTTTCTATTTAAACATGAACTGGGTCTACTATGCAAGTATACTGTTGTTGAAATTTTCAAGAGGGGGCAAACTCTGGCTTTGGGGCAACACAGGGCAGCATGTTCGACCTAAGGTAGTATAGTAGGGTTGAGCGATTGACCTTGGCCTTTGGGCCACGCTAAGCGAATGGTCACGCTACGCGATGCTCCGTAGGAGCTGCTAAAAGCGATTGACCGTAGGTCACGCTACGCGATCGCATTTTTGTCTTCTGTGTCCTAAACCAAAATTCTATGATTACTGCGATACTGTACCTGTCTTTGGCAGGAGCCTACTTATTGGTATTCCCTCTCGCCATCTATCTTTACCTACAGAAACGGTGGTACGTTGTTAGCTCCTTCGAGCGAGGCTTCATGTACTTCCTGGTCTTCTTATTCTTTCCAGGTTTATTACTCTTCAGTCCAATCTTAAACCTCCGCCCCAAGCGGCGTCAGCCACAAGGGTAAGTTAGTTACTTAAGCGATCATTAGTAATTCATGCGACGAATTGACGCGATTGGAATTGCCCTTGGTATCTTTGCTGCTGGCGGCATAGCCTACTTGATCTTTCAGCTGGCTGGGTACGATCAAATTAAAGCCGGGATTTGGAGTCAAGTCCTCTTGGTTGGGGGGTTATTTGGGTGGGTGCTAACCTACTTGTTTCGAGCCCTGACCCAAACCATGACCTATAACCAGCAGGTGAAAGAGTATAAAGATGCTGTCCTGCAAAAGCGGCTCGAAGAAATGACACCAGAAGAACTTGCCCAACTCCAAGCAGAGGTGGAACAGGAAAAGCGTTTGACTAAGGCAGAGGGCGATTCCTCTATATCCCCTCTTAAGCAGGAGGGGCAGGGGCAAAACTAGATGACGAATGACCAATGACAAAAATTTCCGATTGCTTCGGATCCCTGAGATCTAACTCCCAGTGTGCTCTGATTCCTTTTATTACCGCTGGGGATCCCGATTTAGAAACCACAGCCAAAGCCTTGCGGGTACTCGACCAATCTGGTGCTGACATCATTGAACTGGGAGTACCCTATTCCGATCCTTTGGCCGATGGTCCAACTATCCATGCTGCTGCTACTAGAGCATTACAAAAAGGTGTGCAGTTGGATGATGTTCTGGCAATGGTAAAGGAGGTTAGCCCAGAGTTACAAGCGCCAATTGTCTTATTTACCTACTACAATCCCATTCTCAACCGAGGGATTAATTCGTTTTTAGAGCAGATTGCTCAAGTGGGGGCGAAAGGGTTAGTGGTGCCTGATTTACCCCTCGAAGAAGCTGAAATTTTGCTGAAACCCGCAGCAGAGCTTGGGATTGAAGTGATATTGTTAGTGGCACCAACTTCACCAACAGAACGGATTGAAGCGATCGCTAAACAGTCTCAAGGCTTTATTTACTTAGTCAGTGTTACCGGTGTCACCGGGATGAGAACTCAGCTGCAATCACGGGTAAAAGACTTACTCAATCAGATGCGTGATGTAACCGATAAGCCGATCGGGGTTGGCTTTGGTATCTCCGAGCCAGAACAGGCTAAGCAGGTCAAAGATTGGGGAGCAGATGCCGTGATTGTAGGTAGCGCTATAGTAAAGCGTTTGGCAGATGGGACGCCATCAGAAGGGTTGTCAGCCATTGGAGACTTTTGCCAAAGCCTGAAATTAGCGATTACAGAGTGAAGCCATGGTTACTCAGGCTTGGCATTTACTGTCTAGGATACCGATCACAAACTACTGATCGGATTAATCCTTCGTATTTAGATTCTGTTTGATATCCAGATACATTCTCGGATTGAAATTCTTTCTGGGATTTATGGATTTCGTTTCCAAACACTGTTACGTAACTCCCAAAGCTGAAAGCCCCGCGTTTTTAAACCGGGGATGAAAGCTCATAGCGACTTTAGTCGCCGTGAAAAAAAACTTGGTGAGGACTTGACAGATTATGCTAGGCGTGTTAGCACAACAATATATCAAAAGAGATCGAAATTCGTTCGCGTAGCGTGATCGAAGGTCAATGATTATTATTGAGTTCAAAGCATATGGTAACCCTCATCAGTATCTAGCTATTGACGAGGCTATTCGGACGGTTAAATTTATTCGCAATAGCTGCATTCGTCTGTGGATTGATAACAAAGGGACAGGGAAATATGACCTCAGCAAGTACAGTAAAGTACTGGCTAAAGAGTTTTCCTTTGCTAATGAATTAAACTCAACGGCTCGACAGGCTGCGGCTGAAAGAGCATGGTCATCGATTTCTCGCTTTTTTGAGAATTGCAAGAAAAAAGTTCCTGGGAAGAAAGGTTTTCCGAAATTCCAAAATCATTGTAGATCGGTTGAATACAAGCAGTCAGGATGGAAGTTATCCCCTGACAAAAAGTCGTTCGCGAAGCGTCGGCTTTGCCGAATCACCTTCAGTGACAAAAAAGGAATCGGAAAGCTAAAGCTCAAGGGTACATGGGATTTGTGGCGCTTCGACAAGAATCAAATCAAGCGAGTTCGCATAGTAAAAAGAGCTGATGGCTACTACATTCAGTTTTGCGTTTCTGTTGACGTAAAAGAACAATTAGAACCGGCTGATGCCACTTTGGGATTGGATGTAGGGCTAAAAGAATTATACACCGATTCTAGAGGAAATACCGAACCTAATCCCCGTTTTTATAGAGCCGGTGAAAAGCGCTTAAAGTTTTATCAACGCCGAGTTTATCGGAAAAAGAAAGGCTCATCCAACCGAAAAAAAGCCATTAATAAATTAGCTAGGCAGCACCTCAAAATAAGTAGGCAACGTGAAGAACATGCCAAGAGACTGGTTAGAAGTTACCGCAAGAAGAGTGCAGCCTTTATAGTTGGTAGGCTATGCATCAAAGGTGGCAGGTTTTGTTGTAAGGCTGCACTCTTCTAAGGTTTCGTCTCCGGCACGTTGCGTAATCCGGTCTAACGACCTGGTCGCCTATGAAGATTTGAGAGTCAAGAATCTAGTCAAAAATCACTGTCTAGCTAAATCTATTAATGACGCTGGTTGGTATCAATTTAGGAAATGGTTGGAGCATTTTGGTCAGAAGTTTGGCAGAGTCACTGTTGCAGTGAATCCTGCTTATACAAGCCAAAACTGCTCAGAATGCGGCGAGGTAGTAAAAAAGTCACTATCAACCAGAACCCACGTCTGCGAATGTGGCTGTGAACTAGACCGTGACCACAACGCCGCGATCAATATTTTAAAGAGAGCCTTGGGTACGGTGGGGCACACCGGAACCTGGATCATAGATCCCAACGCTTCGGGAGATCTGACCTCTACTGTTCTTGGTTCCGGCCAGGTTCAGCAAGTCGGGTCGTTGAGCGAAGAATCCCCGGGTCTAATGACCGGGGAGTGTCAAGAAATCCTCTTTCATACTGATAACTGTCCAACCACGAGCGTCGGCCTCCCGGAGAGCATTCTCGGCACCTGTATCGTATACATATTCCCGGGGATCATCGTGGTGAACCAGCATCATCAAAGCTGGACCGTCTTGGTCGTCAGTGTACTGAAGCATTTCTAAATCACCATCGGAATTACCAATGGTAATAATTGGTTTTTTACCAATGTAGCGGTCAATGTCCACTACTTTACCTTCGTTATTATTAATGGGTTTGACCAGTATTGGTGTCTTAATCAAAACATGAGAGCCATCGTCTTTGGTAATAAACTTGGTTTGGACGGTGGTACCAATAATATTTTCAGGGGGAACACCGTAGGCATCTTCAGCATAGGAGCGAATGAAATCAAGTCCCGCCCCAGAACAAATATAGACCTTGAAATCATTACTCCTGAGATAATTGACCAGTTCAACCATGGGCTGGTAAGTAACCTTTATGTATGGAATACCAAAGTCTGGATGCTTTGAATTATCCAGAAAGAACCTCGCCTTCTGTTTATAGTCTTCCGGTGTTAATCCCTGCAGTTTCAGGTCTTCAAAAATGGCATTCCTTTTATTTGAAAAGGCATTCCCTAGCATATCTTTGATAAATAACCCGTAAATATTTTTGGGTTTTTCATTCCACAGGGTTCCATCATTATCAAAGACCGCGATGCGATCGCCTTGACGAACGTAGTTATCACTGTTGGGGTTGGTAACCTCTTGCACAAAGTCAAAAATCCCTTGCTTAGCCGCACCCTGATTCCAAGACAGTAAGGGGTCATAGTCTGCAGCAGCAGGGGGACATCCCAGAAAGCCTCCTAGGCAAAACACTGATAAGAGAATCGATAGGAAAACTAAGAACGTTCTTTTTTTCATGAGCTAAGATTTATCGGCTGTAATTGCTGATCTGCTTCAAGGCAAACAACGCTATTTTTACCGACCAAACCAATCTTGTCAATATAGCGCTACGCGCAAGGCAAAAGGCAAAAGGCAAGAGGCAAAAGTTGACGTGCATTAGCGCACCGAGGGAGTAGGTTTTTAAATTTATAGTCAAAGGGAGAGTGTGGGATTCCCGATTCCCTGTTCCCTAAAAACCAAGAACGAAAGTACCTAACAGCAATTGCAAACCGCTGAACCCTGAAAGCTGACCGCTGATTGCTGTTAGCGCAGCGTGTGCAGCGCATATACTTACAAAAAAAATAGCCGTAGAAATACTATCTACGGCTATGTCAATCACATATGTCAGAAGTTTCCAAAAACCTTGGTGAAGGGGGGAAACCCCCCCAGAAAATTAAGGTGTTATGGCAACAACCAATACTTGGTCATAGTCGTCATTACTTCACCTGGAATATCAGTCGGTTCCAGAGGAGTCCATTCGGCAATCTCGGCATAGCCTAGGGCATACAGCATCTGCATACTATGTATTACTGATTGACGAGGACCTTTCAGAGTGTGCTGAGTAGGTTGTTTCTTGAAATTGCGAGTAAAGGTTTCTGACATTGTGATAAAGTTCAACTTGGTTTACAATGATTATTGTAATGATTATAATTTTAATTGTCAAGGGTTTTAAAAAGTTTTTTTTGGGAGTTTTAGGGTTTGTTAAAAAAAGCTATTGCATAGGATTTATAAAGCATACGGCGTGGCTGATTATGGGTATGGTTTCGCCCCCCTAGCCCCCAATTCTGGGGGTAACAAAACTCTTAAAATACCCCGAGCAATCCCTCGCTCGGGGTATTTAGGAGGCTTTAATAAAACCAGATAATCGCGCATTCATTCCTTAATTCAGCAACGCCAGAGAGGCAGCTATAGCCCTAGGGGTAACTGATCGGACATTGAGAAATTGGGAGGCTGTTGGCAAAATCCAGTCCACTAAGACTAGTAATGGTAAGTGCCTGAAAGATAGATATATAAATGCTTTCAGTAGTGTTTGCACTTCGTGACACCGTCTCTAGCATTAAGCCGAATAGCTAATTTAAGATTTACTTGATAAATCAGCTTTCAGGCAGACGACTCATGAATACAGTGCTTCAACTCGTTTTTCCATATAGATTACAGGCTACTCAGCACGTCATTGAGTTCTCTTTAGATTTTCTTGACAAATTAGCTCTAAATATGCCATAATGCACTGCTATGGTTAGTCTAAACTCCAGTTATTTAGTTTATTTCCAGAAATGTTCTAAAATTACAAGGCTGTTTTTTCTAAAAATATCAATAATATGACGAATGGATAAGGTTATTAGTGCTGTCGCTGATTGTATTCTCCAGGCAGATTCTATTCTTTTCATAGCTGGAGCGGGTTTATCTGCAGACTCTGGGCTACCTACATATCGTGGTGTTGGTGCACTTTTTGAAGGTGTTCTCACTCAAGAAGGTATACCAATCGAAGAAGCAATGAGTAACAATATGTTACAAACTCGTCCTGAAGTAGCTTGGAAATATCTGTGGCAAATTGGAGAAGCTTGTTATAAAGCAAAATTCAATCGTGCTCATCAGGTAATTGCACAAATTGAGGCTTGGAAACCCAATACATGGGTATGGACTCTGAATGTAGACGGATTCGAGCGCGCTGCTGGTAGTAAAAACTTGATTGAAATACATGGACGACTCTCGGAACTATATTGTGTAGATTGTTCTTACAAGACAACTGCAGAAGAACTCCTCGCTGGATATAGTAGACCCATGGAGTTACCACCCATATGTCCAGCTTGTGGAGGATTAATTCGTCCTGATATGGAGTTATTTGGTGAAGATCATATGAGTTCGTCAGAAGAAACTTTCAAGATAGTAGATAATATTTCCTTTGATCTGATTTTTTTGATCGGTATCTCCAGAGACTACCCATACATTACTAAACCTTTGTATAGAGCTAACAGGTTAAACTTACCCATAGTAGAAATTAATCCTGCTGAGACTGTACTTTCAGAAATAGCTGATTACCAGATCAGATCTACTGCTGCTGATACATTAGATAAATTGTGGAGTATATGCCAAGAGCGACGGGGAAGCTAACTCTTGGCAGGGGTGGGAGGAAATATTGCTTTGCTTGTCAAATGCTTCTATACCGTTTGAGCGACTTTTGCCTACTCTTTTTGCAGAATGGCACACGATCCGGACATTCTCGCTCCTCTCAAATTTAGTCATGGCAAGAACATAGGGGCGAATGGCCATTCACCCCTACTGACTTCAGATCTACTCAGGTTTAGTTGCTGCTATAAAAACCATGCGATCGTTAAATTTCAACACTGACTTATCCTGATATTTTTCTTCGATTTCCTTTAAACCTGCTGCCAATTCAGTATCATTAAATTCAGAAAGCATAGACATATAACGATTTTCTACCATTTCAAAATACTGATTTTTTGGCAATTCTAAAGGGTACTCAATCATATCCATATCAACAACAAAACCTACTTGCTCAAGTAAATTAATCATTTCTTGATAGCGAGGTTGGTTTTTTTCAAACAACTCTAGTGCTTTCGTAAATAAAGGATGATCGATATTAGGTGGCCACAACAATAATAGAAAAATTCCCCCAGGAGTTAATCTTTGATATAAATTCTGGAATAGTATAAATTTTTCCTCTATATGATGGATAGCTTCTTTTAAGAAAATTTTGTTATAAATCCCTGGGTTTTTAGAGAATTTTACTCCATCCATTTCTATGGAATTTAATCGACTATTTGCCGGAATTTTTTCTAGCATTTCAGCAGAAGTATCAACGCAAATAATCGGTTGCTGTAATTGAACTTGATGGAGAATTTCTTGGCTATAAATTCCTGTTCCACAACCAATATCTACCAAACTATCTGTGGGAGTTAGGTGTAGATGTTTGATGATTTTTTTAGTTGTGAATTTAATATATTCAGGAGAGTAAAACCAGAGATTATCGAAAATCTTGGCGATATTTTTGTAATGATTTTCGGAATGGTTATACATCATAATTAATATTTGTGCTCAAATTATTGACAAACTTTTGATATTATAAACAATTTAATCCCTGTTGTAAAATTGCTAATATTTGGGTTAAAATACCTGCAAGTAAAGCCTCTCGATCTAACCATAAACCAGATAAATATTCACTATAAATAATACTTTTATACTATTCCTTAAACTTCTTCAAAACGGTACTCGCCGCTCTCCAACTTTTGAATTGCAGCGGACTTAATTTCAGGCGGGCATAAACGAAACACTTTCTTACCGGGATTCTCAAAGTTCCCTTGCGCTAAACTTTGCACCCCACCAGCTTTAAGAAAACAGAGCGCTTCCAGCAACAGTTCTCCGCACAGTCGGTTGATAGCAGCCAGTAGTTGTGGGTAAGTGGCTCTTGGCTGTAGATATAGCCTCTGTCTTGCAATTATCGGCCCGCTATCGACCCCTTCGTCGATGAAATGCACGGTAACGCCTTGGGGGAGATCGTGAACGATCGACCAAAGATAGGGATTATTCCCCCTAACAGTCGGCAAATATCCAGGATGCACATTAACAATACCCAGCTCGGGAATGCGTAGGATATTCTTGTTGCGGATAATCCGGGTATCCCCCAGCACAATCAGATCTGGGCACAACGCTGTCAGTAGTTCTTCAGATTGTGCGTCGTTATGATTGGCAGTCTCGACACAGCGAACATTGCGTCCAGCGAGAATCTCTGGCAGGGATCGAGGCAATGGGGTTTCCGCTGCAATCTTTTGCAATTGCTTCTCAAGTTCTTGCCTACCTGCCGTAGCCAAATCGGAACACTCCTCAATCACGAGCGCAGGTTCCAATCCAGCCTGGATCAGGCGATCCAGCATGTAATTTCCTCTGGGGTGTCCCTTAAGATTTAGGTAAGCAAAGGTCATGGGATCTTTTTTGCGGTTTACTATGAATTGTCGCGCATCCGGATCGGCCTGGTAGGAGCCGTTCGGGAGATGCACTTCTGGACTACTAAGGGGAGGATTAAACACGCATATGATCCGCATATCCTTGCTGGCCCTGAGGTAATGCTCCTCATGTAGATTCAGAGCATACAGAGTACCGGGGGTGAGTTTATAAATATTTCCACTCTCAATAACTTCTATTTCACCTTCACCTTCCACACAATACAACGCCTCCACATGATTTTTAGACCAGATAGGTGTTTCTGTCTTGGCAAATATAATGGTGTCATGAAGAGAGAATCCCATTTGATCCTCTTTCAAGAGTAACTGCCGACTCACCCAGTTTTTATTCTCAGCAAATACCTCATGTTCGGTTCCGATAATCTCTTGCAAACGACGTAAGATCATGCTTGATCCTCTTGTGATTCAAACGATTGCTTAACTGATTTTTCAATAATATCGAGACCTTCAAGGAGCAACTCATCTTCAATGGTTAAAGGCGGAAGCAATTTTAGAACCTCATTGTACGGTCCGGCAGTCTCAATAATCAACCCCTGTTTAAATGCGTTTCTGGATACTTTGCGGCCAAAACCCTCTTCAGGAATTTTCAAGCCCTGGATTAATCCCTTCCCTCGAACTTCCATGTTCATCTCTTTGTATTGGTTGGCTATATTTTGCAGCCTATCTTGTACAACCTGGCTTTTTCTGATTACCGCATCTTTTAAACCGTCATCTTTCCAATAATTCAACAAGGATATCGATGCAACAAAAGCCAGGTTGTTACCCCGAAACGTTCCTGTATGCTCTCCCGGTTTCCACTGGTCATGTTCCGGCTTGATGAGCACCAAAGACATGGGAAGTCCACCACCGATCGATTTTGCCATCACTACAATATCTGGGCTGATTCCAGCATCTTCAAAACTGAAAAATGAGCCGCTTCTGCCGTTACCCACTTGGATATCATCTATGATCAGCAGAATGTCAAAGTCTATGCAGATCTGTTGAATCTCTTCCAGCCAATCCCTGCTGGCAACATTAACTCCACCCTCGGCCTGTATTGCTTCCAGGATGATGGCTGCAGGTATATCAATGCCACTGCTTGGATCCTCAAGCATTCTTCTTAAGAAAGAGGCTGTATTATGCTCAGGACCAAAATAGCTGTCATAGGGCATGAAGCTCACGTAGGCATCCTGTAAAGAGAAATTATTCCGATAGTATGAGTTGCTTGTAACACTCAGTGCGCCCTGAGTAAGGCCGTGGAATCCGTTGGTAAATGCGATAATGCCGCGCCGTTTTTTTACGGTTCGACTGAGTTTTAGAGCAGCCTCGATTGCGTTCGTCCCTGTGGGACCAGTGAACTGCACTCTGTATTCAAGATTCCGAGGAGTCAGAATTAAATCTGAAAATTGTTCGAGAAACTCTTTTTTAGCGCGGGTCTCTTTGTCCAAGCTCAGAAGGATGCCATCCTCTTGCAAGTAAGCAATTAAGGCCGCACTTACTTCCGGGGGATTATGTCCGTAGTTTAGGCTCCCAGCGCCTGCAAAAAAATCAATGTATCTTTTGCCTTCTTCACTGTAAAGCAAAGCATTCTTCGCCTTTTCAAAGACTGCGGGGAACGATCTGCTGTAAATGCGTACATTGGATTCGAGTTTTTCAAAAATACTCATACTATGACTAAGTATATATCATTTTCATTAAACGCCTGTAGTGAATTGGTTTCATAGTTCAAGCCACCATACAAGATAAACTTGATCGAGCTGATTACGAATTATAGCCCATAAATTGTAAGGTGCTGTGAGGAAAAAGCCAGATCTTTGCGAATCCCAACACCGAAAAAAATAGACCCAAAAAGATTAATAATGCTCCAGCAATATGGTTCAAAACAACCAAATATATTGGGTTTAATAGTTTTTTCACTAAGTACAGGACAAAAATCGAAGAGAGTAACGAAACTCACCATCAAACTGAGCTAAATTAAGAAACAGACGGCGAAGGTAATCAAACCCATGGCGAAAAAGACTCTTAGCTTTACGTCCATGGTTTTTGATGACAATCGGTTGGAATTGACATAGCCATTGACCAGTGCGAAAAGCCCAACACAAAGCAATAGTGAGCAAAGCAAACAAGCGACTCAAACGCTCAGGATCTTGTAAATGGGTATCTTCGAGGTTGAAACCACGACTCTTAAAAATGCCAAACAAAGTTTCGATACCCCAGCGGTGAGCGTAATCATTGAGTAGATTCGGAGGGCTTTTTGGAGGAGCTACCACCACCACTAAAGAATTATCTTCGAGACGAAGAGCCTCCACATCCACCCAATGACCCCACAAAAGGCGAGTGCTCAAGAGTCTTTGAGATTGACCAATCTGAAGATGGGCAAACACCACACGAGCTGGGAAGGTAGTGTGACCATCTCCCAAGCGTACGCTATGACGAATACGAACCCTGAAGGGCATCATGGGTTGTGAAAGCCAATAATCTAGCCACTGTTGTCCCACAAATTCTCGGTCAGCAGCAACATAAGCAATTTGGTGTTCACAAAACAGTTCAATAAACTCCTCACACAAGTCTATACGTTCAGCGGTGTGGGAGTTTCCTTTCTTGTCAAGCATCCACCACAACATGGGAAAGGCTACTCCGCGCCGGAACAATACCCAAGGTGAAAATATTGAAGGTTTGGTGACCAAATTGCCACTGGGTGCGGTAAGGGCTTAAAACCCAAGGCTCAGGGATTGCCATTATTGAGACGACTAGTTGAGCTAGACCATAGTAGTCTAGCTCAAAGTCTCGGAAGAATCTTTGTAGCCGTTTGTAGTTCGATGCTGTTTTTGCTGTACCCATAAACCCGGTGGCTAGTTCCGCAAAGTTTACAGTTTTGACCCGAAAAAGAGCAATCAGAAACAAAGCCAGGAAACTGAGTCGCGCTCCATGCCATTTCAGATCAGGTTTTAATGTTTGCACCAGCAAGTTAACCTGGTTCATAGGGGTTTCGTCGAAAATTGTGATTATTTCCATGAAACCCTTTTCCTCTCTATCTTTTCAAGTTTTTGTCCTGTACTTAGGTTTTTTCATCCTGGCGCTGGTAAGCTAGGAATGATGGAGTTTGGGTGAAGAACACACCAAAGGCACGCTTGGGCGGCATCTTCCATTGTATAGCGAGTGTTTTTGCCCGTTCGCAAGTCTGGCAGAGATTTCAGACAGGAGCGAAAATAACTGACTATTGTGTCAAACAACCCTGGTGGTTTTGCTCGCTTCAACTCTCAGTAGTAATCTAAAAGTGATCTAGATATTAATACACTATCCGCATTCCCACAATTGGAACACCTATTTCCCAAAATGAGAATTGCTGTCCTAGTCATCTCAACTGGAAATTATATAATTAAACGAAATCCAATGTGAGTGGTTCCTGTATCGGGTGATTGAGACTCCCGAGCAGCAGGACGATAGCGACTACAATAATTAGGAGCACACAGGTAAGACCCGCCTTTAATGACATGTTTAGCAACACCCGGTTCTCTGGGGTCGAAGCTTTCTTTTTGATTAGGTCCTGTAGGATTAAGACTGTGGGATTTGCCATCGTGACCGATGCTATACCAATCTGAGGTCCACTCCCAGACATTACCAGTTATGTCATACAAACCATAACCATTTGGTTCAAAAGAACCTACAGGTGCAGTGCCGGTGTGACCATCAGCTTTGGTGTTGAAAAAGGGGAAGAATCCCTGCCAGGTATTAGCCTTCTGGGCTGAGTATTGCTCACCCCAGCTGTAGGTAGCATCATCCAGTCCACCGTGAGCAGCATATTCCCATTGGGCTTCTGTGGGTACTGACTTCCCTGCCCACTTAGCATAGGCTTGAACGTCTTCATAGGCAACATGGACCACGGGATAGTTCTTTTTCCCTTTAATGTTGCTCTTTGGACCAAAGGGATGTCGCCAGTCAGCCCCAGGAGTCCACTTCCACCAGCTCAGGTAACCGACTGGTCTAACACCATTGTCCGGCATCTGAAAGACTAGGGAACCAGGTGCCCGTTGCTCCTCTGTTAAGTTGGGAAACTGTTCCGAGGAGAGGGGACGCTCTGCTACTGTAATATAACCAGTTTCCTTGACAAATTTGGCAAATTCCGCATTAGTCACTTCGTATTTATCGATGCAGAAGCTCTCAACGGTAACATCTTCCGCAGAGCGCTCAGAAGGGTAGTAAACGTCGGAACCCATCTTGAAAGTGCCCCCAGGAATGAAGGTCATACCTTCAGGGCAGCTATTTACCGTGGGAGATGCCTTGACTGGTGTGGGAGTGCCAAAGACTAGGCATACTGTCAGGAAACCGATGAAAAGTTTGAAGAAAAGTAATTTTAACCAAGGAGTCTTCATTGTTGAACTAGAAAAGCGATTAGTATGTAAGCATATGCCCTACGCGAACAGCGGTCAGCGGTCAGCGGTCAGCGGTCAGTTCAGCTATCAGCCGTTGGCCAAAAGCTAATGGCACCTCAAGTAGCGTGCCCATAGCCCATAAGGTGAATATCACTAAGCCACTCCATAGCCTGTGTAAGGACGTTTATAACTGGGATGTAAACCGAGAATAATATCTTCTTTTGGTATACCCATTTCCACCAAATCTTGTGCCAAATCAGCTTCTGTCATATTTCGCTGAATCCAGATTCTACCATCTTTGATATCTAAATGGATAAAACAGTGATAAACTCGTTTGAGTCCATCCCAGCCGATATCTAGAAGTTGATAATGGTCATGTTCTGTGTCAAAAATAAGTTGACCTTCAATCTCTGAATCTGAATTATTGGCTTCTAACCTGGCATGATTAGTTAATAGTTGGCGAATTATTAATCGGTACTTGTCTAATTTTTCCATTCGGTTATTATCTCCTCAACAGGATTGTATATTAGCAATTTTACTTGATAAACCTTTACTGCTTCTTGGGAAAATTTTTCTTGGAAGAATGATTCAAAGGTATCAACAGTAACTCCCAGATCAAGTATTCTATCTGATTCGCTCATTTGTAATGCTAACAAATTAGAGAAAGTTGACGTATTAAATGGGAAAACCAGGAATAATTCATGGTAATTAGGGTTTGGGAGAATAAGTCGTAATTTTCTGGTTTGAATAGGTGGTAGGTGGTAGGTAAGGTTTTAGGTGTTAGGTTTTACGGAATTTCCCAGGTCGGTACAAGGTTTTTGAGCCGATTAGATAGCATTTCCTTGCACTTGGGAAACCAAAAATGATTGAGACCGTTGTCTGGCATGGCTTACACACTCATGCAGCAAGCCCTAATTATGTTAAAAAAAAGGGGAAAGAATGAACTTCCCCTTATTATAAATTGAGACAAATCGGTAACAATTGAATTAATTGTTCGATGCAGGATGTTCCAGCTCCTCCATTAGATCGCTCACCATCTTATCGATACCAAAAGAGCCAGGTAATTGCCGAGGTGGATAGGCTTTAAAGGTCTCGAGGAATTGGCCTAAATATCCAATTGCTGGACCGATCAAGAAGCTTCGGCGAATTAGCCAGTCATCGTAGTAGCTTGACTCATAGGTTGCTTTCTCAAATGGATCGCGACGTAAGTTAATGATCCGAGGACCCCTTAAATTTACGTAGGGGTCAAACCAAACATCAAACCCTTCACCCTGCATTTCACTAAACACCAGTTTCCAGTCTTCAAACCGGAGTGCGGATGGAAAACCGCCGTCGGTCAGATAGAAGAACTCTTCACGAGGAGTTGCTACCTCTGAGTCTGGGCCTCCTAGAGAAGTTAGATAAGGCAAGAAGTTATAGCCGTCAATGTGAACATTGTAAGTTGTATCGCCAGCAGTATAGCCAGTAAGAAGCTGCTCTTTGATATCGTCCACACCAACTGCAGCCATCAGCGTTGGCAACATATCTTGATGAGAGATAATATCGTGGGAAACTACACCACTGGGAATATGACCAGGCCACTTGATCATTGCAGGAACTCGGAAACCTCCTTCCCAAGTGGAGTTCTTTTCACTGCGGAAAGGAATGGTAGCACCATCAGGCCAAGAAAATACCTCAGCACCGTTGTCAGTAGTATAGATAACAATAGTGTTGTCAGCAATTCCGAGTTCGTCTAGCTTATTGAGAAGTTGACCAACATGACCATCGTGTTCCACCAAACCGTCAGCGTAGACACCTTGTCCGGTAACGCCTTTCACTTCGTCCTTCAGGTGGGTGAAAATGTGGTTGCGGGTGCTGTTAAACCAGACAAAGAATGGATCTGTATTTCCGTTTGCGTCTGGCTGAACAACCTCATCTAGATATGCAAGGGTACGGTCAAGAACCTCCTCATCTATGGTTTCCATCCGCTTTTGAGTCAGAGGACCAGTATCACAAACCCTTTGACCAAGACTCTCTTCGTCTGTGACATCCTCTGCTCCAGCTGGACATTGTTTAGTATTGTCTGCGTAGCTGTGAAGGACACCCCGTGGACGAAACAGGTCAAAAAGAGGATATTTACCTAACTCTGGATAGTCTTCGTTCTCTGGTTCCTCCTCCGCATTAAGGTGATAGAGGTTCCCAAAGAACTCATCGAAACCATGAGCAGTGGGTAGAAACATATCTAAGTCACCCAAATGATTTTTACCGAATTGAGCAGTTTTGTAGCCCAATGGCTTCAGTAGTTCTGCCAAGGTTGGGTCTTCTAGCTGTAATCCTTCTTTCGCACCAGGTAATCCAATCTTGGTTAAACCTGTGCGTGCAGGACTCTGACCTGTAATAAAGGCAGCACGACCAGCAGTACAACTCTGTTCACCGTAGAAGTCAGTGAAAAGTATGCCATCATCGGCAATACTGTCAATATTGGGTGTTTCGTAACCCATCATGCCTAGGTTATAGGCACTAATGTTAAACCAGCCGATATCATCGCCCATGATCACAATGATATTGGGTTTGGTCGTGGTTTCGTTGGCAAAAGCTGGGGCTGTTGGGAGCCAAGGTAGCATTCCTGAGAGGAAAAGCATCATAGACATTACGATCGCAATGCCTGATTTCATGATTCGTTGCATAAATTAAGAAACTCCTTTATGAATACAGTTCAACGTGATTATTAGAGGGTGGAGCAGAAACGACAAGCTATGATTAGCCAACTATGGAAAAGCTGTGGCAGGGCGATCGTCTCTTCTCCCAAAATTTCAGTTTTTAGGTGCAGGGTTGGGCACTGCTCACCCCAACCCTTTCATGGGGTCACTTTAGTCGTCAAGTCTCATCTTCTCAAGATCGTCTAACAGATCTTGCAATTGCCCATCAATGGTAAAGGAAGCTGGAACCTGACGGGGAGGATAGTCCCGAAACGTGTCCAGGAATTGAGCAACGTAATATTGGCTTGGTGGAATGACGAACGCATGATTGGTCTTCCAAATGTCATAGTATGATGATTCTTCTGGCGCACGCTCAAAAGGATCGCGACGCAGGTTAAGGACAATAGGTATCCTCAATTTAATAAAAGGCTCAGACCAGACCTTGGCACCTTTTTCCCGTTGCTCGGTAAAGATCAGTTTCCAATCGTCATAGCGCAAAGCTGAGGGATAAGCATCGTCCGTGAGATAGAACATCTCGTGACGGGGTGCTTCTACATGGAGTTCACAGAGTGCTTCTACACGGGTTTCTTCATCACAGAGTCTTTCTACTGGCAACTTAGTAATTTTTAGGTTTCGTAGAAGTAATTTAAGGCGGTTGATATTGTCAAGGTAATCCAGGCGAGGTAAGAAGTTGTACCCATCTAGGTGCAACGGGTGGAAATCCCGATCGTTGGCTTCATAAACCACGGGGAGTTCAGTCCCATCGCAGGTAACCTCCGTTGGAGGATCTTCTTCAAGACAAGGGTTGAGCAATTCAGTCTTAATATCTTGAAGGTCTTCAATTCCAGTTGCCGAAGCTAGAGTTGGTAACCAATCCAACATGGAAATGATATCGTTGGACACGACACCACCTTTCCAACGGGCAGGCCAGCGCACCAAAAAGGGAACCCGGAAACCACCTTCCCAGTTAGTATTCTTTTCCCCATGGAATGGAATCATCCCACCATCAGGCCACTTATAGAATTGCGCTCCATTATCTGCGGTGTAGATAACGATCGTGTTGTCCGCAACACCCAACTCATCAAGTTCGTCGAGCAGCTCGCCCACCATATTATCGTTTTCTACCATACCATCAGCAAAGAGCCCTTGACCGGTGACGCCTTGGGATTCAAGCTTCAAATGGGTATATACATGCATCCGACTGGGGTTCAACCACACGAAGAAGGGCTTCTTATTATCGACTGCCTTTTCCATAAAGGCTTCGGCTGCACCTTGAAACTCCTCATCTACCGTAGGCATCCGAGCACTACTCAGTGCTCCTGTGTTGCAAATCACTTGGTGACCCACAGGGCCTTCAAAGTCAGGATCATCTTCATCTAGTTCATCTACTTTATAAGAAAGTGATGCATCATCAATACAGGGATGCTCTGGGACTAGAGAATAATGAAGGTCTTTCGCTTCTGCCACCGTCTTAGGTGCTCCTTCCACCCTCGTATCATAAGAATGGAGAACGCCCTTGGGACCATACTTTTTAACGTAGTCACCGTCTATTCCGCCGGGATAATCAGGGTTTTCTGGCTCTTCCTCAGAGTTGAGGTGATAGAGATTGCCATAAAACTCTTCAAAGCCATGATTGGTAGGAAGAAACTCATCGCGATCGCCAAGGTGGTTTTTACCAAATTGGCCTGTGGCATAGCCTTGTTCTTTCAAGATTTCGGCCAGGGTAATATCTTCGGTACTCAGTCCCAAATCAGACCCTGGGAGACCTACTTTGGTCAAACCAGTACGTCCAGGGCTTTGACCCGTGATGAATGCTGCCCGTCCAGCGGTACAGCTATTCTCTGCATAGGCATCGGTAAAGCGAATGCCCTCTTCAGCAATGCGATCAATATTTGGGGTACGGTAGCCCATCATACCGTCGTTGTAGGCACTCAGGTTAAACCAACCCACGTCATCTGCCATGATGACGATAATATTGGGCGTAGTGGTCTCCTCAGCAAAGGCAGGAGCAGTCGGGAGCCAGGGCAGCAGTCCCGACAGAAACAACATCAGGGAAATCACCAGAGCGATTCCTGATTTGAGAATTCGTCGCATAAATCAGAAACTCCTTGATCGATAGAGGTTAATAGAACTCAGGCCGCATCCCAAAGCGGGATTTGGGCAGCCTTGGCTGAATTGGACACGCAAGAGTTCATCAATTGATCCCTTGTCATCGGTTTCATTTGAGTCCTCACTGGGGGAGCAGTGAAGCTATTTTTTCCTGGCTTTCTAGGCTGAGATCTTGCACCATTGTCATTAATCTTCGGGTGGGCAGTGCCTACCAACGCGCTTTGCAAGCTTCATTATCTGTCTGGTGCACTGCCCACCCTACATGAACCAAGACAATGCCCTTTTCAAAGGCACTAATATTTGTCCAACCAATGTCATCTCCCATAATTACCAAGATGTTGGGCTTGCCTTGTGTGTCGGCAAGTGCTATTCCCTGGTTAGTTCCTGGCAGGAAACTGACTAGGGTGAAGGTCATCCCTAGTACGATCGCGATTGGGACATTCACTAATCGTTTCCCAATCTGGGCTAGAGCGATTAGCTCTCAAATATTTCATGACACCTCCTGTTTGTATGGGAGTTTAAACGTTAGTGTTGCAAGTTTTCTGCACCGGTCCCATGTCACTTATGCAGAGCATTTGTACTAAAGCTATAGCCCCCTGATGGGTCTTAGCTTGCTGTGATAGTACATAGTTCATATGTTCTGCAACTTTGACTGTGCAACTTTGACTTGCTCCCTATTCAAGGCTAAACATAAACGCCTGCCCTGAAAACTCAAAAATTCCAACTTTACTAACCATAAGACTCAAATAGTATTTGAGGGTATAATCATTAGTTTTATCTATGATTCGTTTTGTTAAGCCTCGTTATCAATCGTCTCAAAACCAGGTATAGTTGCATTTTAAAATTCTCCACAAAATTCCCCCACCGCCGTGTAGCAGGTGGGGGAATTTTGCGGGTCTAGTTTGTGCTACAATAAGCTAGGATAGAATTGATAGTCTTTGGCTAAGAGTTGAGTTAAGATCGTGAGCCAGTAACAGGTGATCTTCAACTTCACTGGCTTAACCCATAGCAATTTGAATAAAACGGGTTAGTTCGGCTTTTCCCACACCTAAGCTGAGTTCTGACTGCTGTTCGCGTAGCGTGCGCGTAGCCCATATGCTTAGGTTGTGATTTCCCTTAATTCTTCCTTAATATTATGTAACTTGTGCTTTCATGTGCAAGGTTGTTGAAGGCAATTCCCCAAACATGAGTCTGTAATCTCTAGCAAAATGGCCTGGATTCCAAAACCCAAATTGGTTAGCTAGGCTTTGTACGCTACAACTGTCTGGATCACGTGCCTTCAGGCACCTGCGCACCGCATTGAGCCGTCGCACCTTGAGATAACGCATGGGACTCATGCCAAATAAGTCCTGAAACCCATAGGACAACGCTGAACTGCTAGACCCCAATCGTTTGGCTAGCTCCTTGAGGGTCAGGGGTTTTTCCAACTGAGCCACCATTTCAAGCTCGGCTTGGCCTATCAACTTTCTCCGCCGAGACGGTTTGAGGGTAGGGGTGGAACTGCCTTGAATGGGAATGGCTTGAATTACCAACGGAACGATATCATTTGCAACCAGCTGTTGAACATGGGGCTGGTTCAACCAGTCAGGTTTATGTTGCGCCAACCAAAATAGTTCTCGTAGATAGTCCTTGATCTCTGCCATGGGATCGGGTAATATACTGACATGATTCATGGCGAGAAAGCGATCGTCCAAATCATAGCGCTGCAAGTCATTTGCACAAGCTTCAAAGATTCCCACCGGGATGAATATCCCTAATGTCATTGCCACTTGAGGAGTCACGAAGCCCGTTCCCCGTTGCATATCAAAACCATACAAATCAGTTTGGGGACAAAGGGGCTGACCGTGGGCATAACAATTGCCTCCAATGGATCCCCAAACCAGCTCAAAATTTAAATATCCCTGCTGTTTCGGACCCCAAGCTTGAATCGATTGATTGGCGCTAATGCGTGTGAAATATAAATCACCAATCTTGGTAGACAAAAACTTACTCTGGAAAGAACCACGAGAAAGCTGAATCATTTCCATGTGGCTATATATCAAGAACTCAGTCAACTGTTCCACATCCGTAAAACCATAGGAGATAACCTGGGGACTTGCTACCCTAGATTGCTCCAAATCTTGACTAGAAGTTGCTGCTTTCAAACTCATGACTGGTTCAGATAAAATACACTCCTCTTCTAATATTTCAGCAGACGTAAGCATTCAGCCGTCAGCTGTCAGCTGTCAGCCATTCGCGTTCGCGCAGCTTAAAATAAAATTGAAAGTCTGGGGAAAAGCCAATAGCTGATAGCCAATAGCTGTTCGCGTAGCGTGCGCGTAGCGCATAAGCTGTTCGCGTAGCGTGCGCGTAGCGCATAAGCTTAAAACTTACTTTACATTACAAAGGCGTCACTGATGTGCAATTTTTACAATTTACCATCCAGTGACGCCTTGATGCTTACTGAGGTTAGTACAGTTGCTTAGCATGCCAAATTCAACATGCCAAATTCAAAAGATGCTATGTATAGCGGTTTCTAGCCTAATGAAGTACACAGGATTTTTTACCTGTTGCCTGTTCCCTAAAACCAAGGAATATGTACTTCACCAAATTAAAAAACGCTATACTAGGGCTTAGCATTTAGTACCTACGATACCTACCAGCCACTGATGAGCGCACTGAGTGTTGGTATTTAGCTCTTCTTCGATATCCAAATTGGTTCTCATCTCCAGATGCTTGTTCAGATCCAGATACATTATCCAATGGAGTTATCGATGGAGTTATCGATGGAGTTATCGATTGAGTTATGTCTCCATAAACTGTTACGAAATCGTCTTTCATACTGATAACTGTCCAACCACGCTCATTGGCCACATCAAAAACATTAAAATTAGACTCGGACTTTTTATCGTATGGACAGTCAATGTCAGGTTCGTCAGCAGCATAGGGACATTCGCGGGGATCATCATGGTGAAGCAGCATCATTAAAGCTGGACCTTGGTTATCATCAGTGTAGTCAAGCATTGGTAAATCACCACTGGAATTACCAACTGCCATAATTGGTTTTTTACCAATGTAGCGTTCAATTCCCACTGGTTTACCTAGTCCATCGTTAATGGGTTGCACCAGTTCTGGCTTCCTAACCAAGAGATAAGATCCATCGCCTTGGGCGATATATTCTGTTTGGACGGTACTACCAATCACGTTTTCAGGGGGAATACCATAGGCATCTTCGGCAAAAGAGCGAATAAAATCAAGTCCTCCCCCAGAGCAAATATAGACCTTGAAATCATTACTTTGGAGATAATTGACCAGTTCAACCATGGGCTGATAAGTCAGCTCGATGTATGGCACTCCCAGGTATGGGTGCAAAGAGTTATCCAGAAAGTCCCTAGCTTTCTGTTTATACTCTTCCGGTGTTAATGGCTCCGGTTGAATATATTCTAGGATGAGATCTTTTACCATGACATCCTTTTCAGTTAAAGAAGGAAGTTTTTGAAGAGCTGGCAAGGCATTAGTTAGCCTATATTTGATAAATGACTCCTGAATATATTCTGGTTTTTCAGTCCACAGGGTTCCATCATTATCAAAGGTGGCGATGCGATCGCTAGGAGGAACGTAGTTATCACTGCTGGGATTGGTAACGTCTTCCACAAAGTTAACAATCCCTTGCTTAGTCCCACCCTCATTCCAAGACAGTAAGGGGTCATAATCGGCATTGCCAGAAGGACATCCGACAAACCCTCCTATGCAAAAGACTGATAAAAGAATCGATAGGAAAACTAAAAACTTTCTTTTTTTCATGAGCTAAGACTTCTGTAGTGTAATTGCTGAGCAGCTTTTTGCCAATTAAGGCTATTTTTAGGTAGCCAACTGATCTTTTGGATACAAACTATTGCCAAGTAGTTATGGTCAAGGCTGGTTGGCAGGCGTCACTGATGGGCAGATTTGCCATCAAGTGACGCCTTGATTGTCCAGCTAGGGGTGGCACTTAGCCAGTAAAGACTTAGTGCTATAGCAGTCGCCAGGGTAATTAGGACATGACAAAAGTCTCAAACTACAGTTTGGCAAGAGTTTAACTTCTGACTTCTGACTTCTGACTTCTGACTTCTGCTATATACCCTACTGAGCAGCTTAATCCAATGCCTTATTCTTGAGGTCTTCTATTAGCTCCTCCACAACTTGATTGATGCTAAAAGATGCAGGACGTTGACTAGGTGGAAATTCCCTGAAGGTATCCAGGAATTGAGCCATATATGCTGTGGCCGGACCTAGCAAGTAAGTGCGTCGGAAGCGCCAGTCTACGTAATAGTTAGACTCGAAGGGAGCTCTCTCAAAGGGATCGCGACGCAGATTAAGGATCATGGGAACCCTCAAATTGACATAGGGTTCCTCCCAAGTATCAAAACCTAGAGCTCGCTGTTCGGCAAAAATTATCTTCCAATCTTTAAACCGGAGTGCCGATGGGTAAGCATCATCAGTGAAATAGTAGAACTCTTCACGAGGCCCTTCAGGAAGTTCGTCTTCAGTACCTAGACTTGATAGATAGGGTAAGAAGTTATAGCCGTCTAGATGAATGAGGATAGGGTTACCGTCCTCATCAGTGCCGTAACCATTTGTAAGTAGCTGCTCCTTGATATCGTCCACACCAACTGCAGCCATGAGGGTGGGCAACATATCTTGGAGAGACATGATTTCGCTGGAAACCAAACCCGGTTGGATATGACCAGGCCATTTGATCATAGCGGGCACGCGGAAACCACCTTCCCAGTTAGTTACTTTTTCGTTACGGAAAGGACTTATGCCGCCGTCAGGCCAGGTAAATAATTCTGCACCGTTGTCAGTGGTGTAGAGCACAATAGTGTTATCGTCAATGCCCAATTCTTCAAGCTTATCGAGAAGTACCCCGACATGACCATCGTGTTCCACCATACCGTCTGCATAGATTCCCTGTCCGGTAACCCCTACAGATTCGTCTTTAAGGTGGGTAAAGACGTGCATACGGGTGGCGTTAAACCATACAAAAAACGGCTGACTTTTATCGTGGGCCTCAGAGATGAAATCTAGTGCACTATCTAGGAACTCTTCGTCCACTGTTTCCATCCGCTTTTTAGTTAGCGGACCTGTGTTGCACACTAGTTGACCTTCACTATCTTCATCTGTTACGTTTGTTGCACCCTCTTCGCATGTTATTGAATCGTCTGCATCGGAGGCATAGCTATGGATTACGCCCCGTGGCCGAAAGTTGGCGTCGAATACTGGATACTCACCTAGAGGAGGATAGTCTTCGTTTTCTGGTTCCTCTTCAGCATTGAGGTGATAGAGGTTGCCATAGAACTCATCGAAACCGTGGTTAGTGGGTAGATACTTATCTAAGTCACCCAGATGGTTTTTACCAAAAACTTTGGGTCTAAAGCCCCGTCCTTCTAGGACGGCTTTTCCTTTTGTGTGCTATAATAAGAGTATAAGTAATAAACTTTTCTTTAGATAGGTATGATCTAATCATAAGTAGACAACGTAAAAAATATGTATTAGATACGTATTGCGTAATTTGGTCTAACGACTATAACGTCTATGAAAAATTAGATAATAAAAAGTATCTGTCTATCCATATAAAAAGGTACGGTGGGGCACACCGAAACCTGGATCCATGATCTAAACGCTCGGGGAGATTTGTCCTCTACTTTTCCTGGTTCCGGCAAGGGATAGCAAGACGAGTCGTAGATCCAAGAATCCCCGTTCTTCGTTCGACGGGGAGTGTCAACGAATTGACCAGTGGCGTAGCCCAGGGGCCCGAGCAGATCAGCCAGGGTTGGGTCGTCATCCTGTAATCCTACGTCAACACCAGGTAAGCCCACCTTGGTTAGACCAGTACGTCCAGGACTCTGACCAGTGAGAAAGGCAGATCGACCAGCAGTACAGCTGTTTTCACCATAGAAGTCGGTGAAGAGTATGCCATCTTCAGCAATTCTGTCGATGTGGGGTGTTTGGTAGCCCATTATCCCCCGGTTGTAGATACTGGGGTTAAACCAGCCAATGTCATCTCCCATAATTACCAGGATGTTGGGCTTGCCTTGTGTGTCGGCAAGTGCTATTCCCTGGTTAGTCCCTGGCAGGAAACCTACTAGGGCGAAGCTGATCGTTAGTACGATTGCCGTCACCGCATTGAATAATCGCTTCCCAATCTGGGCAGTTTTCTGACTGCCTTTAGAGCGATTAGCTCTCAAATATTTCATAACGCTCCATATGTATCGGAGTTTAAACTTTGGGTTTACAAGTTTTCTGCACCCGTTGGTAAGTATCTCACACTTTTTGCATCACAAAATTTTTTTTTGGGATGGAAAGAGAATTGCAAATACCTTGATTACTGACCAGATTTAATCTGCCTAAACCCGCATAAACCCAGAGTTAGCAAGCACTTACTTGACCCAGTTTTTTTTCTAATATCAGGCAAAAATTCCGGTATTATATTTGATATTTTTATCAAAAAAAAAAGCATAATAAAAAATTATATTCCAAATATTAAGAAATTTATTATAATTTTTGCCCTATAAAAAACCATTAATAAATGTTTAAAAAAACGTGAGATTGGGTCTAAGTTTGATAAAATAGTATCTTAAGCAGTAAACAAAGATATAGCGTTTCTAGGACTCATGAGGTACACATTATTTTTTCCCTCTTCCGACTTCCGTCTTCCCTGCTCCCTAAAACCCCGATATTTGTACCTCACAAGTCGTAGAATTGCTATAAGATTTATTAATAATTTTCGCTCTTTGGGAATTGTTCTGCTATAAGTGTAATTATAAGTACCCTAAAACTACTACTCTGTATAGCGTTGAGATTTTGATCATTTATTTTTTAGGCTAAATAGCATCTCAAGTTTCTGACAGGTGATTTCATCGATAGTTATTGACAAAAGTGCCACAATATGTATTCCTAGGAAATTGCCCTTCCAGGCACAGCATTCGGAAAAAAATGATGCGATCGCACTATGACGCGATCGCATCTGAAAAAAAGTATTGTTGACATCTCCCCCGAGCGAGCAATCCCTCGCTCGGGGGATTTTATGAGGTTGTGACGCGGCAGCGGTTTTGCCGTGCCGCCTAACATTTCATTCGGTATGATTTTTTCACCAATCCCCGCTTATTCAGGAATTACCGTATCTTCCCGGAAAGCCAGATTTTGAATCCGTTCGTCCAATGTTGGGTCAGTATCGGCCTGATTAAAGGCATTAGCTGCTGTGGGGAAGAATTGATGGAGGTATTCTGCTAGGGCATCCTGCTCGGAACCAAAGGAGGCAAAATTGGCAAAACCCTCGAAGGCTTCAGGGAGCGCAGCATCTCGGACCCCGTTTTTGTTGAGGTCTTCTTCAGCATCTAAAACCCCATCGCCATTGCTATCCGGCTCACCCCAGAAATCGATCCGATTGAACAAAGCTGGATTGGCACTCAAGAAGCTGGAGAAGGGAGCGCCATCAGCCACATAGCTAATGGTAACACCACGAAACGTGCGGCTGGGATCCCCCACTAATTCACCATTCTGAGCCACTACATCAATAACTTGGTCTTGATCGTCCAGGACAACCAGAGACAGAACCCGATCATTGGCAGGACGAGTGCTATCAAAGCTAAATTTAAGGCGACCGATTTGGGGAAACTGGCCGGGAGTCACACCCGGAGCTGTTGCCGCTACCGCATCCTCGATGGTTTCCAGCAATTGATCCGCTGTGACGGTAAACAGGGTCAGTCCATTATTAAAACGAAGGGAGTTGGTGATGTCAAGTTGGGAAACTTCCCCTTCTTCCTTGCCCACCGCAGGATTGGCTGCTGGGGGCAACAGTTCAAAGTCATTGGGGTCGATGCCACCGTTAGCAGCGCTAATCACCCCGATGTTGGAACGGATGCCACCCCCATTTTTGAAAGAAAACACGGTTGTAGCATCTACAGTCTTGGCATAAACCAGGTTAGCATCAGCGGTCAGGTTACCCAGGTTGGTTTCTTCGGTGCGGACAAAGGCGCGATCGCCCCGCAGGAAAACTTTGGTATTGCCAAAAATATTGCTATCCTGAGTACTGATCACTTCATCCAGGGTATTGGTAATTTCTACAACCTCCGGGTCTGGGGTACCTCCTACCGCTGCAACTCCTTGATCATCTGTGGCGTAGGCTCCACTAATGTTGGGGTCAATACTGCTGGGAATCAGGATACCGTTTGCATCAAAGTCAACCACCAGACGACCCACATACTTATAGGTAGCATCGGTGTTCACAATAGCGATCGCATTCCCATCTCCATTGGTTTTGAGAATGGGATAAACACCACCACTGGTATCTCCCAGCCGAAGATGATCGGTGGCATCAGACAGCAAGGTGTGAGACCCTCCCGCCACGATTATATCTACATCCCGCAAACGAGGGGCTAACTCATCCCGCTCAATGGTCAACTGTTGCATGTGAGCTAGGACAATAATCTTGTTGATGCCCGTAGCGGTCAATTCATCCACCGCAGCTTGGATTTTAGCAGCTAAGGCGTCATAGTCTGTGGGATTTTCCGGGAATACCGTGACTCCATCAGAGGAAGAGATGGTAGGCAAAAGGGGTGTGCTTGCTCCCACAATACCAATTGCCTCACCATTGACGGTGATCACTGCAGTCCCCGCAACCTGTCCTGCCGGAATAGTACTGATTTCTTGACCGTTCGCCGTGATCAGGCTTGATAGGTTAGGGTCTGTGGTAAAATCCAGGTTGGAACTGAGATAGGGAAACAGCGCTCCACGGTAATCTCCATCTGGTTGAATGATATCCCGCACTTCCTTGCTGCCCAGATCGAAATCGTGATTCCCAAAGGTGGAAGCTTGGATACCCAGTTGATTGTGGATTTCGATATTAGCGTGACCAATACTAGCTTCTCCCACAGGGGTCTCGTTCAACCTAGGGTCGCTGCCCGCAAACAGGAACGGACTGGGAATGTAGTTGTCTCCAGAGGAGAGGACAACCGTGTTGGGGTAGTCCTCCTTCAGGGCATTCAGGACGGCGGAAAACCGAGGAGCATCTTCCAATGCGGCCAGTCCAGCCTCAAAATCTGAGGCATGGAGTAGTTGCAGAGTAAAAGGCTCTGTATCTGAGTCAACCACCTCTGGCTCAGGGTTACTGGTGCCTGTAGAGCCTATATCGGGAATGGGTCGATTCTGTTGTGCTATCACAAGGTAGGCAACGATGGCCAAAACTAGGGCGATCGCAACTCCTACCCCTATTTTCCAAATCCGGTTCCAATTCATTTTATATACCTAATTTGTGCCTTGTTTAATCTATCAAGTTATTGGCTTTTTTTATACGATAGGTGGCCGTTGCAATACCAAACAACGACCACCTATTTCTAATCCCGTAAGCATTCAGCCGTCAGCCGTGAGCTAAAAGCTAACGCTGCTTGAGGTGCCGTCAGACATTCTCGTAGTCTAGCCACAATTTTTTGACTGATAGCTGATAGCTGATAGCTGATAGCTGATAGCTGATAGCTGATAGCTGATAGCTGATAGCTGATGGCTTACTTTAATTCAACAGTTACTTATCGAATAACTTCGTGAATTATTCTGTTCCAGAAGTCAAAATCACTGCCATCTTCGGGATTTTCAGGCAACGGAGCTATCTCAGATGTTACGTTAGATGGGGAGTACCAAATCGGAGAAGTATACACCCGTTCTTGTAGGGTTAAGGGAATTTCCTCAGCCATTTCTATCTGATAAAATACCTTGTCGTAGTCCGTCCAACGAGGAGTCGGAATTTCCAGCACCCGCGCGTAGTAAAATGCCTTTTGGGTAGGATCGAAGTCCGGGTCTGTCCAAACCTGAGCCAGCTCAACCGCACCAATGCTATTTGTCCACTCGGCTGTGTCGGTATTGACGGTACCGGTATCTTCCATCGGATCGTCCGTCTCACAGATAGCAGGATTGACCTCACAACCCACAAGGGGAAGCTTACCAGTTGTGTCATTAGGTACGCGATCGCCTGACCAGACCACATCGTAAACTTTCTCCTGGGTTTGGCCATTCTCCAGCCAGCCCTTGACAATTTGAATCCGATCAAGGTTCCCCCGAATCGGATCTTTCAATGCAGCTACTAAAAAGGTGGGAACTTTTCCTTCTGGCATACTGGTCAGATCGCTTCCCATAGGAACGCCTTTGGCATAGCCCACTTGTCCAGGGTTAAAACTCACATCTTCCGAGGTAAAATCCCAACCGCCAAAGAAGCGAACTATCATCCTTGGTCCGCTGGTGGCATAAACTTCCCGTCGTGCCATGGCATCAAACAGGGACTCGCGGGTATTGGCTTCAGCCCAAACTCCTACAAAGCCAGCTGCTCCATACTGCCATCCGAACCGGTTCACCTCAGGATTCTCCGGAACACAGTTGCCATCTTGATCCTTAGTAAAACAACTTGTCTTTGAGACGTGTTCTGCCCGTTCGGGGCTAGGGGTATAAATGGGAAACTTGCCCATAAAGCTATTTTCTTCCACCCCGGAAATCCCAATATGGGAATCCGTGGAACCTACCAGACCAAATTTGAAGGGATTAGCTCCCAAGTCTTCTTCAAACTTCAATCCATTCTTGAGGGCAGCACGGGCATACTCATGCTCGTACATATCAGGTGTTTCCGGAGCGGTCAGGTCTAGATTACCATTATCCCAACCTGCAATTTCAAAACTAGCAAATTCATCATCAGGAGACAAAAAAGGATGAGTCTCCCCCGCTCCTTTAATTTGGATAACTTCATAGAGTGGCTCCCACAGTTGTCGCTGCTCGGCATAACTGTGGTTTAGGGGCATACCGCGAGCATCGGTGTCGGCAAACATCTTTCCGTTGCTCAGGTTGCCATTGTGGGGTATGGCCAGCACATCACCACCCGTTGTGTCTTCATAGTTCTGCATCCACGCCCAGAGAAGTTCTGGGTCTGTGCCATCTGCTGTAGTTTTAGGGAGCAACTGTTTTGCTTTGTCGCCATTGTCACGGAAGATGACATTCCGGTGGAGGTTGTCCCCTGCATCTAGGGAAGTCCACTCATACCCAATCACTGCTGTAAATTTGTGGGGGTCGTTGAACTCTTCTGCCCAATCGACTTCATTATCCCAAGCTGCACCGAACTCCTCTGGGCTTTGGAGCATACAGGCTGGAATGGTACCTTGAGCAAAGGCCGAGGTAATCTCGTTCTGTGCGTTGGCTGCAGCATCACCGCCTTCTTCGATCGCTTCATGCCAATCATCTATCTGCTGCTGATCGTCACCGCAATCTTGTGGGGGGTAATCGACAAACTGTTGGAAGGAGCCCAACTGGTCGGTGTGATCGGTTACCACCAAGAAATCTAAGGGACGAGACAACTGGACTGGTTGCCCACCATCGGTTGTCACTTCCTCTCCTCGGGCAAATCGGTAGGAATTTTCCGGGGTTAGCGTAGTTCCAGCCGCACCCGCATCAAAGGAATAGATGGTATGGAGGTGGGTGTCCCCCCAGAATACCTGCTGGGGATGGCTCGGCTGATACTCATCCGGTCGCCCTGCATAAGGGGAGTAGGGTATTTCTCCCGGAAGGGGTACAGGTCGGTTGAAATCTGGAAGATCGTATTCTCCAGGTGGCAACAACGAAACTGCCAGAGCGCTGTTGGAAACAAATAGCATGTTCCCGATTAGAAAGCAAATACACAAGCCTATTATAAATAGTTTGCGGATTTGCAAACGTGAAACTATTCGATTCATATTCATGAACTCCTTTTGGAATTGTCTTTGATTGAATCATGCTGTTTGAGCCAATGGCTCAAACAGCATGGTGCGTTAGGATGGATTGGCAGCGTTCGGCTGATGGCAAGAGATTTGGGCCATCTAACCCACCCTATGTAACTGCGATCACTTCTAATAGTTATAAAGCGATCGCTTGGTTGCTGGACTTACACTCAGTCAATAGGTTTTGAAACTACCAAGCCATGGTGGGATGCCAGGATCATAGATTTACTTCATCATTTGGTTGAATAATGTTTCTCAATTTCCTGAATGATTCGATTCCAAAATTCTTCCTGGCTCATATTTTCAACAGGTTGGGCAGGCAGAGGTTCGATAGCTGGAGAATACCAGATCGGGGAAGACCAGGCCCGTTCCCGAATAAAGGGTTTAGCACCAGAGGCGAAGATAGATTTGTCAACGGCGAGCGCATCATGGCTACTCCAGCGACAGGTGAAATTTTCGATCACCCGTGCGTAGTAAAATGCGTGTTGATTGGGGTCAAATTCAGGATCACGCCAAACAGTACTGAGTTCTGAGTCTCCCACATTCTCGGGATAACTACAGGTAAAAATATTCGGTATGGCCTTATTTCCAGGACATGAGCCATTCTCATTTAGCTGTTTGTCATCGGAACAGGCAACATCATAGACCTTTTCATGGGTTTCCCCATCATCACCGAGCCAACCCTTAATGATTTGGATGCGGTCTATGGGAGCACTCAAAGGATCTTTAATCGCCCAAACAAACAACTCAGGGTCTGCCTCAGCAGTGGGAAGGATTGGGAAATCGCTGCCCATGGGAACGCCAGTGCCATAAGCAATCTCGATGGCATCATCTCGAAGATTGAGATCTTCTGGGAACTCGTAGCCGCCAAAGAGTCGTACTTGAATACGAGGACCGCTGGTGGCAAAGGTTTCCCGTCGCTGGAAGGCATCAAAGATACTGTCGCGGGTGTTTTCTTCAGCCCAAACTCCTGTTAACCCACCAGGATTATTCAAAAGGTTATCGAGTTCACCACTAATGGGACTTTGTTCAATCCCCAATCGGTATTGAGGAGTATCGTCAGCCATACCATGATTACCCTGGTAATTATCTTCTTCCCCACTTGACGGAACCCCACTGTGGGTATCGGTCGCGCCCACAAAACCGTACTTAAAGGGGTTGACACCAATTTTAGCCTCTTGTTTGACACCTTCTTT
This sequence comes from Moorena sp. SIO3A2, assembly GCF_010672265.1. Classification (NCBI taxonomy): domain Bacteria; kingdom Bacillati; phylum Cyanobacteriota; class Cyanophyceae; order Coleofasciculales; family Coleofasciculaceae; genus Moorena; species Moorena sp. SIO3A2. The sequence continues at coordinate 46,431 of NZ_JAAHHC010000001.1, forward strand.
GAGTCCTTCTCGGATGTAGCTATATTTGTTAATACAACCCTCTGGTTCAAAAAGTTCATCACAGATGGGGGCAGTGGTTAGGGATTGGACGGCAGCCCCTTCGATCAGAAAGGAAGGACCCGTCCGAACGGAACGGGTATCGAGTTTTTCAAAGTTACACAGTTCATCCACATTGCCTAAACCCGTTTTGCACTCGGACTCCCCTTTGGTTTGCATCACTTCTACCAGTCGCTCTAGTCGTTGTTGAGTGCTGGCGCGAACATCATCTATGGGGGTAACGTTGTCGTAGTAGGTTGGGTTAAAAGCAGTTCCCTCAGACAAGTTAGCGTTGTGGGGAATGACGATCACCTCACACTCTCCGGTACAGTTAGTATCCAACCAAGCCCACAGATGCTCTGGGTTGGGAGAAGACTTCAATGGGTCGGAAACATCCGAACCCGAAAACACAGTCTCAGGAACGGTATCATTACTAAAAATGATATTACGGTGAATACCTGCCCCCGCAATTCCTCGTGGCACATTGCCAGGAGAAGTCCATTCATAGGCGTTGAAGGTGGTGAATACCCCTGGCTCGTTGAACTGTGTCGCCGCATCTTGGATCTTGTCCCAAACGAGAGGGGTATATTCCTCGCAAAGTTCGTTATTATCACCACAAACCCCAAGATCCTCTTTACCCATTATAAATCTTTGAAATGCCTCCCCAGCAGCGTCTATATCGTCTTGTGCATCCCTTACTAGCTGACAATTTTCGGAGTTATAGTAAGGGGAATTTTCATCCATCGTACAGATGGCTATTTCTCCTAAAAACTCTGCATGATCAGTTAAGGCAGTGAAATCCAGGGCAGTTTTCAACTTATGAGATTGTCCTGAAGCCATCGTAACCGCCTCCCCTCGGGCAAAGCGGTAGGCTTCTTCTGGACCATTGGGGTTGGCTCCAAAATAGCTATCGAGGGAGTAGTTGGTGTGAACGTGCAGGTCCCCGAATAGGGCTTTTCGTTCCACTGGGAGCGGTGCAATTTCTGCTGAAGCTATAGGTATTTGTCCCATCGTTAGCAGTAGACTGAGAACTCCTACAGTGAGTACTCGCAACCACAAGGGTCGAATCCTCAGGGGTAAAGGCTTCAATTTCATCGGATATTACTCCTTAAATTAGATAGGGTTTGGTAAATAGTTTCTGTTGAAACGAGGGAAATGCTGGACTTACACTCAGTCAATACATTGTTGACATTGCTAACTTTGTAATTGTGAGATGCCAGGATATTTTCTGAGAGAGCGTTTTGGGTAAGATTTCTGGTTTTTGCGATCGCTAAGTGATCAACTCACCCCCAAAAAGCTGCCACTCGCTGGAAACACCAGAACGATGCCAGAATGCCAATACTATAGGTGGGCACCCAACCCAGCCAGCGCGGATAGTTCTCTGAACCAAACCGTTTCAGGCTCTCCATCACCGCAACCACTACTAGCACAAAGGCCAGTTGTCCTAATTCCACCCCAACATTGAAAAACAACAGAGCTGGGGGAATGTCTTGGGGGGGTAATCCCACCTCTGCCAAGGCTCCGGCAAAGCCAAAGCCGTGGAGCAGTCCAAAGGTAAGGGCCACTAGCCAGGGATATTGCTCAGTCAATCCTGGTTTACCCTGGCGGCTGTGGGCCAGCTCCGAAGCTAAGAACAAAATGCTGAGGGCAATCACTGCTTCCACTGGGGCTTGGGGCACATTCACAAGACCTAAGGTAGCTGCACCGAGGGTAATGCTGTGGGCGAGGGTAAAGGCGGTAATGGTCTTGACCAGACGCCAGGATGGTCCGACTATTAAGACTAGGCCTAAGACAAACAGCAAGTGGTCGATGCCGCTGAAAATGTGCTCGACCCCAAGTTTGAGGTAGGTCTGGCCCACTGCAAACACAGTGGTTTTTTCTGGGATAACAAAGGTCTCTTCGCCAGTGGGCACCATGGTGGTTTGGGAGTGCCCATCGGCCCATTCCACCCGCAATAGCACTTCCAGAGAGCTTTGGAGCAGTCCCGGAAACGCAATGGTTTCTTCAGCCAATCCGTTTTTACCGCAATCCAATGTCCAGCGGGTGATACGGGTGGTGGGAGTAGCCATTACTTTAGGCACGGTCACCCCAGTGCAGTGGCTGGGAAATACCGGGCTAATGGTCATGGGACTACTCAGCCCTTCATCCCCAAAACTCATGGCTGATGGGGTTTTCCAGACCACCTCCACCTGGCCAGAGGGTTGCTCTCGTAGTTCCAGGTAGGACGTTTGAAAGCCGTGAGCCTGGGCGGGGGCGGGATAGCATCCCAGGCCGAGGCAAACCAACAGAGCAATACAAATCCATTTCCCTCTGAAGACGAGCCACTGAAAAAAGTTGAGTGGGGAATTGTAACCCTTGCTCCCTTCTGGTTGCCAGAAGGCTTGGGCTATCGGTATCGTGATAAATCCCTTCTGTCCTCTGACTTCTGCCTTCTGCCTTCTGACTTCTGCCTTCTGCCCTCTGACTTCTGACTTCTGCCTTCTGACTTCTGACTTCTGCCTTTCTTTGTTCATCCCTGCTCCTCCTGAATAGCTTGGTTGAGGGCATCCTGGTCTATGGAAACCGTGTAGCGATCGCGTAACTGTTGATAGAACTGCTCGTCCAGCTGTTGGCGCTGGTCTCTCATCCAGTCCCGACGGACATCCCTTTTGACCTCTGCCAAAGTAGCGTTATGACCCGGTTCAATGTCGCTAACGTAAACCAGATGACTGCCATAAGCGGAATGGAACGGGCCTTGCCAGCCGTTTTCCGTAACCCCAGCCATCTCCTGACCAAAGCTTCCACCAAAGGTGTTGCTTAGGATCTCAGCTGAGGCTAGATTATAGGTTATGGGCAACATGGAGCGGTCCCCTAGCTTCTGGAACCGTTCCAGGTTGGGGTTGGCTTGCAACTGATTCAGAAGATCACGGGCTTCCGCATCAGTGCGATCGCGCCGCATTTCCCGGCTGAAGTAAATCTGTCCAAAGCTAAACTTGCCCGGTATCGCGTAGCGCTCAGCATGCTCCCCTAAATAGGCTTCCAACACTTCATCGGAGGGTTCCTGCAGAGCCGACACATCTTCGACCAAGAACTGCATCTTTTGAACCACCCGTCGCCGCACAATCAGGTCGTTTTGATCTAACCCCAATGCCAGGGCTTCCTGATACAGTACTTCATCGCGAACGTATTTATCCACAAGGCTTTCCAGCTCTTGGGGCAAGGGCTCTCGTCCCCACTGCCGCTGCCAGGTTGTTTTCAAAGACTCAATGGTGCCAGCAGACACCTCAATGTGCTTGGGAGAATCCGATGTGATAGAAGGACCACCAACCCAAAAATATAGCCCAAACAGCAGGGCACCCAAAACCAGGAAATGCAGCAATGGTTCCCGCAAAATCCGAATTAGTGGCTTGGGTCGATCCTCCCTCTTAACCGGGATTTCAGACAGTGAAGTTTCTTGATGAATCAGTGTTGTTGCTGTTTCCTGCATGGCAATTATAACGGTGTTCAATTAGGTGAGGTACATTTTTTTGGGTTTTAGGGAACAGGGAACAGGGAACAGGGAACAGGGAGCAGGGATTAGGCGTAGGGATTAGGCGTAGGGTGCGTTAGGGAAGGGCTCGCCATGATTTTAACGGTCGGCCCTTGTTGAGATAGCCCTTCCCGTAACGCACCACTGAGTCAAACAATCTTCTCAATGATTGGTGAAATCTTTTATTGCCTATTGCCTATTGCCTATTGCCTATTGCCTATTGCCTACTCCCGATTCCCGATTCCCGATTCCCGATTCCCTCGTTTGAGTAAAAGGTACAGCGCGAACCACTATCAAACCTAGATAGGGCAGTTCGGCTTTCAGTTGCTCCTCAACAGTATTAGTAATTCTTTGGGTATCCTGAAGAGATAGAGTGGGTGGTAGCATGATGTCCATCTCGACATGGAGCCGATGCCCCAGCCAGCGGGGTCGAAGGTTTGCCACAGCATCAGCTTCTACTTCAGGCACATGATTGATGGCATGGTTGAGGGATTCTAACACCTCTGGTTCCACCCCATCCAGCAAACGACTAAAAATAGTCTGCCCCGACTCCCAGACAATTTTTAGTAACACTGCTGTGATCACTAAACCAATCACGGGATCGGCCCAGGAATAGCCCAGGGCAACCCCCACAGCGCTGACCAACACTGCCAGACTGACTAGACCATCAGCCATAGCGTGATACCCATCAGCAATCAGGGCAGCGCTATTGATTTCCCGGCCAACCCGAATCCGGAAAAGAGCCACAACTTCGTTGCCAATAAAGCCCACGATGGCCGCAATTGCCAGGGCTCCCAAATGATGCAGGGGCTGAGGATGGTAAAATCGCTCCACAGACTCATAGGCGGTAATCACGGCACTCAACAGCACAATCACCACAATCATCACCCCGGCCAAGTCTTCCAATCGAGCAAAGCCATAGGAAAATCTGGCGGTTGGCTTGCGTCGCGATACTAGAAACGCCACCCCCAAGGGCACAGCAGTCATCGCATCCCCCACGTTGTGAATTAGATCGGCCAGGAGAGCGACACTGCCAGAGAGCCAGAACACCACTGCCTGCAAAATTGCAGTGATCACCAAGCCCACCAGAGACCATTTTACCGCCCAGATGCCCCGAGCAGAGCTAGCAATTTCGGGGTCGATCACCCCGTGGGTGTGGCTATGATCACCATGGTGGTGATGGGGATGGGGATGGTGATGGTGGTGATCTTCCACCTCTGCTTTTGGGAGTTGAGGGATATCATCGGTGGGGATAGACGTAGAAATTTGTGTCATAATACTTTTCCAGACAGGACATCCATCTGAGGATATGGATGGTAAGGGGGTTTTAGCACCAAAAGGTAAATTGTGATTTGGAAAGTTTGGGGTTATGTTACCAGTAAGACCCAGGAAATATCTGTGATATAATGCCGAAGCAATAGCAAATAAACAGCACCTATTTATAATAGCTATTTGTTTAATTCAACAGTAAATTATCGAGTAACCTCCTGAATTATTCTGTCCCAAAAATCCTCTTTACTGATATCTAATTCAGATGCTGTCTGGGCTTGATCGATTTCTTCTCCAGACACTGTTCCGAAATCCTCTTTACTGATATCTAATTCAGATGCTATCTGGGCTTGATCGATTTCTTCTCCAAATACTGTTACAAAATCCTCTTGCATACTGATAACTGTCCAACCACGCTCATTGGCCTCATCAAAAACCGGATCATCGTATGGACAGTCAATGCCAGCTTCTTCAGCATAGGGACATTCACGGGGATCATTATGGTGAAGCAGCATCATTAAAGCTGGACCTTGGTCATCATCAGTGTAGTCAAGCATTTGTAAATCACCACTGGAATTACCAACCGCCATAATTGGTTTTTTGCCAATGTAGCGGTCAATCCCCACTGGTTTACCTGCTTTATCGTTAAAGGGTTGCACCAGTTCTCGCTTCTTGAGCAAGACATAAGTTCCATCCTCTTCTGGGTCAATATACTCGGTTTGGGTGGTACTACCAATGATGTTTTCAGGGGGAATACCGTAGGCATCTTCCGCAAAGGAGCGAATGAAATCCGTTCCACCCCCAGAGCAAATATAGACCTTGAAATCATTACTTCTGAGATAATTGACCAGTTCAACCATGGGCTGGAAGGTCAGCTGGATGTATGGAAAGCCAAGGTATGGATGATTTTGTGTATCCAGAAATTCCCTAGCTTCCTGTTTATAATCTTCCGGTGTCATTTCCGGTAATTCGAGATCTGCTAGGACGACTTCCTTTTCAGTTAAAAAACCAAGTGTTTTAAGATCTGACAATCCATTGCCTAGCCTAGATTTTATAAATTCCCCCTGAATAAGGGGTTTTTCAGTCCACAGGGTTCCATCATTATCAATCGTGACAATGCGTCCCCTCGGAGGAACGTAATTACAACTGTTAGGATTGGTAACCTCTTCCACAAAGTTAACAATCGTGTCTTTAGTCGTACCCTCATTCCAAGACACTAACGGGTCATAGTCCGCAGCAGCAGGGGGACATGCCACAAAGCCTCCTAGGCAAAAGACTGATAACAGAATTGAGAAGAAAACTACAAAGGTTCTTTTTTTCATCATCTAAGAGCTGAATTACTTTGTGCCAACCAAAGACATCTTTAACTGAGAGGTTGTCTGAGAAGTCTCATTTGCTACATCCAAGCCCCCGTTGGTCCCCCAATTTTGGGGGACTTTTAGCAGCAAATTGATTCTTGTTCCCCCCAGAATTGGGGGGCTAGGGGGGCAAAATTCAGTATAAAAAAACTTTTCAGATATCCTCTGAGGTAATGTATCTGGTTGATATAGCACTACGCATTAAGGTGTTTGACATTGATACAAGCAGCAAAAGCTGTTACAGTAAACTGTTTCCTTTTGCCTCTTGCCTAAAGCCCTTGCGCGTAGCGCTATATGCCCTTTTACCCCTTAGTCAAGGGAATAGGTTTCAATCTGATCAACAATGTCGTCAATGATTTCGTTAGGATTGAAACCAAAAGGAGGTTGACTGGGAGGATACTCTTCAAACGTATCCAGGTACTTCTGCACAAGCCCTACCGGTGGCAGCAACAAGTAATTCCGGCGAGACCACCAGTCATTGTAGTTGTTGGAATCGGTATCCCCGCGCTCGTAGGGATCCCGACGCAAGTTAAACAGCTTCGGAACTCGCAGTTGCACAAACGGCTCCCGCCAGACATCAAAATAGTGAGCCCGTTGTTCCGAAAAGACTATTTTCCAATCCCCAATGCGAACCCCTGGCAGTTGACCCTCATCATTGAAGTAGATGAATCCCGGACGCTGTCCCTTTTGGTTCTCGGGATCGGTCAAATAGGCCAACTGATTGAACCCATCGAGATAGGTTCCACAGAGGTTTGTGGGTTCATCTTCCGGACAGGGCTGCTTCAGGGTTTCGTTGATGTCATCCACGCCAACAGCCGCCATCAGGGTTGGCACCCAATCTAAGTGAGAGAAAATCTCATGGGATACGGTTCCAGCGGGGATATGACCAGGCCAGCGCACGAGTGCTGGAACGCGGTAGCCGCCTTCCCAGTTGGTGTTCTTCTCACCCCGGAAGGGACTCAGACCGCCATCAGGCCATTGATTGTAATGGGGGCCGTTGTCTGTGGTATAGATGACAATCGTATTGTCTTCAATGCCCAGCTCCTTCAGCAGGTCGAGCAACTCTCCTACATGGCCATCGTGCTCTAGCATGCCATCACCGTAGAAGCCCTGACCGCTGATTCCCTTGACCTCATCACTAATATGGGTATAGAAATGCATCCGGGTGGAGTTAAACCAGGTCAAGAAGGGCTTCTGGTTTTCCACCGCTGTTTCAATGAACTCCTTCGTCCGGTCTAGGAATTCCCGATCTACGGTCTTCATGCGCTCAATGTTGAGCGACCCGGTATCATAACATTCCTGATAGCCCAACTCGCCAAAGCGTTTTGAATAGTCTGGATCTCCAATGATCGGTTCCTCGTGATATTCACCAGGCGTTGCTTTGCAATCCAGAACTCCGCGAGGTCCAACATTTTTGGCAAACCAGCCATCTGGTCCGCCGGGATAGTCCGAATTCTCCGGCTCTTCTTCTGCATTCAAGTGATAGAGGTTGCCCAAGAATTCGTCAAAGCCATGGACTGTGGGCAGAAACCGGTTGAGATCCCCCAGGTGGTTTTTGCCAAACTGCCCCGATGTGTAACCCAAGGGCTTCAGCATTTCTGCCAAGGTGGGGTCTTCATCCTGGATGCCAAAGGGTGCTCCTGGGAAACCGACTTTCAGCAAGCCAGTCCGCAAACCACTTTGGCCAGTGATAAAAGCTGCCCGACCGGCGGTACAGCTTTGCTCAGCGTAGTAGTCCGTAAACAGCATGCCCTCATTGGCAATGCGATCGATGTTGGGCGTGTCGTAACCGACAATGCCCTTTTCATAAGCACTGACATTAGTCCAACCAATGTCATCTCCCATGATCACCAGGATGTTGGGCTGGCCTTCTGTGTCGGCAAGTGCGATTCCCTGGTTAGTCACTGGGAGGAAACCAACTAGAGTGAAGGTGATCGTTAGTAGGATCGCCATCACCCCATTGAATAATCGCTTCCCCATCTGGGCATTGTCATGACTGCCCTTGGAGCGATTAGCTCTCAAATATTTCATTAAGGCTACCGTTATATCAAACGTTTAAACTTTTGTGTTGCAAGTTTTATGCACCCGTTTGTTAGTATCTCACAGTTTTTGCATCACAAAACTTTTTTTTTGATTGACTGTGATTGAAAATCTCTTGAGCACTGACCAGATTTTATCTGTCTAAATCAGCTGAAATATAGAGTGGGTAAGGACTTGGCTGATCCAGATCTTTTCTGAAATGAGGATTCCACGAATATATATATATTTCTTATTCAGATCTCCATAAATATATAAGAAAAACTAATGCATTAACATGATTATTATTCTTAAATAATTAACTAGAATAATAATCATTAATATCACCAAAATAAACGTTAATTAATGTTAACAAATCGGGGGGGGGTAGTCTAAGTATGATAGGATAGTATTTTAAGCAGTAATAAATTTTAAAATTTATTAAAAATTTAACCTATTCGATACTTAAACTACTATAATGCGTGGCCTGGAAAACCTCGTTAATTAATGTTAAAAAAACGGCAATTTTATTTTAAGTATGATAAGATAGTATTTTAAGCAGTAAAAAGTATAAAATTTATTAAGAATTGGGTATATCCGGTAATTGTTCTGGTAAGATGCTAATTTTGAAGTAAGCATTCAGGTATCAGCCATTGGCCTATAGCCAAGCTAGGTGAGGTCACAGGCTTGAAGCCTGTGCCACCCATATGCTTACAAAAAAGCGATCGCAAAAAAGCGTCCGCTTCTTATCGACCCAATCAAGGTTTCATGTCTGTATTATCCCAATCATCCCGCACTGATTAAAAAGCGTCCGCTCACAGATACTCAAGGGAGCATGTCAATTTTGTTAATCCCTGTTCAGATCCCCCTAAATCCCCCTTAATAAGGGGGACTTTTAAATCTAATTCCCCCCTTTTTTAAGGGGGGCTAGGGGGGATCTATGTACCTAATTACAAAGGTGACATGCTCACAGATACTCAAAACCACCAACCATTTCCTCTGGCTTATCAATCTCCTGAATCAAAACTAAGGCTTTGAGCATCAGGAAAACAGCAGGAAAACGCAAGCAAAACAGAGGATGCGATCGCAACCGCCACTATCTTCTTCTAAATACAGTTAAAACTTATTCATAAACCCTGATAAAAACAGTAAATCAACTCCCGGCAATAACCAGGGAGAGCATAGTTCCAAAAGCTGGCGTTGCTGAATCTTTGAATTAATAGGAGTAGAGTGGGCATCCTGCCCGCTCCAAAAGATATCGAACAGGCAAGATGCCTATTCCACAGGTGCGACCCAAGGGCGATTTACTCGCCCATTGGAAAGCGCACCTACTCTTAAAATCATTCCATTATTAAGAGTTTTTAGGTGCGCTTGAGCGATCTAATTATTAAATTCGCGCTTAGGCGCGCGCCTCCTAGGGCGAGTAAATCGCCGTTGGGTCGCATCTTTCGGCAAAGCCGACGCGGGGCGCGAACGGGTCGCATCTGTGGAATCGGCATCTTGCTGTGGAACTGGCATCAAGCCAGTTTCATGCTTATTGTCGGGCGGGCAGGATGCGGCATCAGGCGTGGAACTGGCATCAAGCCAGTTTCAACATATTGTCGGGCGGGCAGGATGCCCACTCTACTCCTATTCAGCGCGAAGATTCAGCAACGCCACTTCCCTTAGAGTCAATAGCTCTCAAATATTTCATAACTGCTCCCGTCTCCATGGTAGTTTCACCTTTGAGTGTTGCAGGTCTTCTGCACCGGTCCTATGTCACTGATGCAGAACATTTGTACTAAAGCTATAGCTCCCTCATCGGTTTTAGCTTGCTCGGATAGTACATAGTTCATAAGTTGTGCAACTTTGACTGTGCAACTTTGACCTGCTGTCTATTTAAGCTTAAACATAAACGGTTCCCCTCAATACTCAAAAATTCCAACTTTACTAACCATAAAAATAAAATAGTCTTTGACGGGACAATAATTAGTTTTATCTATAATTCGTTTTGTTAAGCGTCGTCATATATCGTCTCAAAATCAGGTACAATCGGCTTTTAAGATTCTTGTCTAACTTCTGGTTTCCTCTGCAACGTTTTTGAAGGCAATTCCCCAAACATGACTCTGTAATCTCTAGCAAAATGGCCTCCATTCCAGAAGCCAAATTGGTTAGCCAGGATTTCTACGCTACAACTGTCTGGATCACTTGCCTTCAGGCACCTGCGCACCGCATTCAGCCGTCGCACCTTGAGATAGCGCATGGGACTCATGCCAAATAACTCCTGAAACCCATAGGACAAAGCTGAACTGCTAGAGCCCAATCGTTTGGCTAGCTCCTTCAGGGTCAGGGGTTTTTCCAAGTGGGCTACTATTTCTTGCTCCGCTTGGGCTATCAACTTTCTGCGCCGAGAGGGTTTGAGGGTGGGGGTGGCACTGCCTTGAATCGGAATGGCTTGAATCACCAATGGAACGAGATCATTTGCCACCAGCTGTTGAACATGGGGCTGCTTCAACCAGTCAGGTTGATGTTGCGCCAACCAAAATAGTTCCCGCAGATAGTCCTTGATCTCCCCAATCCGATCGGGCAATATACTCACATGATTTTTGGCGAGGAAGCGATCGTCCAAATCATAGCGCTGCAAGTGATTGGCACAAGCTTCAAAGATTCCCACCGGGATGAATATGTCTACCATCATTCCCACTTGAGGAGTCACGAAGCCCGTTTCCCGTTGCCGATCAAAACCATTCAAATCAGTTTGGGGACACAGGGGCTGACCGTGGCCATAAAAATGGCCTCCTTTAGCCTCCCAAACCAACGCAAAAGTTAAATATCCCTGCTGTTTCGGACCTCTTACTTGAACGGATTGATTGGCGCTAATACGTGTGAAATATAAATCACCAATCTGGGTAGCCAAAAACTCACTCTGGAACGAACCACGAGAAAGCTGAATAATTTCCATTTGGCTATAAGTCAAGAACTCAGTAAACTCATCCACATCCGTAAAACGACCGGAAATAATCTTGGAACTTTCTGCGGTATATTGGTCTAAATATTGACTAGAATTTGCTGCTTTAAAACTCATGACTGCTTGAGATAAAATACATTATAATTCGTGGCAGTTGTCTGTAAGGAGGTACCTCGGCATTGGAATTTTTGAGAGTAGGGAGTAGGGAGTAGGGAGTAATAAAATTAAATCTACCTCATAAGTATGATCAATTATATCAACTATTTGCTAATATATAATTTTAAATTATCTCATGAAACCAAATGCTGATTTATCATACAGTCGTTTTCCTATTAATGAAGTACACACACGGATTCTTTCCCTGTTCCCTGTTCCCTGTTCCCTATTCCCTCTGCCCTATTCCCTATTCCCTGTTCCCTATTCCCTTTCACCATCAATTATAGTTTCACATCTCAACTGAAAATTCTATAGCTGACAGCTGACAGCTGACTGCTGAATGCTTACTAACATCCTACCTTAACAATAATTATGAAATCCCAAACTGAGCAAATTGTTACTACCCTTCAAGAATTAACCAAAGATGAATACTTCAGCCTAGTTGGTGACGCTCCTTATATAGTTATTCCTTGGGAAGTGGACGATAAAGGTTCTTTTTCAGTGGAACGCTTTCTAGTCGATAACACCGGTCTTATGCCCTTTACTCCTGAAGAGTTTCTCAGTCAGATTCGCGCAACCCAATCTCAACCTGTGAGCGCCCATTACCAAAATCTGATCGCACTGCTGCAAGCTAATTTCTCAGAGTTAACTATCTATGGCTATCGCCTTCCTACACTACCAGAAGAATTGGAAGAGGGATTTCCCATTCAACAAAGTATCTTTGGCTCCTTAGGAATTCCGATGCTAATTGGTTTATCAACAGCAGGAGAGTGGATTGGATTAGGTATCAAACAAACCTGGCGGTGCAACTCATCACCACAATTTATGATTCCGGATCTAGAATCTGTCCAAGACAATACCGCTGCACTAGTTGAGCAAATCCAATCTATCACCAATCAAATTACTCATAAAGCCCAAGCAGAGGAAGAATTGACTTTGGGAGGTTTCGAGGTAGTGATCACCACTAGTCGCCACGAAGTTATGCAAAAATTATTGGATACTACGGGATTTTTAGAGATTAGCGAAATCAATGAATTTATTAGAGTTCGAGATGATTACGGAAATGAGATAGAAGAGTATCAGGAAACAATAGCACAGCTAGAACAAGAACTAGTAAAGTTAGAGGAAGAAGGAGAATTATCAACGGAACAATACCAAGAGGTTCAAGAAGAATTGTCAGAAGAAAGAGCCGGATTAGAGGAAATCCAAACAGAATGCAAGTTCGAGATAGATTTGAGAAACCTGTTTGCCACTCAACTGCTTAATTCCAAAACTTACCATCTTAACTTCAATCTGTCTGGAGAATGGTGTACAGTTCACTATGCCTTAGGGGAAACTCACGATCTCGATTGGGTAGTAGTAGCAACAAGTAGTTATACTCTTTGAGGGAATCACAGGAAGAGCAGGAGATGGGGAGATGGGGAGATGGGGAGATGGGGAGATGGGGACTTAGATCAGCAACTGGCTCTCCACAACTGCTTAGGTGCCCTTGAGCTGCTCCCTGCTCCCTGCTCCTTGCTCCCTGCTCCCTGCTCCCTGCTCCCTCTCTCACTATTGGTGATTTTTCATAACTATATTTTTCACAACTCGTTGAAAATTGTGATAAGATAGGGTTTGAAAAAAATCAGGATTAATCAAAAAGTTAATATCCGATATTCGGGATTAATGGCGATAAAAAAAACTAAGTGTTAGTTAAAATAATTGCTTTTCACCGATTCCCGATTCCCGATTCCCGATTCCCGATTCCCGATTCCCTGTTCCCGATTCCCTGTTCCCTGTTCCCTAAACGATATGCAAATTATATTTCGTGAGTTTAACCCATTTGATTTGTGGATTTGGATAGAATTTAGCACTGTTCCTTCCTATCGGGAAAAGGAATATGTGGAAGAACTGTTCAATTCCTGGTTTTTATTAGGTAAATTGGGAGGATTTGATGCAGAAAACCTGCCAGTGCAAGAGGTTGGCCTAGAAATCAGCTACATGGAATATGATGATAGAGTAGCGGAAAAGAGTTTAATGGCCTTGATGCATAATCAGGGCGAGTTTGAGTATGAAGGCACTTGGGGGCGCTGCTGGTTTGATTTAGGAACTAGTGATGCGATCGCTCTTGATATTTTAATTAATTCTCTCCGGCAACTTGCCAAAGAATATGTGGAGATTGAAAAATTAATTATAGGTGGTGAAAACGACGATTGGCCAGTACAGGATCGGAGCAAATCAATGTTTTACGAGTCTAATTTAAACTAAGTCCTACTAATCACTTAGCAAATCGTGGGTGGATTGTAAGCATATGCGCTACGCGCACGCGTACGCGAACAGCGTTCAGCTGTCAGCGGTCAGCTTAGAATAAAATTGAAAGTCTGGGGAAAAGCCCTTGGCCTTTGGCTGATAGCTGAATGCTTACATTACCCATCACCACTTAGTAAAAAAAATACCAATTCAATTAGGGTGGGCAAAGTAATCTAATCATTAATACTGATTTGAACCAAACTGTTTTTGCCCACCGGACAAGCTCAAGTAAAAAAAATACCAATTAAAGTAGGGTGGGCAAAGTATTCTAATCTAGAATTATCAAAATAAGCAAACTGTTTTTGCCCACCCTACTTGATTAGGGATTAAACCGCCTCTAGATTCCTTTCCCCAGTCCTAATCCGGACAATTTGCTCAATGGGACTGATGAAAATTTTACCGTCGCCGATTTTACCAGTGTGAGCAGCAGCGAGAATTTTTTCTACTGCCATGTCAACTAAGCCATTTTCAACAACCACTTCTAGCTTGACCTTGGGAAGAAAGTCTACTCTGTACTTTGTACCGCGATACTGTTCAGTTTGACCTTTCTGCCGTCCAAATCCCCGAACTTCAGACACGGTCATGCCAACGATACCAGCATTGACTAAAGCGATTTTGACGTCTTCGAGCTTATAGGCTCGGATAATTGCCTCGATTTTTTGCATTTTCCCAGCCCCTTACTGGGGCTTCCACTCCAATTAACTAACACCAGCATGACATATATACCACGAAAAATAAATTTTTCTGTAAAAAATAATACATTTATGATTGGTCATTGGCTCATTGCGATGTTCTTGACTGTCTTGCTCAGGGAGGATATAGCGCTACGCGCAAGTCAGAAGTTAGAAGTCAGAAGTCAAAAGTCAGCGATTACTTACGTTTCGGAGTTTAGGAATGTCCTAACAGTAGCGCATAGTGCTATAAGTGGGAATCCCCCTCCCGACTCCCATTAACCCAATAATTTGTACCTCACCCAATTGAGAAGTGCTATCTCTTCATTGAAATCCCAGTGCTAAAGCTCCCTGGTAAAATATCAAGCTAGCTACCCAAGCCAACCCTAAGGAAAACACTAAGGAAAATAGGGTAAATTTCCATGATTTTGCCTCATTAAATAGGGTAACAACGGTAGTTAAACAGGGAGTGTAGATTAAGCAAAAGATACAAAAACTATATCCTTGGATAAATGTCACTGTATCAGTTATCTGCTGACTAACAGCAACGGAGTTAAGTCCATAAATTACAGCTAAAGAGCCAATCACAATTTCTTTAGCAATGAAACCAAAAATTAGAGCTAGGGTTAAATGGGGATTAATACCAATGGGATTCATGACCGGACTGAAAAATTGTCCAATTTGCCCGCCAATGGTATCCAATCCTGTCGCTCCTGGCGGTAAATTCGTGATGAACCAAACGGCAACACAGCCAAAGGTAATAAACCCAGATGCTCGTTGCAAAAATTCTTTGACTTCTCCCCACCCTCTAAGTAACACTTGTTTGAGGGTGGGAATTCGGTAAGGGGGTAATTCTATAATAAAAGGTTCCTCGTTTTTAAAGACTCCTTGGAAAAGAGCAGCAGTGACAATGGCGGCTACAAAACTAAGTAGGTATAGGGAAAATAATACTAACGCTCCGTTACCATGGGGAAATACAGCAGCAATGATAAAGACAAATACCTGGAGTCTGGCAGCACACAAAGCAAAAGGAATCACTAGCATAGTTAGCAGTCGCAAGGCTTGCGATCGCATAACTCTAGTTCCCATTAATGCGGGCACATTACAGCCGAATCCCATCATTTGCATCACAAAACTGCGACCATCTAACCCCAACCGTTCCATAAAGATATCCATTAAATAGGCAGAACGGGATAGGTAGCCACTATCTTCTAGAATTGCCATTAAGATAAA
Organism: Moorena sp. SIO3A2; assembly: GCF_010672265.1. NCBI lineage: Bacteria > Bacillati > Cyanobacteriota > Cyanophyceae > Coleofasciculales > Coleofasciculaceae > Moorena > Moorena sp. SIO3A2. The sequence goes on from NZ_JAAHHC010000001.1 coordinate 61,914, forward strand.
GAACAGCACAATTAATGGAACAAAGGAAGCAACGGTAGCTAAACCGTTCCAAATCCCATTAATCAAAAAGTCTTGAATCACTGTGGGTAAGGGTTGGATGACAGGCTCAATTATGGCACCTTGAATCCAGCCAGTCATATCATCCATCAGGTCTTGAGAGGGGAGTCCCACAGTCCAAACCACCCAAAATACCAGGAACATTCCTAAGAAGAACAAGGGTAATCCCAATATCGGATGCAGCAGGAACTTATCAATCCTGGCAGTTAAATTGACTGCCATCTCAGAGGGCATTTCTACCGCACCATTTAGTACTGATTCTATCTCTTTAGTGGAAATAGAGCTATGCTCAGATAAACGAGTTTTTAGATTATCTATTCGATTATCTCTATTAATCGATTCTTCTTGTGCGTTTAATGTTTTAGAAATTTCTAGGTATGCCCTCATATAGCCGTATCCATACTTGGCACTAATGAGGAACACAGGCATATCCAAATTATCGGATAATTTTTCTGTGTTGATTTTAACTCCATATTGCTTAGCTTCATCAGCCATATTCAGCATCACCACTGCAGGTAAACCTAGGGCTTTTACCTGCAATGCCAAGCGAATTTGACGGTCAATTTGGGAAGCATTGAGAACAATAATAAATAGATCAACAGCAAAATTTTCTAAGAAGGTTTGAACAATTTTCTCATCATCAGAAAATCCGTTCAGGTCATAAATTCCTGGTAAATCTACGAATTCCGTAGGTTCGCCATTGAGTTGGACATTAGCTTGTAGTAGATCTACAGTAATGCCGGGCCAATTGCCAACGTGAGCACTGGTACCTGTGATACGGTTAAAGAAGGTTGATTTGCCCGTGTTGGGCATTCCTAGCAAGGCAACTCGCTTAACCCCTTTCGAGTCTTCAATGACGGCGGTGCTGGTATTATGGCAAGAGGTCATAATGTTACTGGCAGATATTTGTTTAAGCTCTGCAGGCTATCGGGGGGCCTTGAACAGTAACGATTATATAGCAATATAGCGGTTTTTAATTGGGTGAGGTACAGAATTTTGGGATTTTAGGGAACAGGGAACAGCGGATCTGGGAACAGGGAACTCAGAAGAGGGAATAGGGAACTTCGGAATTGGGAAAAAATCCTGTGTATCTCATAAGTATGGAAAACCCTATATTTCCGATTACTATAGCAATACGCCGTCGGGTATTTACAAATAATGGTGAGGCATAAATTACTACAAGCTTTGTAAAACTTGGCTTGCCTGTTGCCTGTTGCCTGTTGCCTGTTGCCTGTTGCCTGTTGCCTGTTGCCAGCCCGTAGCGCTATAACTATTAAAGCGATTCGGCAAAGCCGACGCTACGCGATCGCTAAAGTATCGCTGATACAAATTGCAGCTAACCATCACGTGATTGTCTGACCAATTCACCAGCTCCATACTGTACAACTTATAGCAATTCTCATAGCTATGAGAATTGCTATAGTCTTGGAAATAGGTGGTGCAGCTGACTTTACTACCGAGGTCCTGATGCCAATAATCATCCAGCATAGGTTTTAGGTTCAGCTTGCGGGTGACATTGTAGGCTAACCAACGCAAAAATTTATCTAGGTTAGTGAGAATTTCAACATCCACTCGTTGAAGGTTCAAACGCACAGTTTGGTAACCCTGAGTTTCTGCATGAGCCAGAATCCTGACCATCAGGGATGTTTTACCCATCTGTCTGGGTGCTTTAATATGAATAAAGGCTCCTGGTTTAACAATCTCTTCGTAACACCTAAATTCATAGGGGACTCGCTCGACATAAAATCGGGAAGCTAAAGGAACTCTTCCTTCTGGTAACTCCAACTGCTGGGATTGGTGATTGAGGATTTGGGATTGGGGATGGTTAGGAAAAAGAACATTTGAGATCTGTTGCTTAGCTGTAGATTGCACCTTCCCTTTGTAGTAAGGCTCTAGTCGCTGTTTCAATACCCCAATCTGCTCCTGAGTATGACTCGATTCTTGATTGACCTGTCGTCTTTCGAGTACACTGCGAAAATTGGTTTTACTGACTTTTTCCCCTAGTGCCTCTGAGAACAGTTTCCATAATTTAGGGGCAACGGTCTGCTTGATATAACTTGCTGAATAGCCTAACTCTTGAGCGATCTGGTCATAGGTTTTGCGTTGCCCTTGCCAGGATTTTTGCAAAACTGCTCTTTGGATATCACTCAGATATTGCCCTGTGTTGGAAAACACTAATTGTTCAGCAAATCCTAATCCTTCCTGAATATCAATCAGGTATTGTGAGTTAACAATGGCCATTTACTTTGCACCCTACATGATTCTTGGCTGCTAACCTGAGTGTGATATAACCATAGAAAACTGCTATAATACCAGGTCAGTAATCAAAATTATGGGTAGAAGCAAACCAAAAGATGATTACCATTTTGCTGAAATCCTAATTGCTTCGTTCTTTGGCTTCGCCTACTTCGTTATCAGAGTGGGAGAGTTTGAGAGGGAAAAGAATACCCCGTCCTCTTAGGTCGGGGATGAATTTTTCCTCTCAAATAGTGTTAATATAAAAAGTAAGGGTCTCAAAAAAACTGGGTATTGACCCTACTCAGCTACCCTCGGTGCGTTCGCGTAGCGTGGCCATAGGCCAGGGAAAGTTACGCCCATGGAGATAACAACCAACTAGGTTGTGCCTGGGAATCCCCATTCCTCTTAGGATGGGGAGGTTCAAATCAAATTCCGTTAGCCTACATCTTTAGTAAGGCTTACGAAAGTTTGCGATCGCGTTTGCAGAAGGTATGGCTTAGGTATAGATTGTGTACAATATATAGCAGCTCTCAATACCCAATTGAGAACTGCTATAGTTTGGTAATTTGTTAAGATTGCTAATTTCTTGAGACGGCCAGCTTAGGCTTGCTGTTTCTTTTTGCCCTTGAGGGTTGCACCAACACCGAATGCACCCACTGTCAGCAGACCTAGCACTGAAACCGGTTCAGGGACAGATGTAGTTTCTAAGTTTGTAGTTTCTACGTTTAATGTAAATTGTCCCACCATGTCCAAGTGACCATTTGGACTTATACTATACTCACTCACACGGTCTTTCTGTTGAACATTTGGTGCTTGATAAATATAGTCAGTAAGTGTGACGGTTGTTAAACCATCGATAAAGGACAGAGTTCCTGAGCCTGGTACAGTACTTCCATCCAGTCCCCGAGTTGAACCACTACTATTGGCTAAAAAGGTTGGATCAGAGTCAGTGGACCGGGCTAATTCTCCAAAGACTGAAATCCCTGGATTGGCAGTCTCTCCATTGAAAAACAAATTCAAACCGTAATGACTTTTATTAGCAAGAGAGCTTCTGCCATCACCATAAATCGTAAATGTATGGATACCTTCTGTTAGTTCAAAGTCGATGTTGCGACTACTTGGGTCATTAATGAATTCACCGTCTTCACCATCGCTGGTAACGAACAAGTCCCAAAAGCGATCAGCACCGGTATCCCAAACAGCTGTACCCGTACTTCCTGATCCATTAGTGTTAAATTCAATCAGTCCAGTTAAGCTTGTTGCTTGTGCGCTGCTAGTCGTTCCTAAGGTGACTAAGGCTAGGCTGGTGGTAGCAACTGTTAATTTAGTGAGTAATTTTTTAGTCATTGTATTTTTATCAGGCTAAGGGGTGATAGATGCTAGTCTAATCGGGTTTTTTTTTGCCACATTGAACTGGATTGCTTATTTTCAGTATGTCAATCCATATCAAAAAATAAAATATCTAAAAGTTCGTATAACTTCTTAAGGTTTTGAATTGGGTCAATCTCGATTAATTACGAACTTTTTAATTAACGAGTTTGCGACTTAATAAAGAAGATTAAAGTGATGGAAGTTTGCGTTCGCGTAGCGTGGCCTACGGCCAATCGCGTTAGCTAAACGTATGATTTATGTGTAGGTTATGTATAATATTTATTGAAGCCAAGCTCAACTAAATGGCACGTTCCAATTGCCCTGAGATTAAGCATGATAGCTTGATAGCTTTAATACCAATAGGACTTACGAAGTTTAGTTGGGTTCGCCCCCCTAACCCCCCAAATATGGGGGGTACTACTGAGAAAGTCCCCCAAGTTTGGGGGATTTAGGGGGCAATGGGTAAGTCCTGACCAAAATCAAGCGATCGCTCTACTCCAACTCGACAAGGGATTCGCTTCATCGTTGCCAGGGTTTGCTGCTGTAGCACCATGCGATTGGCCGTAGGCCACGCTACGCGAACGCATCTTGAGGTGAATCAAACGGACCCCAAGGTTGGAAAATTTAGGTTAGTATCCGAAATAGCCATTCTGTTATCCTATCCACAGGTGCGACCCGTGGCGAATTTAATTCTTAATGCGGAAAGCGCACCTTAAGATTTCCGTAACTGGTTTGCTGATTTTTGTTAATGTACCTCATAGTTATGCAAACCGCCGTAAGTCCGGAAGAGCCAAAAAAATTCCCCTTTCTGTTTAACCATTCCAGTATTCAGCAACGCCGAAAATAAGCGAACCGGGAGTTTTAAGGCATCTTTTGTTGGAAGTTGGGTCTATTGATGGTTTCTTGCTACTAAGCAGCAGTAGGTAAAATAAAATTACGCCTGATCTAAATTAAAAACCCCTCTTGTCCCATAAGGGTTTCGAGACTTGTGAGCCAGCGCGGTGGACGAGTTCCCCGGCATAAAGCGACTGGCGTTGGCGCAGCCTCTCCGGAGGAGATACCCGTAAGGGTTCAAAATCATGGTTTTGGAACTATTGAGGAAATTACAAGGGTTTCAACCCTTAATTGACATTAAAAGTAAATTATGAATACTAAAGGGGTAACTAGACTTGTCCATGAAGACTGTGGCTGATCGCACAAGGGCAAAACAAAAATTTAAGAGTGGAGTTAAATGGATCGGCTGGTCAGGGATGCTGACCATAGCTACTGCTGGTGGCTTGCTACTCTACAACTGGAATCAGAATCGTCCCTCCGAGCCAGTAGAGGTAAGTCTGTTGGCCGTGGAAGAAGATTATCTTGAGGAAGTGATTAACGAGAGCGGGACGATGGAACTAGGTGGTCAACAAACTCTCCAATCTCCAGTAGATGGCACAGTAGAGCAGATACTTGTTGGTGTGGGTAATAGTGTTGCATTAGGTCAGACACTGGTAATTCTGAGGGATCCAGAGCGCCAAACTGCCCTTGCGCAACAGCAGTTAGAGATTCAGAAACAAGAACTGAAGCTAGAGCGCAACCGTCAGAAAACTATTGAAGCCTCCCAAAAGCTGACAGTGGCTCAAAAGGAACTCCAGGCACTTGCCTTCCAAGAGGTAGAGATGCGCAAGCAGGAACTCCAGCTGGCTCGCAACCGTGAAAAAGTTCTAGAACTTACTGCAAAACTCAACGCTGCTCAACGGGAACTCCAAGAAAGTGAGGTTCTCCTGCAAAAGGGCTTTATTCCAGAAAATGAACTTCAGCAACAGAAAGACCAAATCCTAACGATTAAATCTCAATTGCGGGATGCTGAGTTAGCCGTTGACACCACGGTACTGGAACTGCAGAGTCTACAACAGCAGCGCCAAAGTAAACAGCGGGAACTGTCAAACCAAGTTCTGACTGCTGAAGCTCAATTGCAGGATGCTCAGTCACAGGTCAGTACAGATACTCATGAACTGGAACGCCTGAGACTGGAGAGAAAAAAAATTGAGGAGGAAATACAGAAAAACCTTGTCAAGGCAACCCTGAATGGAACAGTGCTGGAAATCAATGTCAAAGTTGGAGAAGTGGTCAAGCTGGGCGATGCTCTGCTGACCCTCGGCAATCCCTCACAAGGAATAGTAAAACTCCAGCTTTCACCCCTTGATGCTGTCCGCGTTCAAGTCAATCAAATTGCCCGCGTTAGAGTGATTGGACCAAACGCCAAAAGTTTCACTGGCAGAGTTCAAAGCGTGTCAAAACTGGCAACTACCTCAAATAATAATGGTGAGAAGGGAAAAAGCTCTGGTCAAGCCACGGTGACTGCAACTATAAAGCTGGATCGACCCAGCAAGACGCTGATTCCTGGTAGCAAATTGGATGTTGAGATTATTGTGGCTGCACGCCAAAATGTAGTAGTTTTGGACACGGACGTGATTCAAAATTCTGGAGCTAATGCCTTCGTGTGGGTACGGGATACTCAAGGCAAGGTTCAAAAACGCAGTGTAACACTGGGGCTAGAGGCCTTAACAAAGGTAGAGGTAACGTCGGGACTACGCCCTGGCGACGTGATAGTTTTGCCCCCCACTGGATCGTCCCTAAACCCAGGAATGCCTGTTATCCCCAAAGCAGAGCAGTAAAGCAAATCGAAGCAATGGTTGCTCAAAACTTTTCAGAAGCAGCCAAAACACTTGCTATTTATTTATTTATTTATTTATTTATTTATTTATTTATTTATTTATTTATTTTGTATTGCTCATGAGCATCTCACCCCTTGACTTAGTTGCTCTAACTTACAACTCTCTAAGTGGTAACCCCTTACGTTCTTTGCTAACAACCCTGGGCGTTTTTATGGGGGTCGCTTCAGTCAGCGCCACCTTACAAATACGCAGTATCAGCCGAACTGTTATTGAACAACAACTAGCCGAGCGAGAAGCACCTCAGTTGAGCGTCTATTATTGGACCAACGATGGCAGAAAGCTTCAGCTAGAAGATATGGAATTCTTAAAACAGAGAATGGTAGGCTTGTATGCCATCAGTACCTATACTGGGTTTGATAGCGGTCAAGTCATCTTCCAAGATAAGCAGGCGAACCTTTCTATCCATGCAGTTTCCCAAGACTACCTGCTGACTTCGGGTCGAGCAATCCTGCAGGGGCGGTTCTTCAGTGTTGCTGATTTTGCCAACTATCGACCTTTGGCGGTCATAGATCAATTTTTGGCAGAGCAACTTTTTCCTGGGCAAAACCCGATAGGGCAACGCCTTTATGCCGCTGACCAGCCCTATATCGTCATAGGGGTAATCGAAACTAAGCTAAGAACTGCAGAGTATAAACCAAACGGTGAGATGCTGGTGCCCTTGTCCCTCTATAGAGTTTTGAGCGGCGGTCGTGATATCGGAGGACTTCAGCTGCGCCCCAACAATCTCAAAGACATGAAAGACCTAGAACAGCAGGCTCAGCAGCTGTTATCCCAACGCTACCCAGGTGGAATGTTTTGGGCTCAGAATAACATTGATGATATCTTGGAGCAACGGCAAACACTGGTATTTGTTTCCCGGGGACTGCTAGTCCTAGCAATCATTACGCTTTTGGTTGGCGGTGTTGGCATTGCCAATATTACCCTTGCCTCAGTGGTTGAACGCACCCAAGAAATTGGCCTGCGGCGAGCAATCGGCGCAACCCAGACAGAGATTAGGCTGCAGTTTATTCTAGAAGCTGTTTTACTAAGTCTCGTTGGAGGTACAGTTGCGATCGCCACGGTACATTGGGCGACGATTGGGGTTGCCAATAAGTTTGAGTTGCCCTACGAATTTGAATTGGAAACGGCCACCTTGGCATTAAGCTCGGCAGTGGTGGTAGGGGTAGGCAGTGTTTTCTTCCCCGCCGTGCAAGCCAGCAAACTAGATCCAGTGAAAGCACTGCGCTCATCGAAGTAATATCATGTCCAGTTGAATACTTACACGAGGCGCGAAAGCAAGGCAGAGGGCAGAAGGCAGAAGGCAGAAGTAAAGGAGTAAGGTTTCAAGAGAGAAGGTTTTTTATCACTAATTATCCGGACTTGATATAAACAACTCTTCCCCATCGCCAATCCCTAATAAGCAACGGCAACCTGAAGCATCTCCTCTGGCGTAAGATGGGAATGCACCACTTCCCCATCACGGAACCAGACAATGCGCCTGGTGAGACGGGCTACCTCTGGCTCATGGGTTACCATCACTACGGTGATACCACTGGCATTGAGTTCCCCAAACAATTCCATCACTTCCCCAGTAGTGCGAGAGTCGAGAGCTCCAGTCGGTTCGTCGGCGAGCAAGAGAACAGGGTTGTTGGCAATAGCCCGAGCGATCGCTACTCTTTGCTGCTGTCCCCCAGATAATTGAGTGGGTTTATTATACATCCGATTTTCTAAACCCACTCGCTTCAAGGCTTCCTCGGCGCGATCGCGTCTTTCTGCCTTTGGCATCCCTGCATAAACCATTGGCAAAATCACATTGTCCAGCGCTGTCATCTTAGGCAATAAGTGGAACTGCTGGAAGACAAAGCCAATATTGCGATTGCGAATCTGGGCTAACTCTACATCAGTTAGCCCAGAAACATCTAGATTATCGAGATAATAGTGTCCTGAGGTTGGTTGGTCAAGACAACCAATTATATTCATGGTTGTGGATTTTCCCGAGCCAGATGTGCCCATAATTGAGCAATATTCACCCTGCTCTATAATCAGGTTAATGTTAGAAATGGCGTGAACTGCTGTATTGCCACTGCCATAAACTTTAGAAACCTCCTCCAAGCGAATAGCCACAGGTTGGTACTGATTACTTACCATTTGTGCAATTTCCACTCAATCATTAGACCTCTTGCAAAAATAAATATGAAATCAAAATCTATCCCTTTTGCATGCATGCCTTTTGCCTTTTGACTTGTATTCACCAAGGTTTATGAGACTTATGCAAGAGGTCTATTCATTAGATTCCTTGGATTTCAACAAGTTAGAATAGCTAATGTAATTTTAGCAACATAGATATGGGATGTGTGAAAAGGATAAAGATTAAAAAATTCCCAATTCCCGCTTATTGCTACTTGGGTGATTAGATGTACAACAGAATTGACGTAATGATACCTCTGTCGGCAATTTTTGGGACCGTTTGTACTTTTGTCGTCCCTCAACCCTCTCAAACCAATCCTCATCCTGAGTTGCCTTTTAATCCTATCCAAACTGCCAATGCCACAAATCTTTTAGTAAACGTCAGTCCTCTCAATCAACAAGTTGGGCAAGCAGGCATTGTTGGTGAAGCTGGGGTAAATAGGGGAGAAGTCGCCGTGTTTCTTCCATCCATAAGCAGCGGAAAACACCGCCAGTCCGATGCTCTTAAGAAACCCGATGAGGGAACCCACAAAAGGGGAGACGGACAAAAGGGGAGAAGTTCGAGTGTTCCTTTCATTAATCCCAGTGGAAAGAGCCGTTTTTGGAGATTTCCTCAGGAACACAAGACAGAGAGCAGTTCAGTGGTGCAGATGCCAAGTTTGGCTTCTCTAACTACCAATCGAAGTAACAACCAAACTCAACTTATCAAGGTCAATTTCCAGGAAAAAGCAGAACGGACTCAGCCCGATACTGAAACTAGAAAAGAACAAGAGCAGGAAGAATTAGCAACAAAGCCGCAGAAACTAAAATTAACCCTTTCTAATGTTGTCATCTTAGCCTTGCAAAATAATAGAATTATCAAAAACGCTTACCTTCAAAGGATAATTGACCTACAAGAACTGGCAGTAGCTGAAGATGAATTTGCTCCCAATTTTACCCCAGAAATGTTCGTTGAATTCAATCGTAACCAGTTAGGATCCACTCTAAGAACAGACAGTGAATTAAATTTAGCTGTAACCTTGGATCTCAATATCATCACTGGTGGAGACCTGAAGGTGACGTGGAGTCCTAGAGGTAGATTGCAAGACAGTAATAATATTAGCAGCATCGGAGACGACTTATTAAGTCAAAATTTAACTTTCAGTTTTATACAACCTCTCTTAAGGGGATTTGGAGTAGATGTCAACAGAGCTCCTATTCAGATTGCCCGGCAGGAAGAAGCGATCAACATTGTTGAGTTAAAATCGAATCTGATCAACACCATTACAAATGCTATCGAAGCTTACCTGAGGTTACTCCAAGCTCAGGAACAAATCAAAATCGAGCAGCTTTCCCTAGAGAGCGCCAAACGGCAAATGGAAGTTATAGAGGCTTTGATTGATGCTGGCAGACGAGCACGGGTTGAACTCGTCCAAAGCGAGACAGAAGTGGCTAACCGAGAAGTGAGCTTATTAACAGCTAAGAATAGACTTGCTCAAGCTGGTTTAGATCTGATTGAGATTCTCGAACTTGAGCAAAATTTAGAACTAGTAGCTGCAGATATTCCGGCCCCAGTAGACTCAACCCCTCTGGAGTCAGAGAAGCTACAGCAATTAGCTTTGGTAAACAACCCAGATTATTTGCAATCTGTGAGCCGATTAGAAATAGCTAAATTAAACCTATTGCTGGCCAAAAATGAAAGGCGCTGGAACTTAGATTTCCAGGTAGACTATGACTTAACTACCACCACTCTGGTAGGCGATGATACAATGGACTTGAGGGGCAGACTCACTTTAAAACGTGAATTGGGTAATCTTAGCCTAGAACAGGCTGTTGAACGCAGTAACATTCAACTCCAACAAGCCAATAACAATTTGCAGGAAGCACGTGAAACTCTAGAAATTGAAATTAATAACAGAATTAGAGATGTGAAATTCAATCTAAGACAGATACAACTGGCGCGGCAAGCCAGAGAATTATCTGAACAACAACTACAGAACGAACGGGAAAAACTGAGATTGGGAGTCAGAGGAACTCGACTGATCGATGTTTTGGATTTCGAGAATGACTTGGTACAGGCCAAAAATAGGGAGCTTAATGCCAGGATTGACTATTTAAGAGCTTTGACAAGACTTGAGCAAACTGTCGGAATCACACTGGATAGATGGAATATCAAGATTGAGGCAGCTAAAGCCATCCCAGGTAGAAGGTGAACATTGATAGCCGCCAAAGATGCTCTTATTTATCTTCAGCAATCAAAGCTTCCAGTTCTGCCAACAAAGATTTCAACCTATCCTGTTTGTCAGGATTAGAGCACACCTTAAATTTTTTCACTCGTTTGTAGGTACTTTCCAATTGCTGTTGCAGTTCCCTCTCTGGTGAGGGAGGCTGTAAACCTTTCACCCTCTCTCGAATTTGATTGATTGATAAATTATACTCTATAGCAGCCTCCAGAATCTCCATGCGGTCAGATTCCGATTCTACCTTGCCTATTTCCCTAGCTTTTGTATATTCGATTGACCCAGACCTCAACGCCTCCAAGATATCACTAGTAAGGTTGAGTAATGGCAGCCTGTGGGTTCGGAAAGACTCAGGAGACATCTTGCCAATACTGGCAAACACGTCTGTAAGTATATGTTGATCTTCTGGGCGGACATCGTTGTCCACCGCCAGGTGCCGTTTAGTTTTTGATAATTTATTTAACAGTGAGATAACCCATCCCCTATCGGTTGACAACCTCAGCGCCAGTAAATCCAAAATACCTTCTGTCTCCTCCAGCGGGTTCAAATCCTCTCGTTGCAGATTCTCCGTCAGCGCATACTGTATTGCCTGAGTATCAGACATCTCCCGGATGGTTACAGGCACTTCGCTCAAGGAGCATTCTTGAGCGGCGCGATATCTTCTTTCTCCAGCCACCAACTCATACTTATCACCCACTGGCCTTACTAATAAAGGCTGGAGGATACCTTCACGGCCTACTGACTCCACCAGAGATTGCATTGCCTTGGGGTCAAAATAGTGCCTGGGTTGAGTAGCTGGCAGGACAATCTGGGATAGTGGTACTAATTTAGCAGCTAAAGCGGAAGCATCTTCTTGCCTTTCCGGAAACACAGTAATGATAGCTTCTTTTTCCGGTTGAACAACGTTTTTTGGCTTAGACTTCGTCGACCTGGTGGACGCTTGTCTGGTAGTTTGTCTAGGACTCATGTTTAAATCCCCATAACTAATAGAGTTGCCATAATTTTAACCTTATTATTATAAGAGTTGTTGGCAAATTGCTCATAGACAGCACTGAACCTTGGCATTAGCTCATCAAATGCTTTCCGGTTCAACCCTCTAAGTGCCCGCAGCAGTCGGTCTTGTTTCTGTGCTCGCTCACTAGTTATCATTGCCCCTCACCCGCAGGCTCACCTCCTAGTCTCCCCTATTTCCCAACAAGTATATTATCTATTCGGGGGGGGCGAGCACGGCTTGGGTTTTGAAAGGATATATTACTTTTGACTCTTCTGGTCAGATACAGAAACCCCAGCTAGCAGTTGGCTACAAACCATGGCACCTGCGTCGGGTTTTCGGTTTCTGCTACTACTTCGTCGCCCGTTCCGTGATTCCTCTTCAGGTAAACAAACGTAAAACCTACTCGACTTAGGAGTAATAGTTGCCATTTTGCCTAGACTTAGGAGTAATAGTTGGCTAGGATTGATGCAATCGGTTATAAAAAATACGTCAAATAAAACTCGTAACAGGAGACTGTATTTATCCAGAAGCGTTCAAGCTTTAAAACCTTCAACAAAAATCTAGCTCAAATTGTGAGATATTTGAATAAATTATGACTAGTTAATTATTAGCCAAAATGAGTGCTCCATTTCCAAAAATGGATGACATCTTGATTAGATCAACTTCGCTATTTACCAGGAGGTATGAGTCAATAAATAAGTGATATTCATTGGTTTAAAAAGATTATATATTTTTAGCAATTGCTTCTTGACAGCACTCCTAGACTGATTTATAGTAAGTTTTATTAAGCGATTCAACACTTCTGGTCAAAACCTTCCTAAAACTCATTGGTTATATGCCGCCAAGGTTGGTCAAGTTGATAGTTTTTTTTATTGAAGATTATCACACCTGGTTAATTAACGCCCTTAGGACATGGGAATGGTCAGATGTGTGGTAAAATAAGTTTGGTTTTCCTAGTCGCTATGTAGCCAGATTCAACTTTTTGAAAGGGTTCCCAACGGTGTATATTGTCAAAGCTATTGTCACGCTTTGGCCCAAAAATAGGAACCTATACAGGTCGAGTTGCTACTCGCCCAACCAGCTCATTCAATATTTTAAAAAAACACGGACTGGTTCAAGGAATCAGTCATAAATATTGCAGCGTATTGATGCAGTCCCTCATGGGGGAAACCCCCTTTGGCCGACTGCATCAATACGCTGCATCAATACACTGTACACAGGAAAGATAGATACTCCTATAGTTTATAGGTCAAGGGAAGCTCTACCCTTGTGCTCTTTATGTAAGAGGATCAACTCCTCACCAATACCTCACAGATGCAGTCACTTAGGAGCGACTGCATCAAGACAATGACAGGAGTATTCGTTTTTTCCCTTACCAACCCCAAATTGTTATGAAGAGTTGCAAGACTAAAATTTGCCCTGCAGTCAAAGGCAAGTTTATTGTCGTTGGGAGCAAAAAACTTTATATTAAGGGAGTCACGTATGGAACATTTCGCCCCAATAGGCAGGGGGAACTGTATCCCAAACCCGATGTAGTTGCCCGGGATTTTGCCATGATGGCGTCACAGGGAATTAACTCAGTTCGCACCTACACTGTTCCCCCTGGCTGGTTGCTTGATTTGGCTGCCAAGCACAACCTTTATGTGATGGTAGGACTACCTTGGGAACAGCATATTGCCTTCCTCGATCAGAAGAAGCGCATCCAAGACATAGAAAAGCGAGTACGGGCGGGGGTGCGTGCCTGTGTTGGACACCAGGCAATTCTCTGCTATGCTATCGGTAATGAGATACCAGCCCCCATTGTGCGCTGGTATGGTCGTCAACGGGTGGAGAATTTCCTCAAAAGACTTTATCTAACTGTCAAAGCCGAAGATTCAGAAGCCCTGGTGACTTATGTCAACTATCCTAGCACCGAGTATTTACAACTTCCTTTTGTGGATTTTGTCTGTTTTAATGTCTATCTAGAGTCCCGGGACCGACTGGAAGCTTACCTTGCCCGCCTCCATAATATAGCAGGGGATCGACCGTTGGTGATGGCTGAGATTGGGCTAGATAGCCTCAGAAACGGGGAGGAAACACAGGCGAAAACCCTGGACTGGCAAATCCAAACTATCTTGGCAGCTGGCTGTGCTGGCTGTTTTGTCTTTGCCTGGACTGACGAATGGTATCGGGGAGGTTTTGACATCGAAGACTGGGATTTCGGTCTCACTGATCGCCAAAGGCGTCCTAAACCGGCGCTCTCAGCCGTTCACCAAGCCTTTGCCGCAGGACCATTTCCGGCATACCTCCCCTGCCCACGGATCTCGGTAGCTGTCTGCTCCTACAACGGAGCAAGTACCATACGAGATACCTTGGAAGCGTTGCAATATCTCGATTATCCTAACTATGAAGTTATTGTAGTGGATGACGGTTCTACTGATGGCGTTGCTGCAATTGCTAAGGAATACAAGGTGCGGGTAATCATCCACAAGCAAAATAGGGGGTTAAGCAGTGCCCGGAATACCGCCTTAGAAGCCGCTACGGGTGCCATCATCGCCTACATCGACGACGATGCCTATCCCGATCCCCACTGGCTCACCTATCTAGCTGCTACTTTCCTGAAAGGAGACTGGGCAGGAGTTGGTGGACCCAATATCCCCCCTCCCGGTGATGGCTTGATAGCGGATTGTGTTAGCAACGCACCGGGAGGACCAATCCATGTCCTGCTTTCCGATCAGGAGGCAGAACACATTCCTGGTTGCAACATGGCTTACTGGAAAACCCACCTCCAAGAGATTGGTGGATTTGATCCCCGGTTTCGGGCTGCGGGGGATGACGTGGATATCTGCTGGCGGCTACAGGAGCGTGGCTGGAAAATAGGTTTCAGCCCCAGCGCCGTTGTCTGGCATCATCGCCGCAACTCGGTGAAGATGTACTGGAAACAGCAACAAGGATATGGTAAGGCTGAAGCCCTACTGGAACAGAAATGGCCACAAAAGTATAATGCCGCCGGTCATCTCAATTGGTCTGGGCGGCTTTACGGTAAGGGGCTAGTGCAGATACTGGGCTGGCGCTTAAGTCGGATATATCACGGGACTTGGGGTAGTGCCCTGTTCCAATCTGTCTATCAGCCTGCACCAGGGCTGTTTCCCGCACTGCCAACCATGCCGGAATGGTACCTAGTCATCCTCGCTCTTGCAGGGCTGTCCAGCCTGGGACTGCTCTGGAAACCAATGGTCTGGACAGTCCCCTTCCTGCTTGCTGCTATTGCTGCACCTGTTACTCAAGCCATCCTGAGTGCTTCTAAAGCTTCTTTTACAACCCCTGTTGCATCTCGCCTCCCCCGCTTCCAGCTTTATAGCTTGACAGTACTCCTGTATCTGCTACAGCCCCTGGCACGACTCAAAGGTCGCCTTGACAACGGGCTCACCCCCTGGCGAAGGCGTGGTGTCTCCTTTTTGCAATTTCCCAGACCTCGGAAAGATCAGATCTGGAGCGAGTCTTGGCAGTCCCAGGAACAGTGGTTGGAAAGGTTAGAATTTGGACTCCGGGAACAGGGAGCAGTGATTTACCGTGGCAGTGATTTCGACCGCTGGGATCTGGAGGTGCGGGGTGGGTTGTTCGGCGCTGTCCGGATACTAATGACCATTGAAGAGCACGGTGGGGGTAAGCAACTGCTGCGATTCCGCTCCTGGCCGAGGGTTGCTGTCCCTGCCTTAATCATTAAGTTCCTTTTGCTACTGCTCTGTGCTGTAGCAGCCTTTGACCAGGCAGGTATGGCTTCTGCTATTCTTGGAACAGTAGCTGTACTGCTCTTGCTGGCAAATTTCCAGGATTGTGCTACTGCCAAAGCTTCCTACCTTTACGTACTCAGACAGTTAGAAGGCATTAATCTCGAATCTGCCACCAACAATCCTACGAACTCACAGCAAAATAAGCAAGCTGCGATCATAGGAGTGGAACTGTAGATGAGTCCAGAAATTGCAGCAACGAAGCACCGATACCGGCGTATGCTCCTATACCCACTGCGCCAGTGGCGTACCTTCGTAGTGATTCTCGCTTTGACTGCAGCCACCTCCTTTGTTACCACTCTCCAACCCTGGCCGATGAAAATCCTGGTGGATTACGCACTTGGTGACACGGCTGTGCCAGCGGTAGTTGGGTCGCTTTTGGGGAACTGGAACCTGACCGTGACGCCCTTTGTGCTGGTTGTTACAGCTGCTCTTGCTAGCCTCGGACTCTATGCCCTGAATGCTATCCTTGAAGTGGGTCTAATCTGGTTCTGGAGCGCTGCTGGTCAACGCATGGTCTATGACCTGGCACAGAAGCTGTTTCATCGACTCCAACGCCTCTCGCTGCTGTTCCACAGTCAGCGCAGTGTCGGTGATTCCCTGAGTCGCTTGACAGTAGACACCTATTGTGTATATACCTTGACTAATGCCCTGCTGGTCTCACCTGCCCAGCAAGTGCTGACTTTGTTGAGCATTGGCATCGTTGCCTGGAACCTAGAGCCAACACTAACCCTGCTATCCCTAGCAGTAGCGCCACTGATGGGGGGTTCCACCCTGTTTTTCGGTGCCCGGCTCAAACGCCGGACGAAGCTGAACCGGGAAGCCCAGTCCCGTCTGCTGAGTTTCGTCCACCAGACCTTCACCGCGATCCCGGTAGTACAGGCATTTGGCACGGAAAACCGCAATAGAAAGCAGTTCCAGTACCTGGCAACGGACGCAGTTGCTCAGTCCCAACGGGGCACCCTGCTCAAGAGTACCTACGGATTTGCCAACGGCTCAATTACTACAGTTGGTACTGCGATTGTTTTCTATGCCGGGGGGCAGCAGGTATTATTGGGGACAATTACGGTCGGTAGTTTCCTGGTCTTCCTCGCCTATTTGCAATCTCTGCAAAAAGCATTTAGGAGTCTGCTAACTACCTATGGAAGTCTGAAATCCGTGGAAGCAAGTATTGATCGGGTGCTGGAAGTCTTGGATGCTAAGGAAGAGGTACAGGATGCCCCTGGAGCCCAGCCCCTACCCCCTGGGGGATCCAAAGGATGGGTGCGCCTAGAAAAGGTCAGCTTCGGGTACCAATTAGGGGATCCGGTTCTCAAAGATATTACTCTGGAAGCCCAGCCAGGAGAAACAATCGCCCTAGTGGGGTTGACGGGTGCTGGCAAGAGTACCCTGGTTTCTCTGATCCCCCGCTTTTTCGACCCCTGGCAGGGACGAGTACTCCTGGACGGGGTGGATGTGCGCCAGTTGCAACTGACCAGTTTGCGATCGCAAATAGGGTTGGTCTTGCAGGAACCTTTCCTCCTGCCGCTGACGGTGGCAGATAACATTGCCTACGGGCGTCCCGGAGCTAGCTATGAAGAAATTGTAACAGTGGCCAAAGCTGCCAACGCCGATGAGTTTATTAAACGGCTGCCCCAGGGTTACGACACGGTTATTGGCGAGCGAGGGGCGACCCTTTCGGGAGGACAAAGGCAGCGGATTGCGATCGCCCGGGCACTGCTCAAGGATGCTCCGGTACTGATTCTCGACGAACCCACTTCTGCCTTGGACGGGCAAACCGAAGCCCTGCTGCTATCAGCTATAGAGCGATTGATGGCAGGGCGGACCACTTTCATTATTGCCCACCGGCTCTCCACTATTCGGCAAGCAAACCGGATCGCTGTGCTGGACGGGGGTCAGGTGGTGGAGATGGGGACGCACCAGAAGTTGCTGGCCGTGGGTGGTCTTTACCAGCGCTTGCACACTTTGCAGTTTTCTGACTCCCCGTCGGAGGTGGTGTTATGAAGCGATGGTGGCTACGACTGATACCCTACGCCCTGCCCCATAGGCGCGGACTCTTATCAATGATGCTGCTGATGCTTGTGGGGGTAGGACTTAATGTACTCAAGCCCTGGCCCCTAAAGTTGATCGTCGATTATGTTTTGACCGACCAGCCGCTCCCGCACTCCTTTACCTGGCTTAAAGCCATACCTGGTGAAGAATCACCTTCTTGGTTACTAGGTTGGTTAGCTGGCAGCACGATCTTGCTATTTCTAGCCAGTGAGGCAGTTCGCATTATTCAGAATTACGTTGGAAATGGCATCGGCAGTCGAATGGCGTACAGCTTGGGGGCAGTACTGTTCGATCACCTACAGCGTCTTTCTCTGGGTTTCCACGGTCAACAACCCACTGGCGATCTGATCAGGCGAGTGATGACTGATAGCCGCTGCATACAGGTACTGGTGATGAATGTCTTCCTCCCCATACTCACTTCCCTGGTCAGTTTGGTCGCGATGTTAGCCGTGATGTGGCAACTTGATCCCACCCTGTCACTGCTGGCACTGCTTGTTGCTCCACTGTTAGTTGTGCTGATCCGGTTTTTTAACCAGCCTATGACTGAACGTAACTACCAGCATCAACAGCTCGAAGGGGAGATCATGGCGCTGAGTGAGCAGGCGCTGACAGCAGTACCAATTGTTCAAGCATTTAGCCGTGAAGCCCACGAAGATAAGCGGTTCCGGAACCTATCTCGGCAAGTGATCCAAGCTCATTTGCGTGCTGTCCTCTCCCAGCTACAATTCAAAGTTAGCGTTAGCGGGGTAACAGCGATGGGCACAGCGGTAATGATGCTGATTGGGGGCTTTCAGGTTTTGGAGGGATCGCTGTCTTTAGGCAGCCTCCTCGTCTTCCTATCTTATCTCGCCTCCTTGTATGCGCCTATGGAAACCCTAGCCTACATTTCATCTGGTTTCGCATCAGCGGCTGCGGGTGCTCGCCGAGTCTTAGAAATGTTAGATGTCCAAGATCAGGTACAGGAGGAGACCGGAGCCAAGCCGTTGCCGCCGTGTCCCCCTGGAGTAAGGGGACAAATTCGCCTAGAGCGAGTCACCTTTGGCTACAAACCCGGTCACCCCATCCTCCAGGACATTACTCTGGAGGTGCAACCAGGAGAGACAATCGCTTTGGTAGGAATGACGGGAGCTGGGAAGAGCACCTTAGTTTCCCTGATCCCCCGCTTTTTCGACCCCTGGCAGGGTCGAGTCCTCTTTGACGGGGTGGACGTGCGCCAGGTGCAACTGAGCAGTTTGCGATCGCAAGTGACTATAGTGTTGCAAGATCCATTTTTGCTGCCACTGACGGTAGCAGATAACATTGCCTACGGGCGTCCTGGAGCTAGCTATGAAGAAATTGTGGCAGTGGCAAAAGCTGCCAACGCCGATGAGTTTATTAAACGGCTGCCCCAGGGCTACGATACCGTTATTGGCGAGCGAGGAGGCACCCTTTCGGGAGGACAAAGGCAGCGGATTGCGATCGCCAGAGCACTGCTCAAGGATGCGCCAGTGCTGATTCTCGATGAACCCACTTCTGCCCTGGATGCCCAGACCGAGGCCCTGCTGATGGAAGCCTTAGAGCGGTTGATGGCAGGCAGGACAACCTTCATCATCGCCCACCGGCTGTCCACGATTCGGCAGGCAGATCGGATTGTAGTGTTGGAGCAGGGAAAGGTGGTGGAGGCGGGGACGCACCAGGAATTGCTGGAGGACGCTGGATTCTACCATCGTTTTTATGAGAGCTGTGGTTTAAGCCGATCTCCCCCTCCATATAGGTCTGCGACTTCCAGATAAGAGCAAATCGCCTGATAATCTTCGATCTGCGGTGTTAAAGCGGTTGAGATGGAAACTGAAAATACCTTAAGGACTCGTTCAAGTGAGCAGAAGGAGCTCGCATAAAGATGAAATCATCTCTTAGAGTCATTGTCACGGGGTTAATTGCCCAATACCCTCTGGGCGGAGTTGCTTGGGACTACTTTCAATATGTACTTGGATTGGCGCAGCTTGGCCACGATGTTTACTATATTGAGGATACTGGTCAATGGCCTTACAATCCGACTGAGGGTGGAGTCTCCGCTGGTTGCGACTACAACGTGCAGTATCTTGCTAACTTGATGGCCCGTTTTGGGCTGGGGGATAAATGGGCATATTGCTTCCCCTGGGAATCTCAATGGTTTGGTCTTTCCGAACAGAAACGGAACGAGGTGATTAAATCTGCGGACTTGCTGATCAATGTCTCGGGTACCCTCATGTATCCTTGGAACTATCGGCAAGTGAAGCATCTAGTTTATATCGATTCAGATCCCGCATTCACCCAGGTTAAATTAGCGCGAGGACAAGCTGACTTTCAAAAAATGGTCGATGCCCATGATATCCATTTCAGCTTTGGGGAGACACTTGCCGATGCCATACCAAAAACTGGTCACCATTGGCGTCCCACCCGACAGCCAATTGTTCTGTCGGAGTGGCATCCTTCAGCTAAGGAGCGCAATACTTTTACAACTGTGATGAATTGGACTAGTTACAAGCCAATTACCTACAATGGCTTAACTTATGGTCAAAAAGATATTGAATTTAAGAGATTTATGAAACTACCGAAGCTAGTTCCTGATGTAGAGCTTGAACTCGCCGTTAATGCTGGGAAAACTCGCCGTACCCCTCGTGAGATACTTGCTCATAATGGTTGGCAGGTAGTTGATCCCGAAAAAGTTTGTCCCGATCTGGATAGCTATCGGAACTACATCGAGTCATCGAAAGCTGAATGGAGCGTAGCCAAGAATGCTTACGTAGCAGGAAAAACCGGTTGGTTCAGTTGTCGAAGTGCCTGTTATTTAGCAGCGGGTAAACCTGTGGTAGTTCAAGATACTGGATTCTCTTCTGTGCTTCCAGTGGGTGAAGGTATCTTACCTTTTACAACGATAGAGGAGGCGGTTACTGCTATCGAGGAAGTCGAAGAAAAGTACGAGCGGCACTCAAAAGTGGCACGGGCAATTGCTGAAACTTATTTCGATTCAAATAAAGTGCTATCCCAACTCATTGAGGGGGTATACAATAGGCATGGTTAGTCCTTTACTGAGAACTGCTAATGTATTTAGACCTCAGCTACTCACAGATGGCCGCTTGCGTATTATTGTACTTGGCTACATCGTGCGTGGACCAGTAGGAGGTTTGACCTGGCATCATTTGCAATATGTAATAGGTTTGGCTCGGCTTGGACACGAGGTGTATTTTGTTGAAGATAGTGATGATTACCCTTCGTGCTACGACCCTGTAAGAGGTGTAACCGATACCAATCCAACCTACGGACTGCAATTTACAAAGCGCACGTTCGAGAAAGTAGGGCTCAATGATTGCTGGGCTTACTTCGACGCACATAAATTGCGATGGTTAGGGCCTCGTGCTGATGATATGATTCGTATCTGTACGGACGCGGATCTCTTACTAAATCTCTCCGGGATGAATCCCCTGCGCCCTTGGCTCGTAGAAATTCCTGAACGCATCTTGGTTGACACCGATCCAGTTTTTACCCAAATTCGGCATTTGACCAATCCTGATGCACGAAATCGGGCTTTACAACATACAGCCTTCCTCTCATTTGGCGAAAACATTGGCAGCCACCGATCCACTATTCCCGATGATGGACTACCCTGGAAAGCAACCCGCCAACCAATTGTCTTGGATGCCTGGCCAATAACACCAGCGCCATTACAGGGAATGTTTACCACGGTCATGCAATGGAAGAGTTATCCGGCGCGTCAGTATCAAGGAAGTCGCTATGGTATGAAGTCGGACTCATTTGAGCCTTACTTGAATCTCCCTGAAAAAGTTGGTTCTATCTTAGAACTGGCAGTTGGAAAAGCTCCCCAAGATCTCCTCTGCAGCAAGGGCTGGGTGTTACGTGACTCCCTTGAGCCGACACGGGATCCCTGGACCTATCAGCGCTACATTCAGCAGTCAAAAGCGGAGTTCAGCGTGGCTAAGCAAGGTTATGTGGCAAGTAACAGTGGCTGGTTCAGTGAGCGAAGTGCCTGCTACCTGGCGAGTGGCCGACCGGTGCTGACTCAGGAAACTGGTTTTTCCGAATGGTTGGAAACTGGGTCTGGTATTATCCCCTTTAGTACACCTGAGGAAGTTATAGCTGGCATCGAGGAGATTAACAACCATTACGAGTTCCACTGTCGCGCTGCAAGATCGATTGCTGAAGAGTTTTTCGAGGCCAGAAAAATTCTCTCATCTTTGGTGGAATGGGCAATCAAAACGACTTAAGTATTAATGGAGCGAGCATAGAGTGATTATTATTTTCTCTGGTAGTATAGGTCGTTTCCCTGTTGGCGGGCATGCTTGGATTAATATCCAGTATTTGTTGGGTTTGCGTGCACTCGGTCATGATGTCTTCTACTTAGAGGATTGCGGGCAGCAATCGTGGGTGTATGACTGGGAAAATGAGGAATCAACAAATGATTTAGAGTACCCTACTACATACATCCGTGATTGTCTTGAACCATTTGATTTTCAAGGAAAGTGGATTTACCGTGCTGGAAATCAATCTCAGGGAATGGCACTTGATGATTTCCTGGATATTTGTTCGCAGGCAGAGCTGTTAATTGTTCGTGCCGTACCGCTATCTCTATGGAGAGATGAATATAATTGGCCAAAACGTCGCATATTCATTGATGCAGACCCTGGCTTTACTCAAATGAGGCTGGTTAGCGGCGATGTGAAGCTAAGCAATATGGTTTCTCATTGTGAGCAGCTTTTCTCAATTGCTCAGCGTCTGGAGGCAACAGACTGCTCAATTCCAACAGCAGATCATAAATGGATTAAGACATTATCTCCGATATTTTTGCCGGAATGGCCTCTATTTGAACATAGTTCTAATGATTACTTTACTACTATATTCCAGTGGAAAAGTTATGGGAAGTCTCATAGCTATAACAAAGTTATCTATCAAGGAGTTCATTACGGACAGAAAGATAAAGAGTTCACTGAGTTCCTTGATTTGCCACAGTATACATCTCAGTTATTCCGGATAGCCTTGACAGGAGGAACTCCCAAGCAAATGTCTAAAAATGGATGGGAGGTTGTCCCAGGCTGGTTGGCAACCCAAACTCCATGGTCGTACCGCAAGTTTATACAAGAATCTCGCGCTGAATTTAGTGTCGCTAAACAAGGCTATGTTCTGAGTCGTGGGGGCTGGTTTAGCGATCGCAGCGCCTGCTATCTTGCCTCTGGTCGGCCGATTTTAGTGCAAGACACAGGCATTAGTGATTACTTGCCGACGGGTAAGGGGATTCTCACTTTCCGTAACCTCTCCGAAGCACTGGAGGGAATCGAGTCCATCAATGCTGATTATGAACAGCACTGTCTTGCTGCGCGTCAAATCGCAGCACAATATTTTTCCACAGATCGGGTTCTACCCCCCCTGCTTGAAGTAGCTATGAGTTGAACAGAAAAATTTTATCAAGGAGATGACAACATGCCAACAGTCACTATAGGCTTTAGCCCTCGCGAACGATTCTCTCTAGCAGCTGAGTCGTTGCAGCGAATCTTTGACCATACCCATATCCCCTTCAATTTAATTGTAGTGGATTGCAATACTCCCAAAGTTTACTGGCAACAGATTGAACAGATACTGCAGGGGCGTGAAAACGTCAAAGTTATTCACCGAGATCACTATTTGCTTCCAAACCAGTCTAGGAATCTGGTCGTTCAGGAAGCCCAAGATGAATTTCTTTGTCTAATTGAAAACGACAATTTAGTATCGGACGGTTGGCTTACTCAACTCATCACTGCTTGCGAGGAATATCCGGCGGATGTTGCCGTCCCATTACTCATGGAAGGGCGATCGAGGAAGGCTCCGGTTCACTTTGACGATCGTTTAAATCAAGTTCACTCTGTGCAAACTTCTGAAGGTATAAAATTGAAAATTTTGCCCCGTACAGATGACAAAGAAACGGATCGAGGGCAGGAGCTTAGGAAAGTCCAGTTTATGGAGCAACACTGCCTTCTGTTTCGTCGAAACGTCTTCGATCGCATAGGGCTGTATGACGAGGAACTGAACACACGGGATGAAATCGATCTGAGTTTGGCCTTATATAGTGCTGGAGTTCCAGTTGTCTTTGAGCCTAAGTGTGAGATAAATTACCTCCCGCCCTATCCTCCTTCTCCTGAAGATGAGGAATATTTTTTGATGAAATGGGATATGGATCGGGCTCATAAAAGTCATGAGCGCATTCAGAAAAAGTGGAATTTGCTTCGCATGCCTGGATCTATCGAATTCGTTAAAGATCGACGCCGAATTGCTCAGTTATCTAAAGTTAAAGAAGAACTCAAAACGCTTGTCGGTCCTGATGTTCCTTTTATCCTAGTTGACCAGGCCCGGTGGCTAGGTACTGAAATCGTTGATGGGCTCCAACCTATTCCCTTTCTTGAAAAAGATGGACAGTATTGGGGGGAGCCAGCAGACGATGAAACTGCAATTCGGGAATTGGAGCGCTTACGCCAGTTGGGAGCAACCCATATTGCCTTTGCCTGGCACACATTTTGGTGGTTGGAGTACTATTCAGAGTTTCATAACTATCTCCGTGCAAAATTTCCCTGCGTGCTAAGCAACGATCGCCTTATTGTTTTCAAGTTGGAAGAGCATCTTTAGCAAGGAGATTAGCAAATTGGAGTTATTAAGCAAATATCCACCGGCTACGGCTGGAAAAATTATTGTCTGGGGGCTGTTAGCGTCTTATCCATTCGGAGGGATGACCTGGCAGGTTCTGCACTATCTAGCAGGTCTAAGAAGACTTGGCTTTGATGTTTGGTATGTAGAGGATTCTGACAGTCCCCTTCAGGACCCCAAAACTCTCTGGCACACACCAAACTACACTGAGAATGTTAAATATCTTTCTCTATATATGAACAGTTTGGGAATGGGAGAGCGCTGGATTTTTCGTCCTCCTAGCGAACAAAATGTTTGCCTTGGAGCTGCTGATTCAGATGGATTGCAAAGGCTTTATCGAGAGGCTGATGCAGTTATCAATCTTTGCGGTGCTCATTACCTTCGTCCTGAACATAGTGAGATTAATTGTCTTATCTATTTACAAACAGATCCATTTGTAGATCAGGTGCGTGTTGCCCAAAATGAGTCTTGGTTGATCGGCCAACTTGACAGCTACAATCACTTGTTTACCTATGGATATAACCTGGGTAAAGATGACTGCCTTGTTCCTGTTGAACGGTATCAATGGCATCCCACAAGACCACCCGTCTGTATTGACTGGTGGTCTAATGTTAGTTCCTTAGAGGTGGATGCAAAGCTCACAACCATCTCAACTTGGAAGAATCTGAAAAAAGACATCGTTTGGCAAAATGAAAACTATTCTTGGCGGAAAGATTCAGAATTTCGGCGCTTCATAGATTTGCCTTTACATTCTCACTTTCCCATAGAATTAGCCCTTGAGGGAATTAGCGAGAGCGAAGCAGCTAAAATGCGTCATTATGGTTGGCAGATTATCTCAGCCCGGAATTTAACGAATCCCTCCACTTATCGGCAATATATTTGCAGCTCTTTGGGGGAATTTACAGTAACTAAAGAACAGTACGTTCGTCCCCGAACGGGATGGTTCAGCGATCGCTCTGTCTGCTATCTTGCTGCCGGTCGCCCTGTAATTACCCAGGAAACGGGGTTTAGCAAGTTTTTGCCTACAGGTAAGGGACTCTTCGCATTTCAAACCATGGAGGATATTCTGAAAGCAATGGATTCAATCAAGAGTGACTATGAGGGAAACTGTCGCGCTGCACGGGACATTGCTACTGAGTATTTTGCCGCCGAGAAGGTGATAAGTAGGTTAATGGAGAATGCAGGGTTTTAGATTTGAATTTTGTGTGTATAAATTGAGTCAAAGCCAAACATAGACAAACATTCAATTAAGATTAAAAAAGTAAATCGAGCGAGGAAAAATTAATTATGTCAACAGTAACCATCGGTTTTATTCCAAGAGAAAGATTTTCCGTTGCAGCCGAATGTCTACAACGAATTTACGATCGTACCCACATCCCTTTTAAACTGATTGTGGTGGATTGCCAAATCCCGAAAGTTTATCGACAGCAGATTGAAAACGTCTTGGAGGGGCAGAGGAATGTCAAGTTTATCCATACAGATCACCACTTACTGCCTAACCAATGTAGAAACCTGGCGATCCGAGAAGCCAAGGATGATTTCTTATGTTTGCTTGAAAATGACGTGCTTGTAGAAGACGGTTGGCTTTCCCGCCTAATTGAGGCATGTGATGAATATCCAGCAGACGTTGCTGCCCCGCTCGTACTTGAGCGATTAGGACAATTTGAGAAGGTTCACTTTGACGATCGACTAGATGATATCAAACCCATACAAACCTCTGATGGAATCAAGCTTAAAATACTTCCTCGAAGTACTCCCAAGGAGGATGACCGAAATGCTAGTGACCGCAGAACTATGAAATTTATAGAAACCCACTGTATGCTGTTCCGAACAGAGGTTTTCGATCGCATTGGCGAGTTTGATGAATCAATCACGGCTCAAGAGGAGGTTGATGTCAGCCTTGCACTTTATGACAAGCAAGTGCCCATCGTTTTTGAGCCGAAAGCCGTGGTCACCTTCTTACCTCCTCCCCCTATTTATCCTGATGAGAAAGAATACTACTACCTCAAATGGAATCCCGATACCTACCGTCAAGACTACCTGCATGTCGCTAAAAAATGTAATCTTGATAACCCTCCATCCGCAATGGGAGTGGTAACGGCACGTCGAAAATATGCCTCAGACGATAATCCGAAGAATCAGTATGCTCAACAGATTGAATACCGCACGAAGGTGGAATTAACGGCTAAAGACATTGCTAATCTTGTCTCTCCAGGCGATCCCTTCATCCTGGTTCACGATCAGCAGTTAAATCTTGGCGATGTTGCTGAAGGCCGCCAGGTCATTCCATTTCTGGAAAAAGACGGGCAATACTGGGGAACGCCACCGGATGACTCGACGGCTATCTCTGAGTTGGAAAGGATGAAAGCTGGGGAAGCTAATCTCATTGCATTTGCCTGGCCATCGTTCTGGTGGTTGGACTACTACACAGACTTTTCTCGCTATCTCCGTTCAAATTACCCATGCACTCTTGAGAATGAACGTCTAGTTGTGTTTGACCTCAAAACTTGATCGACCTGACTCTTCTATCAGCATTTATTGGTTAGGACTGATAAGCTACTGTGGGGATAAATATGAAAATCGAAAATCTTCGTTACGAAAACAAGGATGGGCTAGCAAAAGTAGTTGCGACTATCAGCTGGGAAAATTGCAATCGATCTCAGCAGGATATTTACTTTGCGACTCTGCCAGAATATAGCTCCGCTCTGTCTTTGAAAGCCGATACGTACCTGGTTGCTTGTGCTTTCCTAGCAGCAAGATATGGAGAGGAGCGGATCGCGATCGATAGCCCAGTCTGTCCAATTTTACTCGAAGGAGTACTCACTAATCTGGCTTGGCTTCACCGATATTGGGAAAAGTTTAGCCGTACTGTCCCTGTAATTGAAGCCCCGCTGGATACTCATTCAGTCTCACGACCTGAAGAGCATACGGCATTGTTTATATCAGGTGGAGTTGATTCATTATTCAGTCTTCGCCACAACCAACTTACTGTACCAGAGGGTCACCCTTTCTCTATTCGAGATGTAATCTATGTTCAGGGTGCAGGTTTTCCGGAAGACCCTAAATCAAGCCTTAAATTGGATTCCCTTGATCGATCTATTGCAAAATTCAGTGAAGTCAATAAAGAAACAGGTGTCAATCTTATACCAGTTGTAAGCAACTTACGAACCCTGGCTTATCGTGGCTATTCAGATGATGGAAAGTTTTGGCAGTACTGTTACCTTGGGGCTTCACTTGCTGCTGTTGCTCATAGTCTTGGACGGCGATTAACCAAAATTATTGTTTCTTCGGACAATCCCATCTCGGATATAGCTCCTGAAGATCTTATCTATCTAGCACCTAATTACAACAGTCAGAATTTACAGCTTATTTATTATGGTGCTCGATTCTCGCGACTTCAGAAGACGCAAGTCATCAGTGACTGGGACGTTGGGCTGAGGAACTTACATGTATGTACGGCAAACGGCAATTCAAATTGTGGGAAGTGCCTGAAATGTATTGTAACCATGACCACCTTAGAAGCACTTGGAAAGCTAAAAGGTAGTAGGGCTTTTCCGGTAGATGAAGTTTATCCAGAGCTTCTGCAAACTCTTAAACTAATGACACCGGGATATTTAAGTGATTACAGTTCCTTAGTACCTTTACTAAAAGAGCGTGGTAGAGACGACCTTGTTTTAGCCATTCAAAGACTGATTGAGTCCTATAGACCCTGGTCAGATTGGCGCGAGTTAGCGTTGCAGGAGATTAAGCGTAATATTCCTCCACAGGTCACTTTTATATTGGCAGATCAAGATGAATGGGGAACGGATGAGTGGGTAGATGAGCGTCGTCGGCTTCCTTTTCTTGAAAAAGACGGACGATACTGGGGATCGCCACCTGATGACAGGACTGCAATTTTGGAGTTAGAGAGATTAAAAGATGACGGGGCAACCTTCCTAGTTATCGGATGGCCAGCTTTCTGGTGGCTGGAACACTACGTCGATTTTTTCCACCATCTCCGCTCGAATTATCGCTGTCTTCTTGAAAATGAACGTCTAGTCATTTTTGATTTGCAAGACAAGCTGGAAGCTGCTGCCTAGGGCTAAAACTAAATTCTAAGCTGATGTTGACCCACCCCAAAAATTATGCGCATTGCTCAAGTTGCACCGCTGTGGACTAGCGTTCCCCCCTCTACCTACGGGGGGACAGAACTGATAGTGCATTTGCTCACAGAGGAGCTTGTGAGTCGTGGTCACGACGTAACTCTATTTGCTACGGGAGATTCTCAAACCAGTGCAAAGCTGCGACCTATTTGTGAATCCAACTTAGTCAATACAATGGGAAAAGGTGAAGCCTATCAATACGAATATTACGTCAATGCTAGCCTTAGCTCGGCGATTCGAGAGGGGAATTCTTTCGATCTCATTCATTGTCACCTTGGGTGTGCTTGGATTCCCTTTATGGCGCTTTCTAAAACCCCAATCCTTTACTCAGTTGGGTCCGCAGTGACAGTAGACGATCGATGGGTATTAAGTCGCTATCCTGATGTGAATGTTACATTTCGCAGCTACGATCAGATAGCAACCATTCCTCCTGAAAATCGCAAAAATATTCGAGTCATCTATAACGCCTGTGACTTTGACCGTTTTGAACTCTCGATACAATCTGGAAAATATCTGGCTTTCTTAGGACGAATGTCGTCAAATAAGAATCCGCTGGGTGCTATCCAGATTGCTAAAGAAGTCGGTTTGCCGATCGTCCTAGCCGGTGAACCCATGAATGCCGATGAAAATCAATACTTTGTGGATAACATTAAGCCCTTGATTGATGGTGACAATGTTATTTATCTTGGTCCCGTAAATCACGACCAAAAAGTGGATCTCCTCAAAAATGCGGCTGCATTTCTTTTCCCTATTCAATGGCCTGAACCCTTTGGGATAGTGATGATTGAAGCGATGGCTTGTGGGACACCTGTGATCGCTTGCCGAAAAGGCTCGGTGGCTGAAGTGATTGACTTAGGCAAAACTGGCTTTTATGCAGAGTCAGTGGAGGAATTGATCCCCCTAATATCCCGCGCCATGTCCCTAGATCGCCGTACTGTCAGAGAACACGCCATGCAGCGGTTTAGCGTTAAGCGGATGGTAGATGACTATTTAGCACTTTATGAATCACTGGTTTAGGAAGAAAACTATGAGTAAACCATTGTTGGCAAGTATCGTTATTAATAACTATAATTATGGTCGCTTTCTGAGACAGTGCATCGACAGTGCCTTGAATCAAAGCTTCGGCAACACAGAAGTTGTAGTCGTAGATGATGGTTCGACCGATAACTCTCGTGAAATAATTTCTTCTTACGGAGAGTATGTCACTCCAGTATTTCAAAACAATCAAGGGCAAGCTTCTGCTTTCAATTCGGGGTTTGCCCAAAGCCGTGGAGACGTAATCATTTTTTTAGATGCTGATGATATGCTATTGCCGACGGCTGTCGAGAATGCTCTTCCCTTTTTTGAAGATCCTGAGGTAGTTAAGGTCCAATGGCCCTTATCCATCATTGATGCACAAGGCAGACTTCAAAATCGAACTAAACCAGATAAAGTAAGTTCTATGCCAGAGGGTAATTTGCGTGAAGCCGTAATAAAACAAGGCCCAACAAACTATGTTTGGCCTCCTACCAGTGGTAATGCCTGGTCTAGGACATTTCTGAATAAAATCCTCCCTATGGATCAAGATAAACTTCGATTGGCAGCCGACAATTATCTTTTTGAAGCAGCTCCTTTTTTTGGTCTTATTAAAACAATAAAAAGTCCCCAAAGTTACTATCGAATACATTTAAAAAACTATTGGCAAACCATGAGTTTTGATGAAAAACTTAAATTTCAGCTGAGATTTTGTAATCATTACTTCCCGATTCTAAGCCAGTTTTGTAAGGATATGGGAATATCTGTAGATTTAAGTGATTGGCTCGCAAATTCATGGTGGTACAGACTTAATCGCGCTGTTCAAAAACTGGATGAACTCATCCCGGCAAAAGAACCATTTGTGCTTGTGGATGATGCTATTTGGGGAATGGAAGTCACTTCCTTTCGCCATCCTATCCCTTTTCTTGAGAAAGAAGGAAAATACTGGGGATATCCTCCAAATGATGAAGTCGCCATTCAGGAATTAGAGCGATTACGTGAGGCCGGAGCAAAGAAGATAGTTTTTGCCTGGTCCGCCTTTTGGTGGTTAGAACATTATGCCCAGTTTTATGACTATCTTTGTTCAAATTTAACCTGTACGTACCAAAGTGAATTAATTGTCGTGTTTGACCTCAAACCCAGAATAAAGAATCAGTGGCTTGATGAGAGAGTAAACCCAGCACTTGATAGGGGAATATCATCTTGAAATTTTAAATTTTGGAAAAGCAACTTGATTTTATAATTAATAAATGTTATGATTAATATATTTTCTACTTAGTGTAGCTTAAATGCTTTTCTAAGAGTTCTAATGTCAAGCATTGTTGTCTGTGGCTATATGATCCGACATCCAGTTGCCGGAAATATACTCGCCTATTTTCATTATTTATTGGGTCTGAATCGCTTGGGATACGATGTCCTCTAGCTGGAGGAGAGCGGTTGGCTCCTATCTTGTTATGACCCGGTCACCCGCGATTACAGTGACGAGCCAAAGGCCGGTCTGCGTATAGTACAGAAGTTAATAAACAGCTATGGCGCAGATGTTACGGCGTGCTACGTGAATCGTGATACAGGAACTGTCTATGGTGCAGAGTGGGAAGAAGTGAAGCGAATACTGGGAGCCGCTGATCTGCTGTTGAATATCGGTGGGGTTTGCTGGTTACCCGAGTTCCGTATCTGTAAGCGCCGGGTATTAATTGATATGGATCCATTCTTTACCCAAATTGGAAAGTTCGCTGTGGAGGGGCGCAATGACTATCACCTCTACTTTAGCTATGGTACTAACATCGGACACTCCGATTGTAAGATTCCAACTGATGGCCAAGACTGGTTGCCTATCGTCCCTCCAGTGGTGCCAGAACTATGGCAAAACTCTGCATCCACTCCAGAACTGGCAGATGCCGCCTTCACTACCATTGCTAACTGGAGTGCCTATGGTGATGTCGTTTACCGAGGGGAGCCGTATGGGCAGAAAGATCAGGAATTCATGCGCCTACTGGAATTGCCTAGCCGCTGCTCGCAAAAACTCGAATTAGCGATCTCAGGCCATGATTCAGAGATTGTGACTGAAGTTCCCCCGTTCGTTTATACTACTATGCCATTGAAAGGCTCTCCCCATAAGGGATAAGCGTGATTGAGCCTTGAAATTGTGTACCCATGTTGGTTCTTGAAGTGTGTCGGGAATTGGAATATAATGCAACTATAGGCACTGGTTGCATTTTTATTTGATATCATCTCCGGTTGAATACTTACACGCTTGGCCGAATCGAAGGCAGAAGGCAGAAGGCAGAAGGCAGAAGTAAAGGAGTAAGGTTTCATCGGAGATGGTTTTTGATTACTAATTATCCGGACATGATATGAGAACCAAATCGCTTCTTGATGCAGTCGCTCATGAGGCAAACCACGCCAGTTGCTCATGGTTTGTTCGCGAAGCGTCGCCTTTGGCGATAGTTACCGTAAGAGAGTGGAGCCTTATTAAAAAATATTTAACCCTTTTCTGCATAACCTGCTGACATTAAAGGCTCCACTCTCTAAGGTTTCGTCTCCGGGGGAACCCCCAAGACCGCACTGGCTCCCCAAGACCGCGCTGCATCGCTTCATAGCCCTTCAGTTGAACGTTGTGAGCATTCTCAATAAGACTGTACCCAGTAGCAGTAAGTACATCATAATCTAGAAACACCACAGAGATTGGGATTGAGGTTTCGAGTAGTTCAAACTTTGGGGGAACTTCAGTCTTGAGGTGAATCAAACGAACCCCAAGGTTGGAAAATTTAGGTCAGTATCCGAAAATCCCATTCTCAATCGTGTAGTCTCTAGGAGAATAATCTGGGATCAAGTTCTGCTAATTGGCAGTGTTGGATGGTCAGCACCCCCCTCTTGCCTAGACGGGGCGACCTGACTCAACTGCTATGTTTTCCATAACCCTGATGCTAGGTTAGGTAATTATGGCGGAAAATGTTGAGGTAATAATTATGATTATCCCATTATCGATAACTTTGATGATCGCCTCAGTAGCCATTTACCTTTGCGTTAAGACTACTGAAGAAATCGTCAAAGTGGCTGCAGCTATAACAGCCTTACTGTGTCTGTTTGTCAGCCTATTTTTTGTTCCTTGGCCAATCAAACTACTGATTTTGATAGTTCCCTTTATTTTTGAAAAACTCCAGCGGATAGCCTATCGCTAGGGATTAGGAATGATTGCTTTAGGCTTTAAGTAATAAAATCATTAACGATTAACTATTAACCATTAACCATTAACCTAACCCCTAACAGGGTAAGCATATGCGCTACGCCCAGGCTACGCCAACAGCTATCAGCGTGTCGCGTATCAGCTTTGGGTCTGTGGCCACGCTACCGGAACAGATTATCCCCATAGCGCAGGCTGTCTTGATGCAATAGCGAGTGGTTTGTTCGCGAAGCGTCGCCTTTGGCGATAGTTACCGTAAGACAGGCTCGCCTTAATCAATAAGTTTTAACCATGCATCTGCATAGCCTACCAACCATAAAGGCGAGCCTGTCTAAGGTTTCGTTTCCGGGGGAAACCACGGCAGTCGCTCATGGGGGGGACCCCCAAGACCGCGCTGCCTCCCCAAGACCGCGCTGCATCGCTACTTGAGGTGCTTTTGAATAAAATAAGCTGACGGCTGACGGCTGACGGCTGAATGCTTACCTAACAGGATTAACCTAGCTCTTACCATTACCATTACCATTGCCAGTGCTTGCCAGCACCCGATCAGCTAGCTTACCTGGCACTTCCTGGAGATGGTCATAGGTCCAATTAAAGAAACCGATCCCTAGAGTAAGCGATCGCAATTCCATGATCAAGTTTTGCATTTCTGCCTGGGGGATATAGCCAGAGACACAATCCCATCCTGTCCAATCAGAACAGGTCTCATAGCCGAGGATTTGACCCCGATGACCGGTGATCAATTGCAGCACCTTAGAGGTAAATTCCTGAGGTGCATAGACCCCAACAGACATAATTGGCTCAAGTAACGTTGGTTCACAATTGGGCATACCACCGGTCATAGCGAGCCGTGCTGCTTGTTTAAATGCCTGTTCCGAACTATCTACCGAGTGGTAAGAGCCATTGGTGAGAGTAACAGCCACATCTACCACTGGGAAGCCTAAGGGTCCGTGGGACAAGTACTCCTTTACTCCGATCTCCACACCAGGGATATATTGCTTTGGGACGACCCCACCGACAATGCTTTCGGAGAAGTTAAACCCTTCACCCCGAGACAAGGGTTGGATATCAAGGTAGACATCACCATATTGCCCATGACCACCACTTTGGTGCTTGTAGCGCCCGTGAGAGGTAGTGGATTTGCGGATAGTTTCTTTGTAAGGCACTCGGGGTAAGTGAGTGGTCATCGGTAAGTTGTATTTGCGGCTCATCCGGTCTAGAGCAACCTGAAGATGAATATCTCCCTGTCCCCATAGGATGATTTCGTGAGTGTCTCCATGTTGTTCCCACACCAAAGATGGGTCTTCTTCCAGCAGCTTGGTTAAAGCACCACTGAGCTTAACCTCATCTTTGCGCTTCTGAGGGGTAATGGCTAACGCATAGACTGGTTTGCTTGCCTCAGCTATTGGTAATTTAATCTCTCGATTACCCGTATCAGTGGTCAGGGTGTCACCAGTTTTAATGCCCTCTAAGCGTCCCAGGGCAATGATATCACCAGCAGAGACTTGGGAAACTGACTGAGTGTGGTGACCAAACATACGGTATAAGCCTCCGGCGCGGGCACCATTAAAGACCATGCCATCGGTTAGTTTACCTTGCCAAACTCGCACTAGGGAGAGTTTTCCACCTTGGGGAGTGTAATAGGTTTTGAGTACCTGTGCCACCGTGCTTGATTCATCACCAGCAATGTCCCGACGCTCGGCGGTGGTTTCTGGGGTTGGTGCTTCCCGCAGTAGGGCATCGATCAAGGGGCGAACACCGTAATCTTGCTGAGCAACACCTATAAATACAGGTACAATCAAGTCGGCCCCCAATTCCATCTTCAGGTCTTGGACAATTTCTTCTTGGGGTGGCTCGATTTCTTCTAGTAGTTCTTCGAGGAGGTGGTCGTCAAAATCTGCTAAGGTTTCTAGTAATTCTGTGCGTGCTTGCTGTTCTGCCTCTTTCAATGACTCTGGCAGTGGGATCGGATCAGCTGGGGCATCAGGATGGTAAAGATAGGCTTGTTCGGTGACTAAATCAATAAATCCGGTGAGGTGTTCTCCCTTACCAATGGGGTATTGGTGCAGTACTAAGGGGCGAGTGGAAACGGAATTGAGGGCATCGAAGACGGACCGTAAGGAGTTACCATTAGCATCATCGGTCAACTCAAACCGATCCATTTTGTTAATAAAGACTAAGTGGGGGATTTCCCAGTCGTCGAGAAATTTGAATAAGGGTGCTAGGGTGAGGACGCGATCGCTTACTGGTTCACAAACCACGACAGCCGCATCCACACCAACTAAGGCGTTGTAGGTTTCTTGAGCAAATTCAATGGAACCGGGACAGTCTATAAAATTGAAGCAGATATCTTGATACTCGGTGCTGGCGGCAGTTACCTCCACACTCATTTGGCGTTGCCTGGCCTCGGTGGCACTATCACCGACGGTGTTGCCTTCCTTTACTGTGCCTTTGCGAGAAATCCTACCAGTAACGGACAACAAACTTTCGAGTAGAGTGGTTTTACCACTGAGATACGGACCAACAATTGCCACATTACGGGTGGCTTTACACACTTTGCCGTTCATAATTTACCCCCAAATTATTTCAATTGGACTTATGCATTGAAGCGGAGCTTGAAGGGGATGATCTGGTAGGGAGGTTAGTTGATTAAAAAGTGCCATGTCAACGGTTCTCTTACCTAATCATTCTACCTACTTATCTCCTGACTACTGGTTTATGCAGAAGTTTTGTTGAGATGGGATCAACGTTATCTGGTTGTGAGATTAACTTATTTTGGTTTGATCTAGATCGAACTTGCAATGTCTTGTAATGTAAACTACTAAAACTGTTAAGTTAGATAACTCTAGGTCACTAATTTTCAAAAAATATGAATACACGTAACAACTATAAAAAAAAATGTTTCAAAAATCTTAAGAAAAATTTGTTCCCACTCAACTTAATGTTTGTTAACACAAAAGTCACTGCCAGAGGATATTTCTGCCTAGGAGTCAGTTGGCTGTTGGTGCTGACACAGCCACTAGTTTCCCATGCCCTAGGGGTTAACCCAGATCATCTGAAGGATTCACCAGAGAGACTGAGTAGACATCATCCCCTTACTCGCCCTTACGGTTACAGTAGTAGACAAATCGCCCAGTCTCAGTATCTGCCAGCACTTAAACCAACTCAACCCGCAGCCCTTGAGCAACTTAATCAAGGACTGGCATTAATTCAACAGAGTAAGGTACTTGAAGCGATCGTGGCGTTTGAAAAGGCAGCCCAACTGAATCCCAAGCTAGCACCAGCACACTACAACTTGGGCTTAGCATTGCGGCAGGTTGGAAAATTGCAGGCATCAGCCGATGCCTTTTATCGGGCGACCCAGACTGATCCCAAATTTGCTCTAGCCTTTGCTAATTTAGGGGCTGCTCTGTTGGAAGGAAAGAATTTGTCTCAGGCACGGGAATATCT
Source organism: Moorena sp. SIO3A2 (assembly GCF_010672265.1). Classification (NCBI taxonomy): domain Bacteria; kingdom Bacillati; phylum Cyanobacteriota; class Cyanophyceae; order Coleofasciculales; family Coleofasciculaceae; genus Moorena; species Moorena sp. SIO3A2. The sequence continues at coordinate 97,933 of NZ_JAAHHC010000001.1, forward strand.
AGAAAGAGCTCTGGAACTTGACCCTAAACTGGGTGTTGCTCACTATAACATGGGTCTAGTTATGTCCCAGTTGCGAACACCCGCACAAGCGATCGCATCATTTAAACAAGCAATGGAATTTAGCCGTAATGCTCCCGAACCGGCATATCATTTGGGACTGATTTATAGGCAACAGGGCAAGCTGGAGGAAGCAAAAAAGGCGTTTGAGCAAGCGATCAAAATCAATCCCAAATACCCCGAAGCCCACTACAATATCGGGGGAATTTTATTTAATCAGAGAGATTTGGATGGTGCTCTGGCAGCTTTCCAGCAAGCAGCGGTAGCTAACTCGAACTACGCTAATGCCTATTATGGTGCTGGTGTAGTATTTCTGCGCCAAAACCGATTTAGTGATGCTCTGGAAGTCTTGCAGTATGCTAGAGACCTTTACAATAGCCAAGGTAATCCCCAGTGGGGACGTAGGGCTGAGCAGTTGATGGAGCAAGCCCGTAATTCTGGTTTTTAGTGGGGTTTGTACCATCAGAACTTGTTAGCTTTGACCCCTTTGGGGAATTAAAAATTAAAAATTAAAAATTAAAAATCTAGAAGCGATGCAGCGCGGTCTTGGGGAGGCAGCGCGGTCTTGGGGGTTCCCCCCACTCGCTATTGCCGTGGTTTCCCCCACTCGCTATTGCATCAAGACATTGAACAAATTTTGAATTAATTAATTCCGGGTACAAGCCCCCCGGGGAATTAAAAATTAAAAATTAAAAATTAAAAATCTAGAATTGTCCGAATCATTTTGAATTAATAATTTTGAACTTTGAATTGGAGCGTTCGCGCAGCGTGACCTACGGTCAAGCGACTTGACGACTCCCCACAGATAAATCGGGAGCGTTGCATCTGTAGGGGGATGATTGATCGAGATGGGGAAGATGGGGAAGAATCCACCCATCCTCCTGTTGATGTTTATCACGTTTTTATTAGGATTTCTATATCAGTTGTTTTTTGCTTTTTTTGATGGCAGGCTTAACCGAATATTTTTAATTATTAATAAAATTATTACTATAAATAAACTAACTCTTTATTTATAGTAATAAAAGCAACCCTATTGTCAGTATTTTTTACGGATTTATTAGTAGTGGTATTTTACTGATTATTATAATAATTTCATAGATAATTTTTTATATTTTAAAAACAAATAAAAAATTATCATATCACATTTTAATTTAACTTATAGGGCTACAAAAATTAAAAAGCTTAAAATGGATTGTCCTTTATATGGAAAACTTTAGGTATTTTACCGGCTAATACTAGTCTAGCTTGAATTTTTAGCCGATTATTAAAAGTGGAGTAACCTTGGGAGACCTTGAGTTTAGTGGATAAGACGGGGTAGGGACGGTTAGCCTAATTGAGACATTATCAAAACCCGATTCCTACTCCCCACTGCACTCTCCTGCAATTACAGTTAAGACTACAGCATACTATAACTGATAAAATTTAGCCACACTCAATACAAAAAACCCCTGATGGGCGGTTGGGTGCCCCAGGGGGATGCAGCAAAAGGTTAAAACTACCATATACAACAGTAATCGGAAATGACAGTAAACCGTATCCGCAAAATCTCGGAAATCTCTGAGCCACTCGCAATAGTGGCCTACGAATAATTACGTAGTTGCCTTATCCATGGTTACTATAGGGTTCTTGTCTACTAATATTCACAGCCATCTGACAAACCAGTAACTTGGGTCGAACTAGGGAACTGGCTCCTATTCCACACCTAGTTCAGGGAAGGTCAACGGAATTGAGTTGCCTTGAGGGCAAATCCGACTCGAAGGGCCTGTTCTATGTGCTGAACCCTTTGGAGTTTTCCAGGGTTTTGATCCTGCCGATACAACTTGTCTAAGCCAAGAATGAACACAGTGAGTATGATTAGTGTAGTGGCCAAATTGCGAGCAAATAGTAAATCGAACATGACTATATCCTGAATGTGTCAATCCCTGGGCATTCTGAGCCCCATTGCCCATGATTAAAAATTGTGAAGTGCCGATGTTTAATTTAGGGTTGACGCTCAGGTGTACTGTTTTGGTTGTTGTGTAAGAATTGAGAGCAATCGCTACAATTGGTGAAATCTGGTGAAATCTCGGAAATCTCGTCACTTACTAGTAGCTTCCTTTGTCCCGTGGCTGAATCTTCCCATGAATAGCAGTAGAGTGGGCATCCTGCCCGCCCGAAAATATCTTGAAACTGGCAAGATGCCAGTTCCACCAAGATGCCCATTCCACCTCACTCTTAAAATCATTCCATTATTAAGCAATGCTTTCGTTGTCGCTGGCGCTGTCTTGGGCTGTACCCACCAAGTTATACCGACCACACCAGCGTCAGATGCTAAACCAGTGATTAGCAGATCTGTTACTGATCTAATTCAGATTGAACCCTTACCGATTGCTACCAAGTATAGGAATCAGTGGACTCCTGAATTGGAATCAGAATTCTGGGTGCGAGCCAACCAGGCAATTCAGTACTACGATGGGTTAGGTTATGGCAACAACTACGGGGAAAATGAGAAGCGGTCTTATCCCTATGCCATGTTTGATTTTATTGTTGGCAATCGGGACAAAGCCCTAGAGTTTCTGCAATCAGAAGATGCCCAAGCTCAAGATAACCAACATACTGAGGGTATTGACTACTATTACGCTTTCACTCTCAAAGGACAAATCCGAAAATACTTCTTCTTTGGGCAATTTCTCGACCCGACCTACAAACAGCGAATGTTTGACGGTGCCAAAACCTGGACAGAAACTGACCCCAATGGGCGTCCTCACCCCATTTATGGTAAGGGAAAAGGTGGTGATGGTTGGGGACCGGATGTGCGAGGAAGTTGGGTGGATGGACGCAACACGGACAATCTCCGGGCAATGCGAGAGATTTCCGTTTATCTGATGGCGGAGGAAACCGGAAATGAAGAGACTAGGCGTCTGTATAAAAAGAAAATTCAGCGCTATGTCTGGGCGCTATACAACATTGGTATGGGAGAGTGGGACTCAGAGACTTACCATGGTCACACCTTTGCGGCTTACATAAATCTCTACGACTTTGCGAAGGAGCCGGAGGTGAAACAACTGGCCAAAGCGGCTCTAGATTGGATGTCAGCGGCGGCAGCAGTGAAATATTATCGAGGTGGTTTTGGTGGACCGACTAAGCGGGATTACAAAGAATCAACGATGCTTTCAGCCCCGTGTCTAAAGACTGGGGATGAAAGCGAGATGGTGGCTTTAGCCGCCGTGAAAAATATTCAGAGATTTTCCGGAATCTTGTAGAATAAAATAAAGCAGTTAAAGGTCCAGACTGATGATCATTCTGGAGTTCAAGGCATACGGCAAAAAACCTCAATATTTGGCTATTGATGAGGCGATTAGGACAGCCCGTTTTATCCGAAACAGTTGTCTCAGATATTGGATGGACAACAAGGGCGTCAATAAATACGATCTGTCGAAATACAGCAAAGTTTTAGCCCATCAGTTCCCGTTTGCTAATGAATTGAACTCTACTGCTCGTCAGGCCAGTTCTGAACGGGCATGGTCATCAATTTCTCGGTTCTTTGACAATTGCAAAAAAAAGGTACCTGAAAAAAAAGGTTTCCCAAAGTTCCAAAAGCGTGGCAGATCGGTTGAATACAAACAGTCTGGCTGGAAATTGTCCCCAGATAAAAAGTCGATCGTGTTCAGGGACAAGAAGGGAATTGGGAAGCTCAAACTCAAGGGTAATTGGGACTTGTGGCGCTTTGATAAGAAGCAAATTAAGCGGGTTCGGATAGTTCGACGAGCTGATGGCTACTATGTCCAGTTCTGTGTTTCAGTTGACATAACGGAAGAACTGGAGCCAACTGGAACAGCCATCGGGTTAGATGTCGGGCTGAAGGATTTCTACACGGATTCCGTTGGAAAAACTGAACCTAACCCCCGGTTTTATCGGATTGGTGAAAAGCGCTTAAAGTTTTATCAGCGTCGGGTATCTCGAAAAAATAAAGGCTCATCCAACCGCAAGAAAGCTGTTAATAAACTAGGTAGGACACACCTTAGAATAAGTCGGCAACGTGAAGAACACGCCAAGAGACTGGCACGTTGCGTAATCCAATCTAACGATTTGGTTGCCTACGAAGATCTAAGGGTTAGGAATTTGGTTAAAAATCATTGTCTGGCCAAGTCTATTAATGATGCGGGTTGGTATCAGTTTAGGAAATGGTTGGAGCATTTTGGAACTAAGTTTGGCAGGGTCACTGTTGCAGTCAACCCCGCCTACACTAGCCAGAACTGCTCTGAGTGTGGTGAGGTCGTAAAAAAGTCTCTATCAACTAGGACTCACACCTGCAAATGCGGTTGTCAATTAGACCGCGACCACAACGCTGCCATCAATATCCTCAAGAGAGCCTTGGGTACGGTGGGGCACACCGGAACCTGGATCCTAGATCCGAACGTTTTGGGAGATTTGGCCTCTACTTTTCCTGGTTCCGACCTGGTTAAGCAAGTCGAGTCTGCGAACAAAGAATCCCCGCGTCTTTAGACCGGGGAGTGTCAAGGCAAAAGTAATGTGGTGTACGGGGCCAGTGCTGCCCGTCTGTTCTGGGTTTATTTTGGCGATGTTACCTTAGTCAATCCTAAGCCAGAACGGGATGTGATTCACGTAATTACTAGCGCCTATCGACCTCCCCAGGCGGTGGTAAAGTTAGCTCGTAAGCAGTTTCAGAAGCCTGTGGAAATTCTGGCGAGTAAACCAGTCTACGAAAATTGGAAACCTGGAGGTGAGGATAAACCAGGATATTGGGAAACGACCTTTTTTGGTCATACCTATCAGTTGGGGAGTTTGGCTGGTGAGTTCCCCGCTGGTGATGTCGGGCCATTCAAGCTAATGGCATACAATCAAGAGCGGGGTGTGGATTTTTTTGTTGCTAATACTGGTGGCGCTTGGGTGAAGCCAGGAAAAAATCAGGGAGACCAAGTTGGGCAATACCGTAACCTAGTTCTTTGGTTAAGACCAGCTAAGGATAGACCATTCTTTTTCCAATTACCTAAGACGGCTCAAGCAGAAATAGAAGACGGGATTTGGTTCTTTAAACTGGAGAAAACCTGGTTAGCGATTCGCTCGATTAATTTGGATACCTATACTGAGGTGGCTATACCGAACCAGAAATTTGCCCAGCTCTATAGTCAGGAAAAAACTCTTAAGGCAACAACCCTAGGCAATAGCTATGCTGGCTTTGCTCTAGAAGTGGGAGAAGAAGAATCTCATGGTAACTATGAGGATTTTAAACAGGCAGTTAAGGAAAAAAGTCAGTTAGATTTACGTGAAATTGACCTAGGTAAAGTGCAGTGGATTGGTAGCACTGGTGAGAGTCTTCAACTGACCCACAATCCTAAAAATGACTTGCCAAGTCTGATCCGAAATGGTAATAAACATGACTGGTCAAAACACGTTGACCTATACAAACCAATTAATGGGAATGGACCAATTTATCTAGGTTGGAAAATAGGTAATCTCCGGGTTGAAGCAGGGGATTCGGTGTTTCAAAATTGAGTATTAAGTGTTGAGTGTTGATCGCTGAATATCCCCTCAAAGGATGTCTGAAACCAATAGTCAGCACTTCAATGGTCATACAAGTCATTTTTGATTAACGGTTGATTATATAATTCATTATTCTGGACTTTAGACTAACTGGTGTTGAAGGAGTTGTAATGCCTTCAGCACATCCTCGTTGGTTAGGTCTGGTGCCCTACAGCCCACTAAAATTTTCAATACAATCGCTTAAGCAAGCATCATTAGCACCCTAGTAGGGTGACTTATAGGAAAATTTTCAGACATTTTAAGTTGAAAAGCTAAAGGTTTTCCTTCTCAAATTGAGGAGTAGCTTGCGTGGCAATTTGGTCAATATAGCGCTACGCGCAAGGCAAGAGGCAAGAGGCAAGAGGCAAGAGGCAAGAGGCAAGAGCTGATTATAATAGCTTTTCCTGTTTTTATAAATCTCCTAACCTTAATGGGTAGTGCTATAAGTTACGATTTTAGTCCCCATGTATTTGTGAAAAACAAAAAAATAACTCTTTATGGATAAATCTATATTTTTATATCAAGAAAATGCCAAAAATCAGGAAACTATCAAGCCGAAGCAGCAAATTTATCCTTTACTACTGCTTCTATCGGGTTTAATTTTAGCTGGAATACCTGTATCAAGCAAGTATTTTGTATCAACATCCCAAGATAGAACAATCCTACTAAGTGGTCGGATTGAGGGGGACGAAACTGATATTGGGACGAAAGTTGGAGGTAGAGTTAATTTTGTCGCTGTGCAGGAAGGGAAAGAAGTAAACAAAGATCAGAACATTGTGCGGCTTGACGATCAAGAAATTCAAGCTCAGTTAAAAGGTGCTACTGCTCGTTTAGTTTCTGCTCAGCAACAAGAACTTCAAGCCCGTCTGCAAATCAATTTAGTCGAAAGTCAGATTCTGGAGGTTGAGCTAAATCTCAAAAAATCACAAGAAGATACCAGAGGTCAAGTCTTACAAGCTGAGGCATCAGTTGCAGCTAATGTTGCTCAACTTAATGAAGCTTTTGCTAAGTTAGAAGAAGCTCAATCTGAGTTAAACTTAGCGAAAGCTAATCGCGATCGCTTTGCTCAATTGGTGGAGCAGGGAGCCGTAAGCAAACAACAATTTGACCAAGCTCAGACAACGTTTGAAAAAGCCCAAGCAACTGTTAAAGCAACTCAAGCATCAGTTAATGCTATCGGCAAATTAGTAAATGTAGCAGAGGGTCAGTTAGTACAAGCCCAAACCTCTACTCTCAACCCAGACATGATCAACGCACAACTGAGCAGATTACAAACTCAGTTAGCCCAGGCTCGTTTACAACTGGCTATGGTTCAAGCTGAAGTTGAGATTGCCAAAGCTTTCCAACAAGAAATTAAAAGCAAAATAAGTGATCTAGAAATTGCCAGTCCCATTGATGGTGTGGTTATTACTCGTCTGGTTGAACCGGGAGAAATAGTTAGTGCTGGTCAAACACTCTTAACGGTGATCGATCCCAACAATGTTTATCTACGAGGATACGTTCCTCAAGGAGATATTGGCAAAATTCGAGTAGGACAGAAAGCCAAGGTATTTCTTGATTCAGACCCAGATAAACCTTTAAGTGCTACAGTGACTACTATTGATAGTCAAGCATCCTTTACTCCGGAGAATATCTATTTTCGAGAAGACCGGATCAGACAAGTCTTTGGCATTAAACTAACTATTGATAATCCTGGGGGGTTTGCTAAACCAGGAATGCCAGCAGATGCGGAAATTATTACTGAATTGAATGTAAATTAAATTCCTATTTATGGATGACTTAAGATTATCATAGCATTAAAGTAATTTTGATTCTGTTGCTTCAGGAGCCCAGAGTCCGGCATTGTTTAAAAATAGGAGATTTGGGGGCATGACAAAGATATTTGATTGTATTATTGTTGGTGCAGGGCCTGCTGGGGGAACGGCTGCTTATCATTTATCAAAAAAGGGACATTCTGTTTTAGTTTTAGAAAAAGCATCTTTACCTCGTTACAAACCTTGCGGTGGTGGTGTATCTTCGGTAATTCAAGAATGGTTTGATTTTGATTTTAGTCCTGCTATATCTCTGAAAACAAATGCCGCTTATTTTACTTATAATAAATAAAATGCGATTCAAGTTGATATCAAAAGTTATCCTATTTGGATGGTCAGAAGAGATATATTTGATCATTTTTTAGTGCAACAATCACAAAAAAATGGTGCAAAAGTTCAAGATGATACGGAAGTTACCGGCATTGAATTTAAAAGCGATCGCTGGTTAATTAATACCAATCAAGAATCGTTTATAGGACATTACTTAATTGCTGCTGATGGCTCCAAAGGTAAAATGAGCAAATGGTTAGGTTTTCAGCGACAAAAAAAATTAGTAGCAGGGGCATTAGAACTAGAAATACCAGTAGAAAATCAAACAGATATTAATATTTATTTTGAGTTGGGTTTGGCTCAAAATGGCTATGTCTGGAATTTTCCCAAGGCAGATGGTTTTTCTTTGGGGGCAGGGGCATTTGGAAAAAAACGTAAAGCACAAAATTTTAAAAATATCATTCGAGATTATGGGACGATGTTTAAGCTAGATTTAGCTACTGCTACTGAATCTGGTCATCCTATATTCCTGTGGAATGGTGATCAGAAGCTACACACCCAAAATGCAGTCTTAGCTGGAGAAGCAGCTTGTGTGGTAGATCCTTTCTCCGCTGAAGGCATCCGTCCTTCGATTTTTAGTGGGATGAAAGCTGCAGAAGCTATCCATAAGGCACTAGCCAATCAGATAGATGCTTTAGAACAATATAGCGAAACTATAAGTCAAGAATGGGGCAAGGAGATGAGCTCAGCTCAAAGATTAGCCCAAGTATTTTGGCGTTTCCCGAAACTAGGTTATCAAGTAGTATTGCAACGACCTTCCGCTATTGCTACCATGACCCGACTTTTCTCTGGAGAGTTACAGTATTCTGATCTAGTAAACCGCGCTATTAGTCTCTTAGAAAGCTCCCTAACTTTTTGAGACTCCCTCGTTAAGCTCATGTGGAAGCCCTTGTTTAAAAACAGCTTCCACATTACATAATTTTTACTTATCAGTAAAAGCCCAGTATAGCATAAAAATAAATAGTTTTGTGTGACGAAGATCAATGTATAACCTGAAAATTTAAGTAACTATCATGATGGAGGAATAGTAATAAAACAATTTTATAAAATGGACTTTATGAAAACTGTAATCATTGTTGGTGCTGGACCCTGCGGACTATTAATGGCTCACTATTTGTTGCGACGTGACAGTAAATATTGTGTCGAGCTATATGAAAAACGCTCTGATCCAAGACTTAATGCTGTGTCAACTGCTCGCTCCTATGTTATTTCGCTTGGGTTTCGAGGACGAGCCGCCCTTCGTGAACTTGGTTTAGAGTCCTTGGCAATAGAACGGGGAACAATTGCTTTGGGACAAGAAATCCGTAACTCCCGTGGAGTGGTTCAATCTATTTTGCGCAAACAACCTCGACTCCTGATCGAGCGCAATGTCCTCACCAATCTTTTTTTAGAAACCTTGACCAAACGCTATGATGCTAGTTGCCTAAAGATACACTTCAAACACGAATGTATAGCTGTCGATCTAGAAGCAAAATCGGCTGTTTTTCAGTCAGCTTCAGGCTATCAACCATGCCAAGCCTATGATTTGTTGATTGGGGCTGATGGAGTACGGTCTACAGTGAGAAATATACTACAGCATAAAACCGGTCTTGAGGTCAAGCTGCGCAAAAGTCCAGTTGATATTAAAGTTTTAACGCTGCGCTGTCCTGAAAATCACCCTGAGTTGAAATTAAATAGGGATAGTGTTCATTTGTATTCTTTGGGATCGTCTGGAACTCTTCTGTGTATATCCAAATCGGATCGGACTTACAATGCTTTAGTTTCTTTTACTCGGGGTTATAATAGTTTAGCCAATATCTCATCGGGTTCAGACGTTTTAACCTTCTTCAGAAAGTATATGGGGGATTTCAGCCAGTTGATTTCACCTGAAGAAGCCGATGCTTTTGCCCAGAAGCCTTTCTTCCAAACCACAACGGTGAGGTGTAGTCGCTACCACTTTGGCAATAGTATTTTGCTAGTGGGAGATGCCATTCACGCCGTTTCACCCATGATAGCCCAGGGATGCAGTGCGGCTCTCGAAGATGGTCTAGTGTTTAACCAACTGCTAGATAAATATGATGATGACTTAACCCAAGCTGTCCCTAAATATACCCAACGCCGTCGCCCCGATATGATCGCCCTAGACCAAATGAGCGATAGCCTGTTTCCTTTAAATATTTATTTAGGATATCTAATGTTGCTGAAGCACGTTTTTGATCGCACACTCCATCGCTGGTTTCCCAAGTTTTGGACTTCCTCTTCAGTGGATATGATAGCAGAAACCACTATCCCCTACCGTCATATTTTGCACAGCCATTCCCGTTGGTTTAAGACGATCAATGCCTTAAATCAGCTAATTCTGCGGAGAGGTAAACGTTTATTCAAGCCCAAATCTATGCGAGAAAGTGCCTAACTTCTACTGTTAATCACAGGTTAAGTTATCCCGAATTCAGGTTAATTATGATACTTTTGCCACTTCAAAAGATACAAGCATAGGATAAACAATCCTACGGCTACTATCACCAGTAAAAGTAAGGGTTGCCACAACATATCAAACCCAATTCCTTTTAGTAGAACACTACGCAGGATAAAGATGTAATAGCGCAGTGGATCTAGAAGGGTCAATCCTTGAAACAAAGGAGGCATGGCTTCAATGGGGGTGTAAGCTCCAGATAACTGCACTAGAGGCACATTAATAAAAAGCGTGGTCAGGAATGCTTGTAGCATATTCTGGTTTAGCAGACCTAAGATTAGTCCTAGTTCAGATGTCAGCAGAATATAAACAATTGTGCTAGTCATAAACATTAGCCAACTACCACGAAATGGTAGGTTGAAGACAACTTGGCTAAACCCGTTTGTGATTAGCACCATGACTAGGATAATCCCCAAAAGGGGAAGCAGTTTGCCTAGAAGCACTTCCCAAGGAAGTAGGGGAGTAAGCAAAAGTTGTTCAAAAGTGCCATAATCTTTTTCTGCTGTCATGGTGGAGGAAGCTGCAAAAGTGCTAATTGCCGTCAAAATTACCCCCAATACCCCCGGCACAAAATACCAACTGCTCACCAGTCCGGGATTATATAGAATAGTTGTCTGTAGATTAATCAGGGAAGAGTCAGGGGAATTGTCATTACGATAGCGATACTGACGGATGATTTGGCTCAAATAACCCTGAAGAATACCGACTCGATTAGCATCAACACCGTCAATCAGGAGTTGCACCTCAGCTAAGTTACCTTGAGAGAGTTGCTGATCAAACTCTGGCGGAATTACAAGAGCAACCTTGATTTTTCCTGCCAGTAGCGATCGCTCTAAATTCTTTTCTTGTAAAGTTTGTACAGTGGGCACAACCACATCACTAGCAGTTAGAGTCGCCACAAACTCTCGACTGGCTGAAGTCTGGGCATAGTCCACTACCCCTAAGCTAACCTGTTCAACACTGGGGTTAAGGGCAAAGCCGTAAAACATCACGAAAAAAACTGGTACCAAGACAATTGTGGTAATAAGCTGGCGATCGCGGAAGATATTGGTCATTTCCTTGAGAACAACTGCCCAAACACCTTTACCTGGGAAAAATCCGAGCTTCCTCTTCGCCATGCTGGATTACGGTTTTCTATATCTGCCGAATTCGCCACCACGATAACATGAACATTCCAATTGTCAGCAGGAATAGAATAGGAATAACATGGCCAATACGAAGCCAGCCCACACCTACTACAAATGCATCTCGGGTGAGTTCAATATAGTAACGAGCTGCCACGACATTGGCAACCAGTGACAGTGGCCAAGGAATATTTTCCACAGGGTAAATAAAACCTGACAGCCAGGTAGACATTAAAAGTCCAGTATTCATAACACTCTGCACAGCAACCAAGGCTTGCTTGGAATAAACGCCAACTACCAGTCCATAAACCACACTGACCATCAAAAACAGCCCAGTGCCCACTAGCAGCGGCCAAGGATTTGCTACTGGCCAAAGGTCAAACAGCAACCCCCCCAACCCCATCAACAGTACCGCTTCGCCAATGGCAATCAGTACATAGGCCAAAGCCTTCCCCAGAAGAAACTCCCAAGCACTAATCCCTGATGCTTTGACCTGAACTAACGTCCCTTGTTCTTTCTCCCGTACCACCGCCATTGCTACTATCAAACCAGGATAACTAAATAAAATGACGGCATAAACACCCGGCACAATAAAAAGAGATTCTTTTCGACCCGGATTAAACCAGATACGGGTATGAGCGAAAACATCGGGACGCTGAGTCTGAAAACCTTGCTTTTCCAAGAAAAATTGAGTGGTAGCACGAAGGCTGTTCTGGATGACCCGAGGATTGTTCACATCTGTGCCATCGATTAAAACCTGGAGGGCATTGGTTTTTCCCTTTTTCAATTGCCGTGAAAAGTCGGGAGGAATAACCACTATTGCTTGAGCGATGCCCCGATCAAGCAAATCTATACCATCGGTTGTGGTAGCTGCTACAGGCTTAAACTGATTAGTGGCAAAAACCTGCTCAATATAGGCTCGACTGAGGGGGCTATTGTCAAAATCTCTGACGGCTAATGGTACATCCTTAATTTCAAGGCGAATGGCAAAGCCAAAAATCAGCATGGTCATTAAAGGCAACAAGAATACCAATGCTGCCCCTAGGCGATCGCGACGAAATTGCGCCAGTTCTTTGATGCACTGAGCCAAAATCCTGTCCATCGCGCTACCTTTTCTTAGGATGTTGTGAAATGTTGAGAAACGCTGCTTCTAAGGAGAAGGGGATGGGAGTGATTTGGTGAGGTTGGACTTCTACCGAAGCTAGATAATTCCGTAGCTGGGACATATGTGACGGCTGATCCAGAATCATCTGGATGCGATCGCCCATAAATACCATGCGCCAAGGCTCAAATTGTTGTTCTAAGCTATACAGGGTGTTTTTGGGAGAGGCAGACAAAATTTCTACGAGGGTAACGGTTTGCTGGGCTTTGATAGCGGCAGGAGACCCTTGCAGAATTAGCTCTCCCAACCGCATAAACAGCAAATTAGTGCAGTATTCCGCCTCTTCCATAGAGTGGGTAGTGACAACAATCGCTGTACCTTGGCGGGCAAACCCCTGAAGAATTTGCCAGAACTGCCGTCGCACCAGAATATCCATGCCACTGGTAGGTTCATCTAGAAACAGGATATCTGGCTCGTGTAGAATAGCGGCTCCGAAAGCTACTCGCTGTTTATTCCCCCCAGATAGATTTCTAAGTCGTTGATTAGCGGACTGGGTTAAGCCAAAAGTCTGAAGTATCCAATCGATGCGAGCATTACGTTGCTGACGAGGAACTCCATAAGCTCGACCAAAAAAAGACAAATTTTCTAGGATGGTTAAGTCTGGATACAACGTCAATTTCTGACTCATGTAGCCAATTCTTTGTTTTACTGAGGGTGAATGGGGTGGCAAATGCTCAGATGTGTAGCAAATTTTTCCGCTACTGGGGCGCAGCAGACCACATAGGAGCTTCATGAGTGTCGTTTTGCCAGCACCATTGGCCCCGAGCAGTCCCAAAATTTCACCTCGACTAATAGTAAAGCTTAGCGATCGCACGGCCTGAAAAGTACCATAAACCTTGCTGACCTGATCTACCTTCACTATCCAATTAACATTAGAAGCTGAGTTATGGGGTGGTGAAGATCTCTGGGACACTGTAGATAACAACCCTGGAAGACTTGCCTTTACCCCTGAGGATCGCTGCAAATGATTGGCCATGACATGCTCCAGGGTAGGATTGGCAGGCTGTATCCGAGCTGAGGGTAGTTGGTGAAGATGTAATATTTGTTGTATGGCCTCCTCTGCAGAGATAGCCTGTTTGCTGACAAAAACTATCATGCGATCCCCCAGGGGTTTGAGATCTACAACTGGAGTATGGTTATTTGCGATCGCATTTTGCAAAGCCTGTTCAGTTGCGGCAAAAATTGGCCCCGATGCCAACATTGGATCCTCAGGCACCACCTCAAAACAAGATAATTCCATACTGGCACGCAAATCTTCTGGAGGTCCAATTTGTTGAATGGTGCCGTTGTGGATTAAGGCAACGCGATCGCACCGTTCTGCCTCATCTAGATAATGGGTTGCCACCACAATAGTAGTTCCCTGCTGAGCAATTTTTGCTAAAAAGCTCCAAATCTCACGGCGGAAGACAGCATCAATACCAGTAGAGACCTCATCTAACAGTAGAATTTGGGGCTGGGTAATCAATGCACAGCATAGAGCCAGCTTTTGCTTCATTCCCCCTGATAAATGTCCTGCTAATCTATCAGCAAAAGGCTTAAGGGCTAACCATTGGAGATACTGCTTTCGGCGAGATTGAAAGATTTGCTCGGGTAGACGACGCATTTTAGCGTAGTAACGGAGGTTTTCCTCCACACTCAAATCGGAATACAGTGAAAACTGTTGTGTTAAGTATCCTAGGGATGACCTTACCATTGCTGGTGGTTGTCCCATGACCCGAATCATTCCCGACGTTACTTTTTGTACCCCAGCTAACGCTTTTATTGTGGATGTTTTACCAGCACCGTTGGTGCCTATCAATCCAAAAATCTCCCCAGGATACACCTCAAAGTCAATGCCATTGACAGCAGCAAATTTATCGTAATACTGTCGTAATCCTTTTACTTGAATAATGGCTTGATTTTGTTTCATTCCGGCTTTTTATTTTATTGAATCCTGTGCTATTACCACTGGCTTGCCTAGGGGAGGCATTGATGTTTTAACTGTTGAAGAAAATGATTGTAGACGTCAACAGATTCTATCAAGCAACAGCAATTGACTGGTTATGTGGCAATAAGGCGGCATCGGGAGCATGTCACCTTTGTAATTATCTACATAGATAACCCCTAACCCCCCGTGAACCTTGAGGGTAAATTTAGATAATTATTAGTTAATTATTACACAATTATAGTAAGCTATTAGCTAACTAAAACTCCTAAAACTAATTAGAGGGTATGGGAAGAAAATCGTAACCGCTGGAAGTGTTCTGATTCGGGAGAATTTTTACCAGTTGGACTGAGCCATTGCGATCGCCTGAACGCAAAAACCGAATTGAACCAGATACTCCAGGGGCTAAAAAGTCTGAGGATGAGAGGGCTTCTTGAACACCAGCACGAGTGGGATTACGTTTGAGGGCTTCTATCAAAGCTTGGGTTCCATCGTAAGCCATGGCTGTGCGCCAGTTAACCTCGGCATTCCAAAGGGCTTTGGATTTACGGACAAAGTCTGACTGAGGGTTGCTATCAATATCCCAAAAAACAGCTACCACCATTTCAACAGCATTTTCTGCACCTTTCTCTAAGGTCTTGGGAGAATACATTACATCTCCTCCCAACAGAATTAGACGTTTACCATTGACCTTAACAACCTCCAAAGCTTGATCTAGAACTGCTGAGTTAGGAGCTAAAAATAGCACCTGTGCTCCCCGCTGAATCGCTTGTTCTACAGGTATAGCAGGATTAAAATCTGGATTGGAGATGTCAACCTCATCAACAACTTGTCCTCCTCCTAGGGAAACGGCTGTGACAAATTCAGTTTTGATAGACTTGCTGTAGTCACTCTTATAATTATAGAAAACTGCTGCATTCTGCTTTTTCAACTGGGTGTTCATGTAGTTAGCTAAGGCTCTGGCTGAAAAAGCATCATTTGGCACTGAGCGAAACACATAAGGGCTAAAGTTTGACAACTTTACTGAAGTACTAACGGGAGAGATAGCTGCTAGTTTCCCGGAATTATATACTTCTCCTGCAGCTAAGGTTACACTACTAGCGGAATGACCAATTACAGCTAATATTTCCGGATTGTTGACCAATGCTGACGCAATTTTTTTAGCAGTATCGGGATTTTGATCATCACTCGTAATGACTACTTTGAGGGGTACGCCATTAATTCCCCCAGTTTTATTGATTTCATCTTGAGCTTGAGCAACGCCACGCAAAATTGCTAATGTGCCATCGGGGTCAGTAGCAATCGGTCCAGCTACAGCAATAGTATAGGATTTCTGATTACCAATGCGAGCATTATTTAGATAAATTAGAGTTTCAGGAGCGTTGGGGTATTTCCGAATTGCTGCTTCAAAGTCACTCACGGCTTTGTCATAATCCCCAGCAGCCATGGCTGCCATACCCTTTTGTTTTGCAGCTTGGAATTGCAGATTTGGAGTGCCTACCTCTTCTGTTTTAACTAGGGACTTTTCCCCAAGGCTAATTCGAGCTTGAATATTACTCTGATCAGGTGTTGAAGTTGGAGTAATTTGAGCATTCGTAGCAAGAGGTGATGGGTTGGGTGACTCCGTAGTCTTGGGAGTGTTATTAAATAAAAATAAGCAGATTAAATAGATAAGGATGCCAATAACAGTAGTGGCGACACCGATGGGAAGCAATAACCGACGAGGGTTTTGAGAGCCAACTCCGGAAGACTGAGACCCACCAAACGGTTGCGGCGATGAGGCTGGTGCTGGGGAAAGTTGAGATGGTGGTAATGAAATCTCTGTGGGTTGAGGTTGCCCAGACTGTGGTATCGATGGAATCCCTGTTGAGGGGATTGGAGAGTTCTGTTGCGGAATTTGTGTCGATTGTATTATTGTCGGCTGTTGTACTGATTTGTGTTGTGGTACTGAGACTTGTGGGTATGACTCCAGAGCCTGTATAACCTCTGTGGCAGACTGGTAACGTTCCCTAAAATGGTAGCGCACCATCTTAGATAGAATCCTCTTTAAGTCATCGCTGATCTTTGCCCAAGGTTCCCAAATCACTTCTCCAGTATTAGGGTCTTCTTGAATTTGATTAATCGTTAAGCCAGTTACTGCCTGGATAGCAATCATGCCAAGACCATAAATATCACTGTTGGCACGAGGATTACCTCTGCCTTGTTCTGTGGACATATAACCAGGGGTTCCAACGGCAATTGTGCCACTGACCTGATTGTTCGGTCCGCGAATTTGCTTGACTGTGCCGAAGTCAACTAAAACCAGCTTATTGTCCTGATGTCGTCGGATAATATTATCGGGCTTGATATCACGATGGATAACTCGATTTTGGTGGATAAAGCTGAGAGCTCTCAAGACTTCCTGAAGCATTTGACGAACTTGGCTTTCAGACCAGCTTTGACCAGGTTTGATTTCACTGCTGAGGGTGTTTCCTTCAATAAACTCTTGAACCAGGTAAAACTCTTCATCTTCCTCGAAGTAAGCTAAAAGCATTGGAATTTGGTCATGCTTCCCCAGTCTCTCTAGAGTTTCGGCTTCAGTTCGGAACAAACGTCTGGCATTTTCCAAGGATTTGGGATGGTTGCTAGGTGGCTTCAGTTGTTTGATAACGCACTGGGGATTAGTGGGTCGGCGAGTATCTTCGGCAATGTAAGTTTTTCCAAATCCACCCTGGGCTAGGGTATCAATTACTCGATAACGCCGATCAAGTAAATCATTTGGCTTGAGGTCTGTCATAAAAGTTCGGATCTCGGAACTACGGATCACAGAATTACGGACGTTTTACACTTCTGGATGGATAAGTCCTGTACTTATTTATATATCTGCGAATTCTTTAGGTGCGACCCGTGGCGAATTTAATTCGCCAAGGTCAAGCGCACCTTTGTGATTTATAAACAGTAGCAGCGATCCCCTGACGACCTGACCCCCTCAGTACTTAGTACTACTGTCGAGATTGCATGGCAGGATTGAAGTAGAGCAGAGTTACCTGATTGTGGGGCAATCAGTAACAGAGCGATATAGTTGTTCATTTAAATGATTCACTAGTTGTCTTTTCTTTACCACATTTTATATTTTTTGTCAAAATTATTCGCAGAACACCATTTTTTATATAGCGCTATATTTTTGATGCTGCCAAGCCATGCAATTCTATTCAGTAGATCTAAAACTGAGGAAATAATAAAAAATCCCCCACCAGAAGGCAGGAGATTTCAATTAATTACCTACAATTTAAATACCTAAAAAGCTAGTTTCAGCAACCATTAGCCAAATGCACCAGCTGTCGAGGCAATCAAGAATGCCGCGTAGGTAAGTATATAACCAACCGTGAAGTGGGTTAAACCAACCAGACGAGCTTGAACGATGGACAGCGCAACAGGCTTATCCTTCCAGCTAACCAAGTTAGCCAGAGGAGTACGCTCGTGTGCCCAGACCAAAGTTTCGATTAGCTCTTGCCAGTAACCACGCCACGAGATCAGGAACATGAAACCAGTTGCCCAAACTAGGTGTGCCAACAGGAACATCCAAGCCCAGACCGACAGGTTGTTCGTTCCAAACGGGCTGTAACCATTGATCAACGGAGCAGAGTTAGCCCACAGGTAATCCCGGAACCAGCCCATGAGATAAGTAGAGTTCTCATTGAACTGAGCCACGTTACCTTGCCAGACGCACAGATGCTTCCAGTGCCAATAGAAGGTCAACCAGCCTAGGGTGTTGAGCATCCAGAACATGGCGAGGTAGAAGGCATCCCAAGCAGAGATGTCGCAAGTACCGCCACGACCAGGACCATCACAAGGGAAGGCATAACCGAAGTCCTTCTTATCGGGCATTAGCTTGGAACCACGGGCATCCAGGGCACCCTTGACTAGAATCAGGGTGGTGGTGTGCAGACCTAAAGCGATCGCATGGTGTACCAAGAAATCACCAGGACCAATGGTCAGGAACAGGGAGTTAGTTCCGCTGTTCATGGCATCGAGCCAGCCAGGTAGGTAAGCTGCACCAGAGCCAGCAGCTAAGCTATCGGGATTGGACAGCAGAGTGTCAAAGCCGTATAGCAGTTTACCGTGAGCCGCTTGGATGAACTGAGCAAATACTGGCTCAACCAGGATTTGCTTCTCGGGGGTGCCGAAAGCAACCACGACGTCGTTGTGGACATAGATTCCTAAGGTGTGGAAACCTAAGAACAGAGTTACCCAGCTCAGGTGAGAAATCAGAGCTTCTTTGTGTTCCAGCATCCGGGCTAACACATTATTCTTATTAGCCTCTGGGTCATAATCCCGCACAAAGAAGATAGCACCATGAGCGAAGGCTCCAACCATCAAGAAACCAGCAATGTACTGATGGTGAGTATACAGTGCTGCCATCGTGGTGTGATCCTTGGCTATGAATGCATAGGACGGCAGCGCATACATATGTTGGGCTACCAAGGAACAAACCACACCCAAACAAGCCAGAGCTAACCCTAACTGGAAGTGGAGAGAGTTGTTGATAGTGTCATATAGACCCTTGTGACCCTCACCTAACATGCCCCCAAAGGGAGTACTTGCTGGAGGATTGTGGGCACTATGAATCTCCTTGATGCTGTGACCAATACCCCAGTTGGTACGGTACATATGACCGGCAATGATGAAGATCACTGCGATCGCCAAGTGGTGATGAGCGATATCGGTCAGCCACAAGGACTCAGTCTGGGGATGGAAGCCACCCAAGAAGGTCAGAATCGCTGTCCCTGCACCGTCAGAGGTACCAAAGATGTGTCCAGCGGTATCTGGGTTCTGGGCATAGACTCCCCAATTCCCGGTAAAGAAAGGTCCTAATCCAGCTGCATGGGGTTTGACACTCAGGAAGTTATCCCAACCAACCCGCTGTCCGCGAGATGCGGGGATAGCCACGTGAATCAAGTGACCTGCCCAAGCTAAGGAGCTAACACCAAACAAACCTGCCAAGTGGTGATTCAGCCTAGACTCTGCATTCTTGAACCAGCTCAAGCTGGGGCGGAATTTAGGCTGTAAGTGCAACCAACCTGCAAACAGTAATAGGGATGACAACAATAACAAGAACATGGCACCACCATGCAGTTGGTTATTGGTTGTCATGCCAATGGTGTAAAACCAGTGGTAAACACCGGAGTAGGCGATGTTTACGGGGCTAGAAGCACCAGCTTGGGTGAAGGCATCAATTGCCCCTGAGCCAAATTGGGGATCCCAAATCGCGTGGGCGATGGGCTTGACAGTTTCAGGATCTTTAATCCACTCTTCAAAGTTACCTTGCCAGGCGACGTGGAACAGGGTGCCAGAAGTCCACAAGAAAATGATTGCAAGATGGCCGAAGTGAGAAGCAAAAATCTTTTGATATAGATTCTCCTCGGTCATGCCATCATGGCTTTCAAAGTCATGGGCTGTGGCAATCCCGTACCAGATTCGACGTGTTGTCGGATCTTGAGCGAGGTCCTGGCTAAATTTTGGAAATTTTGTTGCCATATGCTTTAAGGAAATTCTCCTCGCTGACCTATGAGACTTATGCAATCATGCTGCTCATTGTTTTTTCTTAATTAACCCCCTGGAACCGAAGTTCCAGGTTGCTTAGGGTATCGACAGGCGAGACACAGGTTATGGTATCCCACTCAAGGTTTGGCATCGATTCCTGGTAAGCAGTTATCCCACTGACAGGATGCGTGCTAGGAAGAATGACCAGGTAACGACGATTCCTCCCAGGAGGTAGTGAGCTACCCCCACAGCCCGACCCTGAGTGATGCTCAGAGCACGAGGCTGAATCGATGGGGCTACTTTCAATTTATTATGAGCCCAAACGATGGATTCGATCAGTTCTTGCCAGTACCCACGACCACTAAATAGGAACATCAGGCTAAAGGCAAAGACGAAGTGACCAGCTAGGAACATTATGCCGTATGCCGACAGAGCTGAGCCGTAAGATGTGATTACATTTGAGGCTTGTGCCCACAAAAAGTCCCGTAACCAGCCATTGATGGTGATCGCACTTTGGGCAAAGTTGCCATTGGCAATGTGAGACACAGTCCCATCCGGGAATACTGTTCCCCAGACATCAGATTGCATCTTCCAGCTGAAGTGGAAAATAACCACAGAGATGCAGTTATACATCCAGAACAAGCCTAGGAACACATGATCCCAACCGGATACCTGGCAGGTACCGCCACGACCTGGACCATCGCAGGGGAAGCGGAAGCCTAGCTCAGATTTATCGGGGATCAGACGTGACGAACGGGCAAACAGTACCCCTTTGAGCAGAATTAGTACAGTGACATGGATGGTGAACGCATGGATATGGTGGACCATAAAGTCCGCAGTACCCAGCTCAATCGGCATCATTGCCACTTTACCCCCTACTTCTACCATGCCTCCGCCAAAGGCATAGCTAACGGTTTCCAAAGCATTGGGAGCAGTTCCTCCCGGCGCTAGGTTGTGGATGTTTTGAATCCACTGGGCAAAGATTGGCTGTAGCTGAATCGCCGTATCAGAGAACATATCCTGAGGGCGACCCAAAGCCCGCATCGTATCGTTGTGAACGTACAGACCAAAGGCATGGAAACCCAACCAGATACACACCCAGTTCAGGTGAGAGATAATTGCATCCCGGTGACGGATAGCCCTGTCTAGTAGGTTGTTCACATTCTTGGCTGGGTCATAGTCCCGCACCATGAAAATAGCACCATGGGCTGCACCTCCTACAATACAGAAGGCACCAATCCACATATGGTGGGTGAATAGGGACAGCTGAGTACCATAGTCTGTGGCAATGTACGGATACGGAGGCATCGCGTACATATGATGAGCCACAATGATGCTCAGGGAGCCTACCATAGCTAGGTTAATGGCTAGCTGGGCATGCCAAGAAGTAGTCAGGATTTCATAAAGACCTTTGTGTCCTTCGCCAGTGAACGGACCCTTATGAGCCTCTAGAATTTCCTTCATGCTATGACCAACACCGTAGGTATTACGGTACATGTGGCCAGCAATGATGAACAGGACTCCTAGAGCTAAGTGATGGTGAGCGGTATCTGACAACCACAATCCACCGGTTACTGGATTCAGACCACCATGGAAGGTGAGGAAGTCAGAGTAGACGCCCCAGTTCAGGGTGAAGAAGGGGGTTATGCCCTTAGCAAAACTGGGATAAAGATCTGCCATCAAGCCCTGATTGAATAAGAACTCATGGGGCAGTGGAATCTCACTAGGAGCCACCCCAGAATCCAAGAGCTTGTTGATGGGCAAAGACACATGGATCTGGTGACCTGCCCAACTTAGGCAGCCGCAGCCCAGTAGCACAGCTAAGTGGTGGTTCATCATCGACTCCACGCTCTGGAACCATGACAGTTTCGGAGCCTTCTTGTGGTAGTGGAACCAGCCAGCAAATAGCATCAGGGCTGCCATTACCAAACCACCAATAGCTGTTGCGTACAGTTGGGTGCTATTGGTGATACCGGAAGCACGCCACAGCTGGAAGAAACCAGAGGTGATTTGGATGCCGTGGAAGCCCCCACCAACATCCCCATTCAAAATGCCTTGACCAACAACGGGCCAAACCACTTGAGCACTGGGCTTAATACTAGTGGGATCACTCAGCCATGCCTCGTAGTTAGAAAAACGAGCACCATGGAAGTACATGCCGCTCAACCAGACAAAGACAACGGCTAGGTGACCGAAGTGTGCACTAAATATTTTGCGAGAAACGTCTTCTAAGTCACTGGTATGACTATCGAAATCATGAGCGTTAGCGTGAAGGTTCCAAATCCAAGTGGTGGTTTTGGGACCTCTCGCTAGGGTTCGATCAAAATGACCTGGCTTACCCCACTTCTCAAAGGAAGCTGGTACCGGGTCGTTATCGACCTCGAGTGGCATGAGGAATCTCCTCTCTAGACAAGGAACGACTAATACCCCTAGGGGAGTTTTATTTTTATGGATAAGAAAGCACTTTTTTAATCACTGCTTTCTAACCGAAGCAAGGACCTGTTCTGAATTTACGTCAAAACGGATACCTCCCTTAGAAGATAATAGGTCTTGCTTCAGGCGCTTTTTGAATTCAGTTAAAAATAGTTAACAATTTTTTGGATAATCGTTAACTATTCTCAATTAGCAGTATTAATAGGTATACCACTGTTTGTGTCTAAGCCGCCATCACAACAAATCAAAACTAACTATAGAAAAATTCAATGATAATTTTTTCAAAATGTTAAAAAATGTAAATAAATGCTAAATATTTTTTGAAAAAAGTGTCCCCGATCTAGACGGACGACCCTCAAGGGTTGAAGGTGTAGGGGTATGGTTGATAGAGAAGCGGAAGATTTATAGAAAAGCGGAACACTTGGAAGAGCGGTGGGACCCAGGCTAGGTAACCTTGCCAAGGAAATGCGCACCAAGAGGGGGAAAGTTAGAACAGACTTGATCATCCTGCCAATAGGCAACCCCAACGCTCATAGACCAACACCTAAAGACAAGGAGCAAGACTAGAGGTCAACCTGTAAGTTAAGATTAAAGGCTGGTGATCAAAGGAGATGGCTTGTTGGGTAGGAACAGCCAGATAATCATGGTGAAAAGACTTTTTTTCTTCCTAATCACAACGATTTTAGTTTGGGGTCTGGTGGCCTGCGGTAGCGATCGCATCAAGACATCGAAGCGGTTTGGCATCGATGCCAGCTCCCAAACCAACCAAGTTAATCAGTTATCAGAAGTAGGGCCACCCCTAGCTATTCAAGAGCTTAGTCAGAGCCTAGAGGCTTACCAGCCTCAAGTCATCATTGTCAGACCTGGTGATGACATGGTGCTTGAAGATACAACAGTATCAGTGAAATTTCAGGTTCAGGACTTGCCAATTTTCCAAGATCCCGATCTAGGTATAGGTCCTCATCTGAACGTCATCCTGGACAACCAACCTTACCAAGCCATCTATGACCTAGACCAACTTCTAATCCTAGAGGATTTATCCCCTGGCACCCATACCCTGCGGGCATTTGCCTCTCGCCCCTGGGATGAGAGCTTCAAAAATCAAGGTGCCTATGCCCAGACCACATTTCATATCTTTACTAAAACTGACGACAACAACCCAGATCCAGCCCTGCCACTGCTAACTTACAGCGCTCCAAAAGGTAACTACGGAGCTGAGCCGATTCTGCTGGACTTCTATTTGAGGAATACCCCCTTGAGTAATACCCCTCTCCAGGTAGTGGCTCAAGACAATCTAGATGATGATAGTGTTGATTGGCAGATTCGGGTTACGGTGAACGGTCAAAGTTTCCTACTCGACCGTTGGGAATCGATTTATCTGACAGGGTTTAAAGAGGGCAAAAACTGGGTAGAGTTAGAGTTTCTCGATGAAGAGGGCAACCCAGTCAAGAATGTTTTCAACAACACAGTACAGGTGATTAACTACCAGCCTAATGGTGAAGACACTCTTTCCCAGCTAGTACTGGGTCAACTCTCGGCTGAGCAAGCTGGTGGTATTGTAGACCCCAACTATCAGCCACCTCCAACTCCAATACCTGTACCAGAAGAGACACCAGCTCCAAGTCCATCACTGACTACTTCGCCTACAGTAGAGCCAACACCAATACCCTCGGTTGTTCCTATAGTTGAAGAACCTCTCACCTCTGAACCGACTTCCCTAGAACAAGAAACTACAGAAGAAGACACTACACAAGAAGAAACTACACCACCAGGGGAATTAGACAGTACTGAAACAGAGCAAATACCAGAACTAGAGGAATCTGTAACACCCAGTGAACTGCCAATAATTCTGGAGGAAGCAACCCCTGAGGTTGAGCCCAACCTACCTGAGCTGGAAACAACTTTGGAAGCAGAAGATCTGGTTCCTGCCACTGAAACCCCAGCACCAGTTGAGGAAGCAACTACTGGGGCTGAATCAGTAACCCCTCTAGCTGAACCGTCAGAAAAGCCAAAATTAAACATCTGGAGTCGCTTTGGCATTTTCTTCGGACGTTCCGCTGTCACCTCTAGCCCTTCACCTGAACCGCTAGAGGAACTCGACATTACATCAGAGGAACCTGTGGTAGCTCCGAGGGAATCTGAGTCCACTACTGTTGTTGAGGGGATCTCGGAAGAAGCGGTAGTAGAGACCGGAGAGTCTGAGTCCACTAGTGTGGTCGAAGATAGTTATGAACAAAAGGCGGTAGCACCAAGGGAATCTGAGTCCACTACTGTTGTTGATGAGATATTGGAAGAAGCGGTAGTAGAGACCGGGGAGTCTGAGTCCACTACTGTGGTCGAAGATAGTTATGAACAAAAGGCGGTAGCACCAAGGGAATATAAATTCACTACTGTGGTCGAGGAAATATCGGAACAACAGGCAGTAGAGACCGGGGAGTCTGAGTCCACTACTGTGGTCGAAGATAGTTATGAACAAAAGGCGGTAGCACCAAGGGAATATAAATTCACTACTGTGGTCGAGGAAATATCGGAACAACAGGCAGTAGAGACCGGGGAGTCTGAGTCCACTACTGTGGTCGAAGATAGTTATGAACAAAAGGCGGTAGCACCAAGGGAATATCAATCCACTACTGTGGTCGAGGAAATATCGGAACAACAGGCAGTAGAGACCGAAGAGTCTGAGTCCACCAATGTGGCAGAAGATAGTTCTGAATAACCGATAGTGGCCACACTTGAGTGCGATCGCACTATCACAATAGACAGTTAGCCCATTGCTAGCTCAACTGTTTGAGCACTAAAGGCGATCGCTTTTAGCGTGGCCTACGGCCAATCGCGTAGCGTGCGCCAATGGGCAATCCCTGACCTAGTGGGGATTGCTGGCCGATGGTCGATGTGCAGCTGGCGCTGACTCCCCTGTTCCCTTGCTGCATCGATTTCAGTACTCAAATCGATTGTTATGACTTCCTTTATTAAGTTTTTTTGTAATAGTGCCAGCTATCAGCATAACTCCCCAAACTTTTCCCGATAACGAGCCAACAACGATTCCCTATCTGCTAATTGATTTATTACCGATTAGCTATTATTAAAGTGTATCTATAAACTCTCTCTAAGAGTAGTGTTGGTTTAAGAGTTTCCCTGGGTAATCTAGGATTAGGCGATAAGTCCAGAGTCAGCCTTCATCCTTAATCTTTCCTAAAAGTTTGTACTAATCAAAAATACTGGAGTAGATAAATCAGGTGAAACCCTATTTACCAATCCAACTATTAACAACATTATTTTTAATCACAACCAGCACCCTGACTCCTGCTGTTTCTAAGGCTCAAATCGATTTACCCTGTTTCATGCGGGATGCCAATGGCAATCTGATTGACCTTGGCAAACTTTGCGGCATATCAAAGCAAAACAGTTCAGGAGTGATTACAATCCCGATCAAACGCCGAGTTTATAACACTCCTGTGATTGATGTGACTTTTAATGGTAAACGAACCTTTGAAATGGTGGTTGATACAGGAGCATCCGTCGTGACAATTACCCCAAAAATGGCAAAAGCTTTGGCATTGAAGCCAGAAGGAACTGCCACGATGGATACAGCTAATGGTACAGTTGATGTACCCCTGGGTCGGTTGGGCTCCGCTGCCGCAGGAGGTATTGTGGCTAACAACCTACTGGTTGCTGTTAGTCCATCCCTGTCAATTGGACTGCTAGGACACAATTTCTATCAAGATTATGATATCACGATTAAGCAAGATGTCATTGAGTTGCAGCTTCGTTAATCCGTAAGGTTAAACACACGCTCTTTACAGAGGTTTCGGGAACTCGCCAACAAGAAAGCGATCGCTTAATCAAATCAATCATTTGGGATTCGGTCAGAGTAGAGGCTGCTTCATCCCATATCACCCTGATCACGCGACCTCTACGAACTAGGAACTCAAAAACAATTTCACCAGCTACCCCTAGGGGTAGGTTCAACCTTTGCAGATGTTGAGTTAAACAAGTTGTCCCTATTTCATCTAATCCCTTAACTCTGACCAACTGTAACCTGTGATGGCTGATTGCCGCTGAGCTTAATATCTCTGACTTCACCTTTTTAATTAATCTAGGACAGACCAAGGTCAATTCAAAATTATCTGGTGATTGAGTGCCGAAATAGTCCTCAGTAATAATTTTTGATGCCTGATGGTTATCATAGGGATTATCATTATCAGTGAGGCTATCCTGAACTGTCTTAGAAAGAATATAATCCTGAGGGATAATTTCTGATGCCTGATGGTTATCATAGGGATTATCATTATCACAGTTTACCTTAGATTCTTCGTACCTGTTTTGCCTATACTCTGACTGTTGAATCCAAGCTTTGCTTTTAACCCCCAATTTCCTATATTCACTTATTGGTAACACAGACCTTGGCATAGGAGAAGACCAGGCGTTGGGAGAAGACAAGGGAGAGAGGGAAAACAGTAACGATCGGTTGATCTTAGAGTTCTTCGGTTTCCCCTTTTTCCCCTGCTCATCAGGCAAGAATTTGGAATTGATGTCAATTGCTGCTTGTCTCCTGCTCTCGTTATCCCCTGCTCTCAAGCCTGAACGGCACTTCTGTAGCCTGAGTCTATCCTGAATTGCACTAGCAAAAGTACTTTTGATCATGCCTTCCCAGTTAACTCCTTCTGGGATTGTTACTGGTACTTGCATGGATATGAGGTGGTTTTCTCCTGCAACCGGTACCTGATCACTGACAGCTACAAAAGCGGTGTACTGGCACAATAGTTGATAACTCAACGCTGTTTCCGTAACTGCCTCTACCCCAGCTTTGGTTTCACAGCTCAACATTTGCTGCATCAGGTGTTTAATCCTTGCTCTACCCCACAGCTGGGCAATGGCTGGATTGTCGGCTTGATCAAAATTGAGGTTAAATCTTTTCTCGTAGTAACTACCATCCGCCCTAGTACCGGTAATCCTGAGAGTACCAGTAGGGGTTGTTCGGGTAGCGTGGCCTTTTGGCCAAGGTTGGTTTGGGGTTAGGGTTGAATGTTGTTTGGTTGAAAGTTGTTGGCCTGTAGCCTTCGAGTCCGGTAGGTTATTCTCCAAACTTTTAACCTTCAACTTGCTAACCTGCAACTGTTCTGCCTGGAACTCTTGAATCGGAGAAATACGTCCACAGATAACCAAAGGCTGCTGGGTAAATACATCCGGAGTGGGATTGGGATAAATTATCGCTTCCCCTAGGCCTTCCCAGGTAACGTGAATATTGGTTAGCACTGGGTTATTAATTTGACGGAAAAACTGTTCCGCTACTGCTTCAGTTGGTTCATCCTGACGCACGATTCTAGCTATTCCCCGTCCAATTTCAGCTAAGCGATTCAGCAGAAAGCGGTTCGGAGAACTGCCGACACCAAAGCTATAGATGCGATTTCCCGGTTTAAGCTGTTGCTGTACTTCTGCTAGTACCTGATTCTCATTGCTAATGTAGCCATCACTTAGCAGTACAATACTCCGTAGTCGTCCCTCTGGTGCAGCCGGTAAATTCAGCAAGTTACGAATACCTTTGAGTAAATAAGTACCACCGTTGGCTTTTAATTGATTGATGTAGTTAATCGCCTTTCTACAGTTTTGGGGGGTATTCGATAAGGGTTTGGTGGATAGCTGGGTAGCAGTATCTGAAACATCAATAATGGTAAAGGTATCCTTGGGATTGAGTCCATTAATAAACCGACGCATCAATTCCTGAGACTTTAGCAGAGGATCCCCCATTTGAGAACCAGAGGTATCGATCACGAACACCACATCCTTTGGCACAATCTCATCGGTGCTATAGTCCAACGCAGGGATAAGATACACAGCAAAATGATGGCCTCGTTGATCTGAGTGGGTAAGTACTGTTGTCTGAGTTTGCTCCTTGGCAATCCCATAGCGTAGAATCAGGTCTTTGTTGGGAATCGTGTCTTCCTGACTCAGTTTGACCTGCAGGATTTGCCCCTGTTGTTCAATGTTAATCTGATGGGAGGTAGAATAAACCTCTGTAATTGCTACTCCAGCGTCAATCTCGACGGTTACTCCAATATCATGACCTGAGCGAATGTCTGGCGGAATCAAGGGTGGAGTGATCCGGGAAGCATCGGGAACGAAGTCAGTATCCCCACTCTCATCAATGGGAGTACCAGGGATAAAACGGGGGCCAACTACCATTGGGAAGACAAATTCATAGTTACCCCCCTGGAACTGTAGCTGATCGGTATAGCGAAGGGTGACCTCAATTTGCTCCCCTGGTTTAATGTGAGCTAGAGATTGAGTAAAAATATTATCCCGTTCTTGCTCTAAGAGTCCCGCACTCCGCCCCTGGCTGCAAGCTTCCTCGTAGATAGTTTGAGCGTCTTCCCGTTTTTTGATATTGCCCTCAATTATGCGATCGCTTAATTTAATCTCCATCTGATCCACTGCTGCTTCATCCGGTAGTGGAAAGATATAGACCGCTTCTAAGGGTTGGCTGAAAGGATTCTCAAAGGTCTGTGTCACCTCTACCCGTGACAGGTGACCGGTAATTTTGGCGTAAACGTCTGTATGTTTCAGAGGAAATACCGAATGTTGCTCCTCTTCGTTAACGTATAGTCCCCCTAGCAACTGCTTGGAGCATAATAGTGCATGAGTGGGCATGGGCATTTACCTTAAGATTGAGCAAATGGGTGAGTTTCGCCACTGTCCCTATCAGTAGCAAGGTTCTGGGTAGACGCACCATGCTAGCCACAAATCTAATCATAAATCCTTACCAAGAGTGAACTTGGGTCAATCTGCCTTTTAGTTAGCCATCATAATCACTGTCAATCTCAATATCGAGAGTTTCTTGATCTACCCTTACATACAAAATATTTGGACGACAGCAGACTTGACAATCTTCGATATAGGATTGCTGTTCACCAGCGCTTAGATCTACAAAGGTCAAAATGGTTTCACCATAATAGGCACAGGAATATTGAGCAGTCTCTTGCATTCACTACAGAATTTTCTTTGAGTGTAGCAATAATTGTATTGGGTCAGGACTGACGGAGATCACAACTGACCTATGAAATCGGTAACTGATAAATTGGGATGCTGATGGTTTGTTGTTGAGTGCTTTGTTATTGAGTGGTTTGTTGTTGAGGTTTAACGGTTGACGGTTGACGGTTGACGGTTGATGGTCAACCATGAACAAAAATTCAATTTATAACAGCTGATGAGTAAAGCATCTCCATCGTTACCACCAGGATGCATTTTCCGCCCTGCCTGTGCCAAGGATACCTGGGCAATTCTTAAATTAATTCTGATTGCTAAACTAGAGCCTACCCAGTTACGTTGGACCCAGTTTCGGGTGATTGAATTTGAGGGGCGTGTGGTGGCTTGTGGACAATTGCGCAACTTTCCCGATGCCCAAGAATTGGGGAGTTTGGTTGTGGCACCTAAGTGGCGCAATCGGGGCTTGGGGAGTTATCTGATGGAAAATTTAATCAAAGAGGCTGAGTTCCCTCTTTATCTCGAATGTATGGGTTGGCTGACGCCGTTTTACACCCGTTTCGGTTTTGTGTCAGTATCCTGGCAAGACTTACCTAAATCCCTTAAATTTAAGTTTGGCTTGTCCAAACTAGCCACTACACTATTCCGTATTCCTCTATCGATCATGACCTACCAACCAAAGGATGAAGGATAAAGGCACCTCAAGTAGCTTGGCCTATGGCCAAGGCCAAGGCTGAATTTTTTGGCATCCATGGTTTTTGTCTTCAG
The DNA here is from genome assembly GCF_010672265.1 of Moorena sp. SIO3A2. Taxonomy (NCBI): domain Bacteria; kingdom Bacillati; phylum Cyanobacteriota; class Cyanophyceae; order Coleofasciculales; family Coleofasciculaceae; genus Moorena; species Moorena sp. SIO3A2. Next base: position 128,021 of record NZ_JAAHHC010000001.1, read on the forward strand.
ACTTTATACTTTGTATCGAGCTATTGTATGCAGCTATAAAATAAGCAGTATTGGAAGCAGCCAGCCGCCTATGGCAACCGCCGCATTTTTTCAAGGTATATTAGGAGCTTCGAGTTTGGCATTGGGAGCCTTAGTTGGGGTTTTCTGGCAGCCGAACCGCACTGTTTCTGCTGCCATCATGGCATTTGGTAGTGGAACCTTAATTTGTGCGATCGCATTTGAAATCACCATACCTGCTTACGAAAATGGTGGATTTTTACCCCTCCTGCTAGGATTCCTAGTGGGGGGTAGCCTGTTTACTGGAATCACCACATATATCGACCAGCACGGTGGTTTTCTACGCAAACCTGCCTCTAGTCGTCGCTATTTAATTGAGCATACTCAGGAACAGGTATCCGATGTACTTAATCGCATTGCCCACGTGGAGGTGATGCAAAATATTCCCTCCCAGGAAAAGCACGCTATTGTTCCCTACCTCAAACCAGTCTATGCTCAACCTGGAGACATTCTTTGTCAGGAGGGAGCCCCTGGTGATCACCTGTATATGATTGTGGACGGAAAAGCGGAAGTCTTCAGAGGTGAAAAATTAATTAATACTATGGGTTCAGGGGAAGTATTTGGTGAAGTGTCATTGCTCACGGGAGAACCCCGTTCAGCCACTGTTATTGCCCAAACTCCCATGGAGTTATATCAACTACACCAAGAACATTTTAATCATGTGCTGAGTTGGTCTCCCCACTTAGCTTGGGCTCTCAGCCGTTCCTTAGCACGCCGACTCCAATTTGCCACTGACTCTAGGGTGGCCGTAGAACATAAGTTAGACCGTTGGCGACAACAGTTGATTGCTCAAGCAGAACTGGATCTATTAATTAGAGAAGATCCAGCTATACTAGAAAAATTAGTTAAGAATTCTGCTCCTTTTGCTATTGTCATCGGTACCTTGATTGACAATATTCCTGAATCTGCGGTTATCGGTATGAATGCTGGGGACTCTCACTTCAGCTTGTCATTTTTACTAGCAGTTTTTATTTCCAATTTCCCAGAAGCATTATCCAGTGCTACTGGGATGAAACAAGCTGGAACTAAAACCACTCAGATTCTTGGGTTATGGATGGGGGCGGTGATGCTGTGCGGAATCTGTGCAGTGGCAGGTCATGTTTTAGAAAGCCATACCCCAGAATTATTCATAGCCTTAGCTCAGGCTACTGCTGGTGGAGCAATTTTGGCAATGTTGGCTAGCACCATGATGCCAGAAGCCTATGAATTGGGAGGCAGTTCCGTTGTCTTATCCACGATTATGGGGTTTCTGTTCGCATTTTTCATGTCATCCATGAGCTGAGTTCTGAGTCCTGAGTTGCTGAATTTCGGTATTGATTGGTTTTTTATTTTGCCTTGAACCTTGTACCTTAAACCTTAAACCGTCAACCTTCAACCTTCAACCTTCAACCTTCAACCTTCAACCTTAAACTTTCAACCTTCTGCATTTGGTGATGAATCACTAGATTTGATATCTAACCAAGCTCGGATTTCTTCAACTAACCAATTCAATTCAGCTTCTGGTAATTGTTCGCCAAAGATGTAGGTTTGGGATTTTTGACCAAAGGGTGATGGTCGTTCTACCTGAGTAGTGATCGCAATCCCCCGATGGTATCTACCTTGTGCATCCCTATAGGCAGTAATATAAACCTCTTTAATTTGTGAATTTTCTCCTCGATCCCATTTTTTGCGGCTCAAAGATGCCTTAGTAATTTCAAATTTTTTGTTATCAAAACAAATACGAACTGCCTCAGAAAAGTCTTTTTCTGAGTTTAATGATGTTATCCACATCACTAAAAAAATTGGGATAGCTAAAGGCAGTAATGATACTGGAATTGCTAACAAAATTACTAATATTTGAAGAATAAGGTGCTTAAATAAGTCAAGTAAAATTGCTACGACTACTCCCAACCCAACACCAACTAATATCCGGTGTTGCCTAGACTTTTCTAAGGTCTTGAACCGCTGTAGTGAGTAAGAAAATACCCCCTTTAGCACCCCTCTAGCTTGTTTTAGGGCATGTTTGAGGGGTTTGAACACTATCATTTCCCAGTGGGAGGGGATATCAATGATCAGTTGTTCTGCTGATTTATGGATACGGACAACAGTGTCTGGCAGACCAGTTGGGGAGGTGTTGTTTGATGGAACCACTGGGTTAGTGTATAGCGCTTCAGTAGCTTGTTTAGCATCACTGAAGCGACGCTCCACAGCTGGTTCTGTAATTTTCTCTAGCCAGGTCACTAAGCCAGGCTCAACAGTAGAACCGAGTAGTTGACGAAATTGAATCCGCAAATTTTCCTGAGGTAACTCAGCAGGTGCCACTCCAGTCAGCAGTTCAATCAAGGTGACCCCTAAGGCATACAAATCAGAAGCAGGCACAGCTTGACCCCCAAACTGTTCCATGGGAGTATAACCATAGGTTCCCACCACTGTAAATGTGGCACCCGCAGTAGTTGGTTGAGCCTGCACTGCTCCAAAATCGATTAAATATACCTGCTCATCCTCACCCCAAATTAGATTGCTGGGCTTGATATCTCGGTGTAAGACTGGGGGGTTGAGCTGATGTAAGTACTGAAGAATTTTTAAAATATCAGCTGCGATAGTATTTACCTGCTGCTGAGAGAATCTAAACCCTTGAGACTGTTGTTGTTTCAGGGATAGACCAGGGATATACTCCTGAACCAGTCCAAACCACAGGATACTCTCATCGAGGGAAAAATAATCCCGATACTTGGGAATCCGAGGATGATCCAGTTGTTTGAGAATTTGCGCTTCCCGCTCAAATAGTTTCAAATCGTCCCATTGTACGGGACCACCTAAAGCCAAAAGCTTGACTACGACTTGCGTGTCAGACTCGGAATCCAGTGCTAGCCAAGTCTGGCGCACTGGATTGTCATTCAGCTGCTGCTGGAGGTAATAGCGATTTTGGAGGAGTTTCCCAGATTCTAGCATAGTGTAGTAGGCGTTGAAGCCAGTTCTTTTACTATAGCTTTTGGTGAATACAACTTACTATAAAGAAAAAGCCTTGTGAATAAGAGCAAGCAACCATGTCCTGTAGCAGTTACAGAAGTATTGGGGCGGTTGCTAATATATTGTTTGTCAAAAAATTCTGATTCCCCTAAATCCCTCTGGCTGAATAACCCCCTTCCGTCCGCCTTAAAAAGGCAGAGCTGTTTCAAGGGGTGCTAGGAAGGAGATAAGATACAGGAAGCTCTTAGTTGTTAAAATTTGCTTTATACACAGTCTATATTAAATATAATAGTAAGTACGTTTTAGGTAATTTTATTGTTGAAATTTAAGTTTTGATGATAACGATATTAACAATTAAACTATGTAAAAATGAAATTATTGCTCCAGTAAATATTCCTAAATACCTATTGTAATGGATAAGATAAGATGAGCAAGAATAATTTTTACCAAGGCTGGCTATTCTCTTGAGAGGATATCTGAAAAGTTTTTTGATACTGAATTTTGCACCCCTAGCCCCCCAAATTGGGTGCATCTCATATTTGTAAAAAAGATCTCAAGTGTGGGGCCCGGGCGCGGGGCGGGGGCGCGGGGAGTGTGGGAATTTTCTCCCGAATTTTTGCCTAATTGCAAAACTGAGATGCACCCCCCAAGCGAGGGATTGCTCGCTTGGGGGGAACAAGAATCAATTTGCTGGTAAAAGTCCCCCGAGCGAGGGATTGCTCGCTCGGGGGACCCACGGGGGCTTTTATGTAGCAAATGATACTTCTCAGAGGTTGTCTGAGAAGGCACAACAAATTGAATTGGCTTTAAGAAAGCAAGTTTCGACTCTGGATGGTGTATTTATATAAACAAGGGGATAAGTATGAAATTATAATAATGACAGGAACAGAAATCCATCAACCACCCTCACGGTTATTCAGTTGTTAAGGCGCGAAACCTTGCCACTTGTCCCTGAGTATGATATTTTACTTAAATGCTTATCGATACTGATTTAAAGCCAGCAAATCGCACACCATTTACCGCAGCATAACTTCTGGCGGGTGTTGTAATTTGTTTTTACCTGGTATTCGGTGTCGCACCTCTAGCCTCAAGGCCATTAGACTTGGTTTCTTAGGAACCGATTCTTGTTGGGTTCCAGAAGACAAAGATACTGAAGAGAATGTGAAATTATTCTTATGATTACTCACTCGGTACCCAGTAACTGGCGACTCAAGCCAGGTTATCTGAGCTATAGTGGCTCTCAGTTTGAGTCCGTTCACATTCTTTTGGGACGGTTTTTGGCCGATCGCCATTCGTCTAATCCTCTATCGACTCGCTCTTTACTGTCCGAGAATCCCAGCTGTGAATGGGGCAAGGGGCAGCCATTCGAAAAAGTGATCGACTCTCATTCCCAGCCTTCATATTGTGGCAAATAGTGCTTTGTATTGGCTGATCCAGCTCCCTGATGCTGTTGAAATTTTGTGCTCGACGGCGGATGATGATGAGGTTTTGACAGAGTGTTCTGCGACTTGCATCAATTACAGAGATTTTGAAAGTAAAACCGTTCGGCGATCGTTTACCTGTCAGTTTCATCCCGAATTGCTGGCAGATCTGCGGGTGGTGGGCTTGCGGCAGCCCCCCTCCTATGAAGAGCTGAAGCAGGATGATGGGGTACGGCTATTTGCACGTTTGTTGTATGCCGGGATGCAGGAATAGCGATCTCAATTCTACAGGCAGACAGCTCGATCATCTATCTCGTATTAGATTGGTGTGTTAGCGGTAGCATAACGCGCCCTACAAGAGGCCAATCGAGCTGAAAAAGGGGTGGCTGTTCTAATTAGTAAAGTGTTAGGTTTTTTTTGATAGTGGCTAAAACGAACATGAACCAGGTAACGGTACCTGGTTCATGGCTATACTTATTCAACAAAATATCTAGCTAGGGTTTACAGAGTCTTACAGCCGACGCTCAACAAAAAAGTATATTCCTCCATTACTTACTTTCCTGAGTGGTTTGGCTTTTGATGTTTTAACAGTTTGGCTAGCCTAAGACGCTGAATAAAGATACTTCAGATCATGAGCACTAGCTAGTTAAAACATCGACCAATTAGGGCTAGACATGGTTTTAGTTGTCTTGAGTAGGTGGGAATTAAACTGAATTACTCCCATTCATGATTATTTAACGCCTACCCTACCCTACCTGTCTTGTTAATCTCTACGACTAAGTTTCTAGGGCTGTAAGTTTTTCAGGACAGGAGGCACAGTCCTGAATTGCGATTGGTTTGTGTGCCTATTTATGAATGTATCAACTTGGCCGAACTTTTGGTAGGCTCTGTTCAGAGAAATTTGCTTAACTTAAACTTTGTTTAAAAAGCCTATGAATTCGTAACATTGGACAAATCCTATAGGACTTACGCCCCAAACCAGGTTATTGATGGTAATTACACCGATTTCAGCCTTTGACTGATAAGAGAAACCGGGTTTTAAGGGTCTTGGTGTCTAAGTCCTTTATTAAATTGATTGGAGAATATTCCACCCTCAGTAACTCTTCCGGAATCGAATTTGATCATGGGTATAGGGGTAAATGGGTAAATTAGGGCATGGGATGATATAGATTTTCGTTTGATTCATATGTTCAGCATTTTGTTAGCTTGTATTAGTTGACCAACGCTCTAAGGGAAAATCTGTCCAAAATTGATTAAATTTTCTCATCACCTGTCCTAGGTAGTGCCAATGGTTAACTGGAAGTGGAAGGCACAGCAATTTGGCAAAATAAAAATGAGGGGTGACACCCCTCATTGAATCTGCTATATTGTGATTATTTGACATCTCCCCCGGTTAAAACACGGGGGATTCTACAAGGTTGTTACGAGGCGGGTTGAAACCGCGCCTCTCCACTTCTTGTTCGGTATAAACCGATGTGGGAGTGTCAAACTCCCCTACCCACCTTGGTCAGAATTTAATCTAACTGTGTGGCTACTTTTTGGCATCAATTGCCTAGCAATTTCACGTCATACCTCTTTTTTTTGACGGTTTCCATCATTTGGGTTTTTCACCATTTTTTTTAGAGGCTGTCGGAGTCAAGGTAAGACGTAATACTTGTTTATTACTATAATCTTAGCAGATTTCTGCCTCAATGACTTGACTAAATGAAAACCGAAAGACTAATGATTAGGATTACTAGCTTCGAGAAACGACAACTAAAACAAGAGGCCGAACGGCGCGGCTTGAAGTTACCGTAAGAGAGGGCACAGACGCGCGCCTTGAAGAGGGTAGCCAGGCGACCCACTCTTACGGTTTCGTCTCCGGAATGACTCAGTCTGAATTGATCTCAAGCTTAATAGCCAGACTACCCGAACCCAAGTTAACGGATACGGCGGGTTAAAACCCGTCGCGTCCGGAGACGAAACCGATAGATAGGGTCGCCTTTATGGGTGAACGCGCCCCGCGTGGCCTACGGCCAATCTCTCTTGCATAAAAGGGTTAAATTTTTTGTAATAAGGCGACCCTATCCTTACGGTAACTTCTAACCGTTTCATCCTCCCTTTAAAAAAGGGAGGCTCTCACGTTCCCGGATTTTTTGGTAGATGCACCCTGATGATCAAGAGAGCTTGAAGACGGCTCTCTTATTTTTTTTTGGGGAAAGGGATCGATGCAGGATATCTCAAAAGCTGTGTGTACTCATTCAAAAACAACGCCAAACAAAAAACGCAAAATAAACAACGCAAAATAAACAACGCAAAACTAGCGAATGCGATCGCATACTCTGTATATATAGCAGTCGCCAGGGTAATTAGGACATGACAAAAGTCTCAAACTACAGTTTGGCTTGAGTTTAACTTCTGACTTCTGACTTCTGACTTCTGACTTCTGCTATATCTGTATATCTAATCAGGTATGAGAGGATGGGGGGTGAGTTTTCTGATTCCTCCACCCCTGCTCTAGGTGAAATTTATCCTCTTGCGTAAAAAGGAAAGACTTGGGTGATAACTATATAGGTGCATCCCAGATTGACTTGAGCAAGTTGTGATGAGGAAATAAACATGAAAAAAGCACTATTAATCGGAGCTTTATTGGCCCAGACTACAATATTTGGTGCGAGTAAAGCCCTGGCTCAGGTTCCTGATTGGGTGATGGATGGAGCAGGATGTGTTCCCATTGATTCTGCTATACAACAAGACCTTTATCTGATCACGGCGGGACGGATTAAGTTCAAACCAGGAAAAACCGGTTCAATTACTGTCATTTGTCCAGTGTCTGTTAATGTTAAAAGTGCCAACAACATTAGTGTTTCCTACCGTGATTCGACGGGAAGAAGTACGAATGCTCGTGTCACAGCAGCACTACGACGCATTAGAAAGCGTGATGGTGCTGTTAATACTGTCTCTGGATTAGTTTTTAATTCGGATACCAGAAGCGAAACTGCTTATACCTTCCAGGGAAGTTCAACCAGTAGTGAATCAGGTCATACCTTTGACCATTTCAATTACTACTACTATGTGCAGACTTCCCTGGTTCGGAGAAGCTCAAGCAATATCGTCGAGTTTGGTGGAGTTGAGCTAGGAAGAGTTATTTTTTAAGTCTGATCTCAATAGCACCCTCGTTAACGCTGAAACTTTGACTAAATAAGCGATGGAGTCGAGTCCGGTTAATCACTTCGTCTTTAGGTAAATCGTTAATTATTAATCGTTAATTATTAATTGACGAACAACTAAAAATGATAAGTAGTCAACCGGACATGATCTGACCAGCAATATTAAATCAATACGTCTTCTACAATCATTTCATTTAAAGTTTTCAATAAATCCCGCTCATTGTAAGGCTTAGAAAAATATGCAGATGCGCCTAAAGTCATGGCTAGTTTCCGATGTTTAGAACCACTCCGGGAGGTGAGCATAATAATGGGTAAGGTCTTTAAGCTCGGCTCTTCTTTGACCCGAGTTAAAAAGCCGTAGCCATCCAGCCGGGGCATTTCGATGTCACAAATAATGGCTTTCACCTCTAATCCCCGAAGCAGTTTTTCTATCCCATCCTGACCATCTTTGGCATGTTCTACAATATACCCAGCTTTTTCTAACCCCAATGCCAACATCCGGCGCACGTTAATCGAGTCGTCAATAATTAAGATAGTGTCTTTGGTACTTGGTTGTATCCCGAGGGAGGGAGGTTGTTGCTCCACAAATCCCTTTGAGGTGGAGCAATGTTGTGGGGATAAACTCTCTAGGTTACTGGTGCGCTGACAACTGATTATCCAGCGTACCATGGCATTGGCGTCTACCAGGGGAACCACTCGACCGTTGCCGAGAATGGTACAGCCGCTAAATCCATCAGGTAACCCTAGGGTTCCTTCTACTTGACGCACGGTAACTTCTCGCTCTCCCCAGGAGCGGTCTACACACAGGCCGATTAATTGCTCGGCTTGATTGATAATTAGAATAGTAGGTTCGTTAATGCTCGGGGTTTCTTCTAGGGTGGTGACCCGACGGCGACAGTAAAATTTCAGCCACTTTTTCAGGCGAATCAGGGACACCATTTTCCCTTGCCAGTTTATGACTTCGTTGCCTAGGGTGGTTAAGATTTGCTGGGATTTCAGCATCAGCATCTCTTGAATCACGTCGATGGGAAATGCCAAGAGCATACCGTTACTTTCCACTAAAAGGATGCGTGCTACCGATAGGGTAAAGGGGACGGTGAGGGTAAAGGTCGTTCCCCAACCGGGTTGGGTATCGACTCGGATATCCCCCCGGATTTGCTTGAGGTTGTTGCGCACTACATCCATCCCCACACCACGACCAGATAGGTCGGTGACTTGATCAGCGGTACTAAATCCGGGTTCAAAAATCAGGGACAGCAATTCCTGGTCACTGGCGCTGGCGAGCAGCTCCTGGTCTAATCCCATTTCCTCTGCTCTGGCTCGGATTTTGCTTAAATTAATGCCTTTGCCATCATCACGGAGGGTAAGCTGGGTCTGATTCCCTCTGTGGGTGGCTTTGATTTCAATAGTTCCCTTTGGCGGTTTCCCCATAGCCTGACGGGTGCTAGGGTCTTCAATGCCGTGGTCGAAGGCATTGCGCAATAAATGCATTAGGGGGTCACTCAGGGTTTCCAGGATGGTGCGGTCAATCAGGGTACCTTTCCCCATTACCTTCAGTTCTACTTGTTTGCCATGCTCGACACACAAGTCCCGCAAAGCTCGGGAAAATCGTCCCACTAAATCAGATAAGGGACGCATCCGAACCTGAGTAAGATTGGTTTGCAGCTGCTTGGCGGTTTTGTTTAATTCATGGGCAATGCTATCAGTATCGTCTAGGGTCAATTCCAAGTCGCTGGTAACTTCTTCAATTTGAACAATGGTTTCCATCACCTCCCTTGATAGCAGGTGCAAGTCGCTGTAGGAATCCATCTCTAAGGCATCAAACCCTTGAACAGTAATAGCTAGGGAAGCAGGGGAAGCAGGGGAAGTGTCAGAAGCGGCGGGAGAAGATACAGAAGATGGCAGGAAAAGTCCCTCAGATTTGCTGGTTTCCCCATCCCCCTGTCTTGCTGCCATTCCTCTTGGGGTGGCAATCTGGTCATAAGATGTGCGCAGCTTGTGATTGGAAGCTTCGAGAATATTGACCCGGCGGCTGAGGTTGTCTACTAGGGTGCGCAGTCGTCCCAGTTGCAGCGAAAGACCATTGCGCTCGATAGTCAGTTCTCCAAACAAGTCATTTAGTCGATCCAACTGTCGCACAGGAATGCGCACAGTATTTTCCTGGTGTGGGTCTTTTGAGGAGTCTTCCTGATTGTTCTCCCTCAGGAAGATGGGTTCAGGGGAAGGGGGGGAAGACAAGGGAGGGGGAGAAGACAAGGCAGAGGGGGAAGAGAAGGCAGAGGGGGAAGAGATGTTGAGATTGCTATCCACCCATTGAAATACCTTTACTTCCCCTTGGTCTGGCTGGTCTGGCTGGTCTGGCTGGTCTGGCTGGTCTGGCTGGTCTTCTTGGTCTTCTTGGTCTGGCTGGTCTGGCTGGTCTGGCTGGTCTGGCTGGTCTTCTTGGTCTGGCTGGTCTGCCTCATCCCCTTGTCCGACTAGTTCTGGCTGATCGGTTTCCAATTCCCCAACTAATATAGCTTCCTCTGCCACCCCTGGGTCTGTAACTCCTCCTTCATTCTCCTGAAACTCCCTAGGTTCCAGGCGGCGGGGTAAATGAGTCAGTTGACCTACCAGTACCAAAGCCTGGGATTGCCGCCACACCATTAGAGCTTGTTGGGCGATCGCTTCCACTTGGTGTGGGGCAGCTTCTAGCTGGTGATTGATGTCTTCGCACAACTGGCTAAAAGCCTCAAGCTGCAGCATTTCGCCTAACCCGCCTAATTCTTGAGCCATGATGGACACTTCTTCAAGCAAGCAGGGTCTTTCGGGGTCTGCTAACACCCCTTCTAGGCGAGCTAGACACCCTTCCACTTCTGTTTCAAACAGCATGGCAGTCACATTAGTGCCATCCTCTGCTCCTAGCATAGTCGTAGCATCATCTGCGACCGGGTCCCCTAGAATCTCGTGCAGTTGATCAAATACTGGGTTAGCTATGGTTTCTAGCCACTGGCAGTCTACCCGATTGCCCTGGCGGTTGATATCAAGTACCTGGCGCAGACAGTCTACCCCCTGTAGGAGTAGAGTTTCGAGTTGGTTTTCGATTGCGATCGCATTTTTCTTAGCCTTGAGAACTTTAAATGAATCCTCTAAACGGTGAGCTAGGTGACTCAAGGTGCCATATCCCATCATCCCAGCTCCCCCTTTGACAGAATGAACCGCTCGCAGAATCCCATCCATTTTCTGACTATCAATGGGAGCGCTGGCTAAACCCAGCAGCACCGATTCAATGGTATCTAAGTATTCCTTTGCCTCTTCGAGAAACTGTAGCTGAATTTCCAGTTCTTTGTCCTGTGACATGTGTAGTGGTTAGTGGTTAGTGGTTAGTGGTTAGTGGTTAGTGGTTAGTGGTCATAATTCTGATCAACTTTAAACTTGCCAACCGATGTTTGTAATTCTTCAGCAATACTGACAGTGTCTTGGAGGGAGTGGGAGATATGTTCTGTTGACTGGTAGGTGCGTTCTGAGATTTGGGCAATGTCTTTCATTACGTTTGTCACAGCGCTTGAGGTTTCCGCTTGGGAAACGGTAGCTTGGAATATGGATTGAATGAATTGGTCGATTTGGGTGGAGACGTTGAGGATTTGACGAAAACTGTCTTTGGCTTCTTGAACTAGATAGGTGCCTTCGACCACTTGGGTAGTCCCCAGTTCCATGGCTTCCACCACTTCGGAGGTGCCTTGTTGGATGTTGTCTACAATTTGTTCAATTTCTTTGGTGGCCGTGGCAGCGCGAGCAGCGAGTTCCCCAACTTCTTCGGCAACCACTGCAAATCCTTGCCCGTCTTCCCCAGCCCGGGCGGCTTCTATGCCAGCGTTGATCGACAATAGGTTGGTTTGCAGGGCAATTTGGTTAATAAATGCCACCACTTGGGAAATTTGCTGGGAGGATTCCCCGAGGCGCTTGACTTTTTTGGCAGTTTCTGCTATAGTATCTCTCAAGATTAGGATACTGGCAACAGAGCGCTCAATAGCGTGGGTGCCGCTTTGGGCGGTGTTGGCAGCGGTATGGGCGACAGCAGCGGCTTGGCGGGCATTAAAGGCTACCTCTTGAATAGAACTAGTCATTTGAGCCACAGAATCTAGGGTGTGGGTGATTTCCTGGGTTTGTTGGAGTGCGGCTTCAGACAGTTGATGAATAGCTCCGGCATTTTCCCCAACGGACTGGTGTACCTCAGTCGCAGCAGTTTTGACTTGGGTAACAATCCTTCTTAGACTTTCGATTACGGCATTGAAGAAATCAGCCACAGTGCCAATTTCTCCACTGAGGATCTCAGCCCTTACCGTGAGGTCACCTTGGGCAGCTCCTTCCACTTTATTAACCAGTTCTAACAGTTGCAACTGTAGGGCTTCCCGTTGTTGCTGTTGTTCCTGGGAAACTACTTCCGCAGCAATGCGGGCTTGTTTGAGCTGGTCCACTAGCTTGGCTTGCTCAAGGGCAAAGCCCAATTGAATCGCCATCTGCCTGAAAAAGTTGATGTCTGATTCTTGCCAATGCCGGGTACCGGAACACTGATGGGCGACCAACAGTCCCAGTAATTTGTCCTCCCCTAAGATGGGGGCGACTAGGTTAGCTTTGACTTTAAACGGTTCAAGTTGACCCAAGTAACACTCACTCAAGTCTGCCTGGTAAATGTTATCCAAGGCACTAACTCTACCCTGCTGATACTTTTCCACATATTGATGGGCAAAGCAGGGGTCAGCAATTTCTGCTCCTAGGGATTTGGGCCAGCCATGACCCACGGATTCGGCGACAATGGTTCCTTGCCAATTTTCGTCAAACAGATAGACTAGGACTCGGTCGGTTTTCAGAGCTTCTCGGATGCCACTGATGGCTGACTGGTAGATTTCCTCGACTGTGAAGGATTTCCGGATACGGGAGGTAATCTCAATGACTTGCCCAGCTCGGTCGGCTTCGGCGGTCTTCACTGTGGCGAGACTGGCACTGCTTAAGGCTAGTCCTAAGTGGGTGGCTAATTCCTGTATAAAGTCAATCTCATCGGTGCGCCATACCCGAGTCCTAGAACACTGATGGGCTACCAATAAGCCAATTAGATTATCCACCCCCACAATCGGGACGACCAGGTTTGCCTTGACTTGCAGTCGGTTCAACAACTGCATATGGCCCGAGGAATATTTCTCTGCTTGGACATCACTGGTGGGCACAACCCGTCCCTTGCGGTAGGCTTCCAGCAATTTTCTGGGAATACAAGCATCAGTGATTTCCTGGGCGATCGCTTTTGGCCAATGGGAGTCTACCGCTTCAGCCACAATGGTTCCCCGATAGCCTGGGTCAAAATAATAGATCACCACCCGGTCGGCAGCTAACTTTTCCTTAGCAGCATTCACCACTAAATCAAAGGCATGGGCTTTCTCATCAGGTTTGGCAGCATGGGTGACAACATCAGCAAATAACCGAGCCTTGTCTAGGGAAGCTTGTTGGTTAGCAACTAGGGTCTGTAGCTGAGATGCCATGCGGTTGATATTTGACCCAAGTACCCCCAGCTCATCGGTTCCCAGCAGCTCCAAACGGGTATCCAGTTCCCCTTCGCCAAGGGCTTTCACTGCCTTGGTAGCTGCTAGCAGGGGACTGGTCAACCGGTTAGCGAGATAGACAGCTACTGCAGCAACTAATAAGGTGGTCAGGGAGGTTCCCAGGGTCAGGGTGAGGAGTAATTGCCGCTGGGGCAGAAATGCGATCGCATCTGGGGTGGCCATCACTGCGACCCAGGGCAGGTCTGGTAAATCGTTGATTTTACTTAAATCGTTGTTTTTACTAAAGGGGGTATACGCTAGCAGATCCTGATGCTTTTTGACCTGATCAGATGTGACTAGAGTATTTGGTTTATCAGCAGTTAGCAGTTCCTTGGCGTCAGGGAATACCTTGGTTAGGGGCTGATTAACGATATTGCTTTGGTTGGAGAGAAAAATTTTACCGTTGCTGGTGTTGATTAAGTAAAGTTCTTCGCGTCCGCGGCCCATCAGGTTGATCGAATCTTGAAGGTATTGGATGGGCATCCGGGATTGGATAACTGCGACCAGCTTTTTTGTATTTTGGTCAAGTACCGGTGCAGCTAAGTAAAGGGATAACTGACCAGACGCATCCGAGTGTATCGGTTGACTAATCGCCGGTTGTTTGGTCTTGATCACCTGCTCAAAATAAGACCGGGAGCTGGGATTATCTACAGGAGTCTGATTAGATTTGGCAATGACTTTGCCGGTTAAGTCGAAAACAGCTATACTGTCGTAGACCTGGTAAATGTCTTGGTAGCGGTTTAATAATAAGGCTTGTCTTTCCGAAAGGGAGCTGGTCTGCTGTTGACTGGAATTAGTAAAAACTGGGAGCGTAGCTAGAAATCGAATATCCGCATAGCGTTCTTGTATGAAGCCGTTGAGTTTGTCTTCTAGGCTAACTACCCTAGCAATGTTGTTTTGGGAAATTTCTTCGGTAATAGATTGGTTGGCTAAGTTATAGGCAATAGAGCCAATCAGTAGTACAGGAATAGTGCCTAGGGTGATTAATAATGATGTTACTTTAGTTTTTAAGCTGAGTTTAAGACCCCCAGAGCTTTTGGAAGTGCTAGGTGGTTCAGTGGAGCCTATAAGCTCAACCCCATCCTGATTGGAGTTTTGGGTTACTTCTGTCCTAGTCACATTTATAACTGAGTCCAATTCGGCATGGTGACGATACCTGTCTTGGGTTACCCCCTGACTAGTTAAATCCTTATTAATTTCATTATTATATATTGATTTATCAAACTGTTTCACCATAAAAAAGCACCATTACCTGGCTACTAACTTAGTTTTTATAAAAGCATTGATATATCTATTATATTTTAAAAAAATGGTCTATTTTCGGATAGTATTAAATTAACAATCAACAATTAACAGCTCCCATTGAGCTTAAGTCAATTCCCGTTAAATTAGGTGTTGTGTAAAAGAGATGAAGCCATAATTGCCAAACCATCTAGTACTAACAAAATTTCTTGCTCTTGCAAAGCGCATCCTCGTAAGTAGGGAACCAAACCCGATGACACTTGTCCCAGTGGAGATTGAATACAATCGGGTGTTAGTCGCAACACCCCTTCAATGCTTTGGACGGCAACCCCTAAAGACGCTGACTGATTACGGAGCGTCACTATGTTGTACTGTTGAACATTGGTTTCTACCGTCGGTAAACCTAGCATTTGAGCTAGATCAATGACCCACAACACACGAGAACGCCGATTCATCAACCCCTGTACGTAGAAGGGCATATTTGGCATGGGGGTCAGACGCTCTTGGGGCAAGACTAGAACTTCCTGGGCTTGATGCATAGATATAACCGCAGGGGTTTGTTCATTTAACAAAAATTTAAGATAAGCATCCCCGATATTATTGTGTTCTTCAGATGGTTTGGTTATACTAGCTAACTGAGACCAGGTCTGGGGGGTATGGGCTAGGGCTGAGGTATTCATTAATTCACAAGTTAACCTATGTGAGGAGACCAATAATTGGTGAGTTTATAATTGGTGAGTTTGTCAAAGTATTGGTTAGGTCAACTATAACCAATAAAATAATCTATAGTAATAACCTATAGAGGGATATGTATTTATAAAACCACCCTAAATGTCTTAATAAATCAACACCGAATTCAGCTTTTTATCCTTCATAGATATAAAGTAGATAGTTACCCAATGATTATTTGAGATGTTTAAACACTATCTTGAGGAGATCGGATTGGTTAAACGGTTTAGTCAAGTAACCAGATGCTCCAACAAGTTTAGCCTTAGCTCGGTCTAGGAAACCAGTATTCCCTGTTACCATAATAATTGGGGTATGTTTAAAAAGTGAATGCTTTCGTAACAGAGAACATAGCTCATAACCATCTAAGTTTGGCATGGCAACATCGAGCAAAATTAGGTCAGGCTTAATGCGGATAACTTGCATTAATGCCCTAACTGGGTCATTAATCATGACAACAGAGAAACTTTTATCTTCTAAGAAGGAGTTGATGGCATTTAAAACACTTGTACTATCATCAATGCAAGCAATCTTGTAAGTTTTACTGGTAGACGTTGGTTGTTGATTAACCGAGGTATGATGCTGAAATCTCTGCTCTAATGGAGCCGAGTTATTTAGAGAGGATTCGTGAATTGAGTTCAATGGTGTAGAATTTCCGATTGGGACTACAGAATTAGAGCTATAGGGATTATTCACTGGCTTTGAGTTAGAAGAGTGCTGATGTTGTAACTGTTCGTAA
The DNA here is from genome assembly GCF_010672265.1 of Moorena sp. SIO3A2. Taxonomy (NCBI): domain Bacteria; kingdom Bacillati; phylum Cyanobacteriota; class Cyanophyceae; order Coleofasciculales; family Coleofasciculaceae; genus Moorena; species Moorena sp. SIO3A2. The sequence goes on from NZ_JAAHHC010000001.1 coordinate 143,877, forward strand.
CAGTGTTCAACAATTGTGCGAAGGTCAAGCCTACAAAATTTAGGCAAATCCTCAGATGGATTAGTTTCCAGTAATTGGTAAGTTCCTTCTTTCTCTGACAGCAGAGAACCGATTACGTCTTCAGCCAATTCTTCGATCAGACTTGCTGCCTGAACGGAATTCAGATAATGTTGATTGACCAACCAACAAATTGCTTGGTAATCTGAAGGATAATTTGAATGACTGTTTAAGTTGGCTTCAAAGATCAGGCGAACCTGAACCCGAACCGCACTAACAAGGGTAGGAATTCTACGACTTAGACGAGATAAGTAATGGTCTAGGCGATCAAAGGGGTTGATCGAGTTTGAGCCATAAATTAATTGACCATTTTCTAGATAGATTGACCAAGAAACTGAACCACTAGATACTTGTAAACATCCATTGGCATGGCGACTAGATAATTGAGCCAATAAGGAAAGGGGGTTTAGTTTTTTATCATGCCTGTAGCTATTGATGTAGGTGGAGTTCATTTTTCTCTAATCCGCTGTAAATCAATTGATGAAAAAAATCAATACTAATGATTGATTTGCTTGGGTTAATAGTTAGCTACATCCTAGCTAGAGTAGATTCCGGAAAGTTTTCTTGAAGTTAAATTATTTTTTTAACTAAAAATCGATTTTCTACACAAATAACAGCCATACCCAAACTAAAACTGTACAATAGGTCATGTGATGTGACTAGTAAAAATTACCTAATTAACTTAGGTAGTAGCTGCTTACCTGAATTCTATATCTCAGAAATGAATGGGAGCTGAGATTCAAAAATTAAACGGTTTTAAGTTTTTCCAAAAAAATTGAGGGGTGAATCGTCATTTGCATTGCACCATGACATCCAAGAGTGAAGGGTAACTATAGTAAACTTGGATACACCCTGTAGGGACAGAAAAACTTTCCCAACACTAGATTAACCAAAAATTCACTCGTTGTCCATTATCATAACAAGGTTGTCTATCATCTGTGTAAAGCTTATATAAATAGTTTTTTCAATGGATGAAGTTAGTGTAATTAATCAGTGACTATTTACTGGCTGGCAGAAAATATTACCTAACAAGGGGTCAGGGGAAAAGTCTCGGAATTTATCGTGATAGTCAGAAGTACTGCTCTAATCAATCAGGAGCTTAGCTAAAATCACTTTAAGATTTGGCTAATGACATTAACGACAAGTTAGTTAATATAACCAAAATTGCACTTGTCAATAGCATTATTTTCAAGTTATAGTTGGTGGAGCTCGAATCAGCTGTTACACACTTAACTTGCACACTGAAGTAGGACTAGCCTACGGCAAGTCGAAGAAAGCGTCTACATTTATATAGCCCCTATATAACCCTATTATGCACGAGTTTGGGGGGCTAGTGCAAGATATGAGGTATATTAGTATACTAATATAGTAATTACTTTGTGTGATTGCCAGCAAAGAAGTGCTTTCCATCAGCAGGGTGATTTGGTCAAGACGTTTCCCGCTCTACAGGGAGACGCAAAAAAAATAGTTAGGTTAAATAAGACGTTACTGCCGCAGTCTATCCTGGGAGTAATTGTCCCCCATTATAGGAATAACTTTAGGAATAAACTGATCTCGATGCTAGCTATCGTTAACAATTAACAATCAAGGCTAGGAATGCTGCGGAAGCAGTTCCTACCCCATATCTTGTCGTTTTATCAATTGGTTAGACAAGTATGGGAAGCTATTCATCCCTTACAAAGCCAGTTTAGGTTACATTTGAGCTGAATTTTTTCTCAAGTCCCATTAAATCGGGCTATAGCTATAAACTCAATTCCAAAGGGTGCATCTCATATTTGTAAAAAAGATCTCAATTGTGGGGCGGGGGCGCGGGGCGGGGGCGCGGGAATTTTCTCCCGAATTTTTGCATAATTGCAAAACTGAGATGCACCCATTCCAAACGTATTTTGCTGATCAAATATCATGACTCATTTTGGCATAATTTGTCCTGCTGCTTCTGGTCATCTTAACCCTATCACTACTTTAGGTTACGAACTGAAACAGCGTGGTCATCGCGTCACCGTATTAGGAATTGAAGACCCTCAACCAAAAGTTCTAGCCAGAGGATTATAATTTCAGGTGATTGGCAAGTCTGATTTTCCCAAAGGAACAACAAAAGACGTATTTACTCAACTAGGTAATCTGAGTGGAATTAAGGCATTACATTATACAATGAATTGGTTTTTAAATGTAGCCAAAATGTCTCTTAGGGATACCCCAGAAGTAATTAAAACAGCAGGTATAGAGGTATTGTTAGTCGATCAAGCTTCTCCAGAAGGAGGAACTATCGCTGACTATCTAAACATTCCTTTTGTTAGTGTATCCACTGCCTTAATGCTGAATCGGGAAATAAGTGTTCCTCCCTTTACCACATCCTGAAATTATGACCCTTCATGGCGGGAACTTCTACGGAACAGACTAGGTTATGCACTGGTTTCTTTTCTGGGTAAATCTCTGGGAAAAGTTATTCATGATCATCGTAAACAGTGGAATTTATCTCCCTATAATAAGGTGAATCAACACTATTATCAATTGGCTCAACTTAGTCAACAGCCTGCTGAATTTGAATTTCCCAGAAAAGAACTACCGTCTTGTTTTAATTTTACATGTCCGTATCATTATTCAAATTAAGTTAGTCTAGAATCAATTCCCTTTACTTCTGAAAAATTAACTTGATAACCGTTAATTTATGCTTCTATGGTAAATCTAAAAACTCGGCTTTTTGGGTTTTTAAAATGATTGCATAAGCTTGTATGGGATTAGATGTTCAATTAGTAATCACTTTAGGTTGGGGAGTTAATCCAGAATATTTGCCAGAATTTCCAGGCAATCCCATAGTTGTTGGCTATGCACCTTGCGTTGCTTAATAATGGAATGATTTTAAGAGTTTTTAGGTGCGCTTGACCTTGGCGAATTAAATTCGCCACGGGTCGCACCTGTGGAATGGGCATCTTGGTGGAACTGGCATCTTGCCAGTTTCAATATATTTTCCGGCGGGCAGGATGCCCACTCTACTCCTATTCATTCGAAGATTCAGCAACGCCCAAACTTGTGCCAGCTCCTGCTCCAGTAATGTTATAAATGAAAGACCCAAATTGTTGCTATGGTGAGTATTCACGTTGAAGACGATCAAAAAACCCTTGAGGTCGAACCTAACCAAAACCTAGCTGACATCTGCGATGAGCATCCCATTTCCCTTCTTTTTGGTTGTCGGGAAGCATCCTGTGGAACCTGTCTAATGGAGGTAGTCAGGGGCATTGAAAACCTGACACCTATCACAGCTGATGAGCAGGATTTGCTTGATGTGTTAGCTCCAGACAATCCTCACGCACGTCTAGCTTGCCAGTGTGTTGTGATGGGCGATATTAGTATCAGTACTCTCAAGGGGTGAGGGGATGAACAGATGAGGGGATAAACAGGTGAGGAAAATTCCCTTTCCACACTATCTTTTGTCCAAGCACAAGAACGGAGGGATGGAGTGATCACCCCATCACTCCATCACTCCATCACTCCATCACTCCTTAAACCAGATATCATTGTAAAAACTCAGGAGTTGAAAGGGGAGCATCGATTCGACGTTGACTAGGCTTGTCAAGCTTATAAATAATCGGTGGTTCTGGTAGCAGCAGATACCGCTTGCCCCAGCCATCATTAATATCCTCAGGTCTAGGTTCAGGTGGTTTGGTCTGACCGGTGGGTAAGGCAACGGACAGAATTTGACGTGCCTGGACATACCGTTGACCATCCGATGTATTGTTGATCAGGCTGCTTGCTAGGGTTATTCGCTGCTTCTTTAAGTCCTCTTCTAGTTCCCAGAGGGACTCTTTGGGGGCGAGGGTGGCTACAAAGGTTACTTCCTCTGCTGGTTTTAGTGATAACCCAAGTTTGGACTGATCCATTTGCCAGACTTCTTGAAACTGACCGTCTGGTGCAATTTGCCATAGTTTCAAGTCGGTCTGCCATCTTCCCTTCTTTACATCGACATTTTGATAAGCCAGAATTGAATAGATAAAATTTGCGTCTCTGTTGAAAGAGAGCTGTTGATTAGGGTGCAAATAGCGAATCGCTGCTACCGTGATGGGAATTTCCTCGGGAAGATTCGTGGTTCCTGCTACGGTGTAGATCCCCGGACGGTCTGATTTGGTCACCCTAAGCTGAAAAATTGCTTTGGAAGATTGACCGAGTAATCGATTAGTTAATTGCCGTCCTGGTAATGGAAGCTGGGTGCATCCATTACTTAAAAGTAAGAGTATAAAGATGCTAAATACCCCTTTTAACAAATGGGTCATATTTTGTTTGACTATTTTTTTTGTACAAATAAAAATAAAGGTTTTGTGCATAGTCGATAGTTGCATAAAATTGTGATTAAATTAAAGTTTAACAAATCAAAATTTATTTTGGTAATTTTTGGGGATGATTAATGTTAATGCTTGGCCTGGTTAATTTTTATTCATTTATATTTTTTTGTTAGGGTTTTAGCCAGCTATTTATATTATTTATATGATGAATATTTTCATTGATTTAAATATCCCCTAAAAATCATATTTTTTTTTGTTGTATGAATTTGAAAGTGACATTAAGTATAGTAGCATTGGTATTCAATAACATTCAGAAGTTACCAAACCTTATGATATCGGATTAAACCTAAGACTTTGAAAAAACTAATCAAGCTTACTTAATTATATGATATAATTAGCCCCAATTTTAAAAAAAACGGAGCAGCTTTTCTCGGCTGGTAAAACATTTACGGCGGTTTGCATAACTATCAGGTACACAGGATTGTTTTCTCTCTTCCCTCTTCCCTCTTTCCTGCTCCCAGCTCCCAGCTCCGAAGCTCCCTAAAAACCCAGAACTTTGTACCTAACTGAATTGCAAACCGCTGTATTGGCCATAAATGTTAACTAAGCACAATTATATTTCATTGATTGTGGTGCTCATGAGAGACATAAATCAAATCCCTATTGCTATTGATACTAATAATCAACCAAGCATGAGCGCCTCAAAGCGTTCCGTTGAGCTAAGTTACTTATTATCCATTGGCTCGACTTCCCCCTTAGCCAAATGGGGTTTTATAGCCCCGATCACCCTATCACTCTTGTTAGGTGTTGCTAGTCTGAAAACAGAACCAGCCCATGCTTATTTTTCGGGGCTATGTCCTAGTCTTCCGGATCAAATTGTTTCGGAAAAACCTCTTAGCCCTAAGAGCGAAACGTCGAAACCATCACAGCATAACGTCTGGAGCAATACAGACCAAGACCGGCTGGACAGGTTCAACTCTAGCAATTTGTCGGAAAAGGCCCAGGAGGACTGGTCTGTTAAGGATTCATGCACGAGGATGATGGCTAGGTTTCAAGCAAACCCGAACAGCCAATACTACTCGGTTAGCAGCCGACAAGCATTTGGTTGTGGCTACACAAACGAAAGCTGCCTGAGGTACTTTGATAAGACTGTAGGTTTATCCAAGCAATATGAGCCTAAGAGCTTCTACCCCAGTGAAGATGATTGGGTATCGATTGAGCCTAAGAAGCTGGCACAAACCAACTTTGAGGAAGCACCAGAGCGTCCATTAATTCCAGAAATTGACCCTAAGGATGATAACCCGTTAGCTCCGACCCTAAACGTACAAGGTGCCTTTCTGAATCAGGTAGACACATCAGCAAGACTACGGCTGCAAGGAACTTATCCCCTTTCTCCCCATGCTTTGTTTGGTGCCACAGTTGACCTCACCACTGGGGATGGCTTTTCCGACACCGAGGAAACGGGATTAAGTCTCAATGAACTTTACTTTACCACTTCTGTGCCTAGCTATTCTAATCTGCGCTTTGTGGTTGGTCTAATGGATTTGACATCTTATTTTGACCGCAATAGCTTTGCTAAAGATAGCACGACCCATTTCTTTAACCCGGTGTTTCAGACGAATCCTGCTCTGGCAGCAGCAGGTATAGCGTCCCGTCCGGGGGTGCTGCTCAACTGGAATTTAACCGACAACCTGGAAGTAAGAGCTGCGGGCTTTTCTTCAGACCGAGACCTGGATGATTTTGCCTTTGATGGGTTTTCTTCAGAGCTAGCTTTCCGGGTAGGTACAGCAATCATTCGGGGGACTTACCTATCGGCTCGGGATGCTCAGAAAGATGGATTCCAGGAAATTTTTTCTTTGAACCGAGGGGATAACGAGTTTGGTCCGAAGTCCTCTGACCGCGAAGAAGCTTACGGGATTAATGGAGAACTATATATTCCTGCTCTCAAGATGGGACTGTTTGGGCGCTATGGTTGGTACGAAAATCTTGATTTAGATGAAAGCGGGGATACCTACAGTGTGGGTCTGAACCTCTTAGATTTGTTTATGGATGATGACCGACTAGGGCTTGGCTATGGTCGGCAATTGTCTAATGATGACTTGCGCCGGGACGAAGGTAATAAAGTACCAGATGTTTGGGAATTGTTCTATGACGTGCGTGTTTCACCTAATGTGCGTGCAGGTGTGACTTTGCAAGGACGAGATCAGTTTTCAGATACAATTCTTGGTGTTCGAGTCAGGGCTGATTTTGATGTGAGTGATCTCTGGGATTGAGTGCTGAGTGCGTGAGTGCGTCAGTGCGTCAGTGCGTCAGTGCTGAGTGCGTCAGTGCTGAGTAATGGGTTTTTAAAGCTACTCGCTCATAGAATTACTCAGATAGATAGAACATAGACACTGATTCATCCTTGATAGTTCATCCTTGATAGTTCATCCTTGATAGTTTATCCTTCATCCTTGATAGTTCATACTTCATTCTTCATACTTCATGCTTTTGACCAATGAATAACGATTCTCTTGGCAAAAAAAATTTCCACTGGCAGCGTTGGTGGGTCTTTTTGATGGTTTTTGGGTTAGCAGGAGTATTAATCTTCAGCCCAGTTGAATCGGTGGTACCAGCGCTCCAAGCACAAGTTACTTCTGCAGTACGCCGAGGTTACTCTCTGTTAAAGAAAGGATGGGTGGATAATGCGATCGCAACCTTTGAACAAGCTCTAAAAGGCTCTCCCCAATCGAAGGAAGGGAGGTTAGGTCTAGCGATAGCGTATCAGCGAGCAGGGCGAGATGCGGATGCTTGGGCTGCTTATCAACAAGTCCTAGCCATCGACCCAAACAATAAAGAGGCTCTGGAAGCGGTAGGAGAATTGGGAGGTTATCGTCCTGAATGGCAGCCGGATGGGATTGAAGCCCTAACGACTTTATTAAACCTAAGTCCTAATGATACTGCTGCTCGTGCTCAGCGGGCTTTACTGCTGGGCTACCAAGGTCGTTTTCCGGAAGCCCTAGCTGATTATCAAATTGTGCTGGAGAGCAATCCTACACCAGAAATCATTCTTGGTGCTGCTCAAATCTATACCTATAGTGGTGACTATCAGCAAGGGCTGGAGCTATTTGATCGTTACCAAGCTAGCGGTAAGCCAATTCCGGGAAATGCAGCGGGAGCCTATGCTCTGGCTCTACGAGAAACTGGCAATCCTGCTCAGGCGGTAGAGGTACTGGAAGCCCAGCTCAATCAATTTTCCCAATTCTATGGCAATGATAGCTATCTACGGGCTGATTTAGCTAAAGCTTATCAAGCCTCTGGGCAACTCACAGAAGCTTTGTCTGTCCTAGAACCGTTGCGAGGGAGGGATGAAGCGGCTTTACCCTTAGCCCGGGCCCTTTCAGAAATTGGTCGTCGTGAGGGTCGCTCTGACCTAACCGAAGACGCGGTTACTCTCTACCGTCAGGTACTGGCCTCAACATCAAAGCCATCTTCTGCTTTAGTCAGGGAAGTGGCTGATGTGATGAGTGAGGTACCAACCCAGTGGGCATCAGCTCTAGAGCTTTATCAGCAGTTGACCGAGGAGCAGTCGAATAACCAAAGCTTGTTGGTGAAGTCGAATAACCAAAGCTTGTTGGTGAAGCAGATTATTCTAGAAGGTAAATTGGGTCAGTTATCCCGAACTCAACGGCGACAGCGGCTGCTTGAGATAACCCAAACCCTACCGAGTGAAGCAGCTCAGCAGCGAGATTTAGCCCAAGCTTTGTTGCGTCTAGACCCTCCTGATCCAGAACTGCTGAGTGTTTACCAAGATTTGCTGGCTACAGGGGTAGATGTACCGTTTTTGCATTTCCGTGTTGCTCAGATTTTGATAAAGCAGAATCGACTAGCCCAGGCAATAAGTGCGATTGATAGTTACAGGGCAACCTCTACTGGTGAATCGGACCAGAGTACGGAATTATTGCTAGCAGAGATTGACCGTCGCCAGGGAAATCTCGATGCCACTATCCAGCGGTATCAGAGAATTATTCAGAGTAACCCAAATAATAATTTGTTCTATGGTGCTTTGCGGGGGTTAGCGGGAATCCACATTGCCCAAGGTGATCCACAGAAAGCTCTGGTTATCTATGACCAGCTGCTATCTCGCGATCGCAATGATTTATTAGCCCAGCTGGGGCGCAGTAGTTTAGCATATCAAACTAAACGTATTGACCAAGAGGAAGCGGAAGGGGTACTCAATCAATGGCTACAGACTCAGCCTTCTATTGATCCACCGCCGGAATTGTTGAGTTTGGTGGGTGTTTTGCCTGCTGACCCAGAACGAGAAACCCTGTACATTACTCTACTAGAGGTCTCACCAGATAATGCTCCTGTACAATTGCGACGGCTACAGGTTTTAGCACAGCGAGACCCTAAGTTAGCTAAAGCTGAAATAGCTGAGTGGATTGCCGGTAATCCTGATAATATCGATGCCTACTTTGTGCAGGGAGAATTGGCTATGGGATTGAGGGATTTGCGATTAGCTAGCAATGCTTACGAAGAAATTTTAGAACGGGAGCCTGATCAAATTGGTGCCTTACTAGCGTTGGCAGGGATTAGCTTTACTCAACAGCACTATGCTAAGGCAACGGGGTTTTATAAACAGATACTAGAACTGGAGCCCAAGAATTTATCGGCTCGCCAAAACTTGGCTGAATTAAGTGTTGCCCAAGATTTTCCGTTTACAGCCCTCCAACGGTTTGAAGGACTCAACTCGGAAGAGAAAGAGTCTACAGGGACAGCTAATCCTAAGCTCGATAATCGCATCCTGCGGCTGGAGGTTGATATTCTGAAACGACGAGGTTTTCAGCCTTATTGGGAGCGGTACTAATGTAAGTATTCAGCAGTCAGCCGTCAGGGCTCAGCTTATTTTATTCAAAATCACCGATTGCGCTACGCGCATTAGCTGATAGCTGATAGCTTAAGTACTAATACCCTGTCAATTTAGTTTTTATGGTTAGGGCAAGATGTTAGATTTTAGGTGTTAGATTTTAGGTGTTAAGTTTTAGTAATTAAAGCTTAGCACCTGATAGCGTTTCGAACACTACAATACTTGTTATTTGCTAGGATAAGTTACTTTGGTTCGTTCCAATTCTTCAACCAAAATTACTGGAATTGGACTGGTTTCTAACACTGCCTGAGATACGGAACCGACCAGCACTTGCTGCCAGGGTTGATGTCCCCGTTTTCCGATCACAATATCTGTTACTTGATGCTCTTGGGCTATGCGAACAATTTCTTCGGGAATCGAACCGGTTACGGTAATAAACTGATGCCGAATATCCAAGAGCAAGCGTTTGGTTTGGTTCTGTAACTGCTTGACTTCTGGCTGATTTGATGTTGTGATCACATGTAAAACAATAACTTCCCCATTACTTCGTCTTGCTAAATCTGCTACTTTAGTTAATACGTGGGTGGCTAAATTAGAGGTATCGACAGCGGCTAGTAGCAGAGTATGAGAGGCAACGGTTACTTTGGTGGGGTCTACAGGGTCTTGGGATAAGAGTTTAGGGGCAAAGGTGGGAATTGCCCAAGCCCCTAGAGGTGCAGTAATCAAAATTGAGAGGGCTGCGATCGCTAAAATTGTCTGACCTCCTTCTAGCCCTTGACTCAAGGGAATACCACCAATGGCTGCTTGTACTGTGGCTTTTGCGGAGTTTCCGGGTAACAAAAACAGTTTCTCTCGCCAAGTCCAATTACTCCCCAATGTGGAGAGATACCACCCGACCATCCTACCGATACATAAGCCAATGGCGAGGATTAAAATGCCAGGTAACAGGGTTGTTTCTAATACCCGCAGTTGGATACTAGCTCCCATCAAGACAAATAGAATAATCTCTGCTACTACCCACAGATGGTTAAATTCCACTCGCAAGCGTCGTGCTAAGGGAGGGTCTAATTGTATTAGGAAAAATCCCATTGCCATGGTAGCTAAATAGCCAGAAAAGTATGGCAGACTTTTAGCTAACACTACTAATAATAAGGCAATTGCTGCGGTAATTAAGGTATCTTGGACGATAGTCTCGGTCCAATTTTGTTTGGTTAATAGGAAAATAATTAACTGAGCAGCGATATATCCAATTAAGACACCAAGGGCGACCTGGATTAGAACTTGCAGGGGCAGGAATTGGATAGCATTACTGTTGATCGTTCCTTGTGCCAAGAAATTCACCATCAAACTAAAGAGTAGCAATACTAGGACATCGGATAAGGCACTCCCAGTTAGAATCACATCCGGTATCCCTTTAGCTACGCCCCAGCCTAAACTTTTGAGTCGCAGCATTCCTGGCACAATCACGGCGGGGGATTCTGCTCCGACTACACAACCTAGGAGTAATCCAGTGGGAAAATCGAAATTAAACAGTATTATCGCAGCAACAGCTACTGCGATCGCTTCGGTGATGGCGGGCAAAAAGCCTAACCTTAGCGCAACAGTTCCTTGCTCCAGGAGTTTCTCGAGATCCAATCCCAGTCCTGCCCGCATTAAAATGACCATAACTGCGAAGGTGCGTAGGTCATCAGCAATAACTAGGACTTGTGGTGCGATCGCATCCCCCACTTCTGGTCCGATCACGATACCCACCACAATCATGCCAATCAAAGGAGGTGCTCCCAAGCGACGGGCAAGTTGACCCCCAAAAAAGCCCATCAATAAGATCCAAATTGTACTGCCTAGCATCCGAAATGTTCGTGCTCGTATATAAAATGTAATTACTTGTCGCTCAATTATAAAAACACAGTTGATTCGGATTGGCAACACTTGATATGAGTTGTTATGAAAATCAAGCCTAACCTTGCTATTACTTTGGCTACTTTACTGCTATCAGTTGAGGGGGCAATTGCTCAACCTAATTCATCATTTCCTAACGCTACACCACCAACTCCACTACTGTCGAACCAAGAACGGGAGGAAGTGGAAAGGTTAATTAATGATCATCTAGAGAAAAGTTACACAATTCGCAATCATATCCAATCGGAAGTTCATCGAACCTTTGACTGGACGATTAACCTGCTCAACCTTTTAATTACAGTACTAATCGCCATCCCTATTGTTACTAGTCTGGCAGTGCTCTTGCTACGTCGTAGCATCATCAACCAATTAGTGTCTGAGACGCAAAAGCAATTCCAAGAAGAAGCTGAACAAAAAATAAAAGAGCAAATTGATGCTGAAGTCACTACGGAATTAAAACGACAAGTTGAAGCTTTTAAGCAGGAGCTGGAAACGCTGAAATCTGATTTTGTTTCTCAACTCCAGCATCTAGTTGTGGCTGCTCAACATGAGAAAGAGCAGATTTTTAACGAAATTTCTCGAATTACTCCGTCGATTATCCAAGAAGAATTTGTTGCTCCAGAAGTCCAACAAAAACTGGAAGAGCTAACTAAACAGCTGGAGTCGTTAAAGTCTGCTAATCCCCAGCTATACTTAACAGTTGATGACTATATCAATCAAGGACACGCTCTGTGGATTGAAAATCGCTATCAAGATGCGATCGCATCCTATGAAAAAGCGCTTCAGCTCCAGCCAGATTCCGATGTGGCTTGGTCAGGAAAAGGCCAAGCCCTGCAGAGATTAAAGCGATATGAGGAATCCCTCGCTGCCCATGCCGAGGCGATTAAAATTAATCCGAACAACTTTAGGAGTTGGTTTGGACAAGGTTATACTCTCAGATACATGGAACAGTATGAAGAAGCACTGATTTCCTATGATCAGGTGATTCAGCTCAACCCAGATTTTCATCATGCTTGGAACCATAGAGCCTATGCCTTGATCAAACTTGGTCGCTATCAAGAAGCCTGGGACAGTTTGGAAAGAGTACGGCAGCTAAAATCAAATTCATCTAATCTTTACTACAATGAAGCTTGTTATTATGTTTTAAACGGTGAGATTGACTCAGCAATTGCCAGTTTAGAACAAGCGATGAGTTTGAATGATAGACTTAAGTCTATCATTAATATTGATGCGGATTTTGACATGATTAAAGACGAGCAACGGTTCCAAAACCTAATTAATCCATAGATCTGACCATTGTATTTATCTCTTCGTCTACCTTTGCTGGCATCTAGAGAGCAGGTAGCTAAATGATTAAAAACTCAAACAAGTCTCTGGCAATTAGTCAAGTACATTAGTCAAGTACATTACTCAACTGGATTAAACGTTTGATAGTTCCCTCCTAAGCCTTCAACAACTGTGTGAGTATTAGTGATTAACATTTTGATGTAAGTATCAGCTTCACTACCCGGTACACCTAAGGAATCAGAGTATAATTCTTCTGGCGCTAATTTCACCCCAGCTTCCTGAGCCACAGTCTTGATCAAAGCTGGGTTAATCGTGGTTTCCGCAAAAATCACTGGAACCCCAATTTTTTTGATAGCGTCTGCCAAACCCTTGACAGTCTGAGCACTGGGTTTTTCCTCAGTATTCATGCCAATTAAGGTTCCAGCCACTGGTATGCCATAGGCACGAGCATAATATTGAAAAGCATCATGAGTTGTGACTAGGTAGCGGTGCTTCTGAGGAATAGTTTGAATCTGCTGGATAATCCAAGCATCAAGCGTTTTCAATTCAGCAGTTAGCTGTGCTGCATTCTTGGTAAATTCTTCCTTGTCCTCCGGTGAGAGTTCAATCAACTGATCCCGAATGGCATTCACCATTGCGATCGCATTTTTAGCATCCCCCCAAACATGAGGATCCGGTTCCGTCTTGCCTTCGTGTTCAAAATTCAAGGGTGACACCACTTCCGCAACTGCAAAGGTCTTGACCTTAACCCCAGCAGACTTAATCAGCTTAATCAGTGCTGGTTCCAGATTGTAGCCATTGTATAAAATCAGATTAGCTTGTTCCAACGCTATAGTATCGGCTGGGACTGGCTCATAGACATGGGGATCTGCTCCCGGTTTTAGGATACCCGTCAGTTCAATTTCATCTGCTCCTACTTGTTTCGTCCAGTGGGTAATGATAGTGCTAGTGGTAACTACATTCGGCTTATCATCGCCATCAATACCACTCTGCTTTGTTCCGGTGGTATCACACCCACTTATCCAGACTCCTAAAATGATTACTACTGTCAGCCACCATTGGCGCTTTCTACTGTAGGACTTAGTAATTACTCTCATCGGCTTAATCGTTATCTTTTGATCAGAACTTACGCACCAATACCGGGCGTTGCTGATTCTGGGTATGATTCCGCCCCCCTAGCCCCCCAATTCTGGGGGGAACAAAACTCTGAAAGTCCCCCCCGGTGCGCTTTCCAATGGGCGAGTAAATCGCCCTTGGGTCGCACCGCAAAGTTGGGGGATTTAGGGGGCTTGACCAAAACCAGACGATCGCGCATTCATACTTCAATTCAGCAACGCCCAATACCGCACTACCTCGCTGCATCGCTATCAATCAAAGGCTGAAATCGGTGTAATTTTGCTAAGAAACTAGGTTTGCAGCATAAGTCTTATCATATTCTTTTCATATTTCATGGTAAACTATTTTCATATTTGTTTAATTTTTTGTTTCCGGAACCCTCTATGCCAGATGCTGCCTCGGTTCATCACCTTGCTTCTCCCAAGAGGAAACACCAAGCTGGATATAGCAATCTGTCCCAGACAGGAACCATTACCCTGAGGCAACTGGGTGTACACTACCGCCTAGTAGAAGCACTCAGGGATATCAACTGTGAGATCAAACCAGGACGATTAACTGGAATTATTGGTCCGAATGGTGCTGGGAAAAGTACTTTGATCAAAGCCATGCTGGGGTTAGTTCCCACTGCCACAGGCAAAGCTATGTATCAGGGAAAACCGTTGATAGAACAGTTAGAAAAGGTGGCTTATATGCCACAGCGGACGCAAATTGACTGGACTTATCCCGCTACTGTCTGGGATGTTGTGCTAATGGGTAGAGTCCGGAAAACAGGATGGTTTCGTCGCTTTTCCACGGTATCCCGGCGGATTGCAGCGGATGCCATCGAACAAGTTGCCATGGGGGATTACCGCAATCGTCCCATTGGACAGCTATCGGGAGGACAGCAGCAGCGCGTTTTTCTCGCTAAAGCATTAGCTGAACAAGCAGATATATTATGTTTTGATGAACCGATGGCTGGTATTGACAAAAAAACTGAAGCTGTAATTTTTACTATCCTCCATCAACTCGCCGATGCCGGAAAAATTGTGCTGGTAGTTCACCATGATTTGGGAGAAGCGATCACTCATTTTGATGATTTGATTTTGTTGAATCGGGAGTTAATTGCTAGTGGCTCTAGGCAAGAGGTATTGAGTGCAGCTAATATGCAACAGGCTTATGGTGGTCAAGTCGTTTTTTGGTTAGATCCAGTTGCTGTAAAGTGAAATAAGGCAAAAGGCAAAAGGCAAAAGGCAAAAGCTGATTTATGATAGCACAAAAAAATCCTTCCATCCCTGTTTCCTACTGTTCCCTATTCCCTGTTCCCTGTTCCCTTTTTATCTCAATCTTATGTTTACATTTAACCTAAAAATGCTATATGTTAGAGGTTTTAATTGAGCCGTTGCACTATGGGTTTATGCAGCGATCGCTAATTACTGCGGTGTTAGTGGGCATCGTTTGTGCCGCAGTTGGTAGCTACCTAATGGTACAGCGACTTGCGTTACTCGGAGATGCTATCAGTCATTCTGTACTACCGGGATTAGCGATCGCATTTATGATCGGTGCTGACATTTTTGTGGGAGCCTTTATTGCTGGGGTGGTTAGCACTGTGGTGATTACTTGGATCCGGACGCGATCGCAAATTAAAGAAGATGCCGCCATGGGGATTGTGTTTTCCGCTTTCTTTGCCCTAGGCATCACTTTAATTACGGTGATGCAGAAAGATAACAAAATTGACCTCAATCACTTCCTATTCGGCAATATTCTGAGTGTCACCAATGAAGAAGTCATCAATACAGCCATTATCACCGCGATTGTACTATCAATCATTCTCCTGCTGTACAAAGAATTAATGTATTATACCTTTGATCCCTTAGGGGCAAAAGCAGCAGGTTTACCAACTAACTTGCTGAACTTTGGTCTGATGATCTTGATTGCCTTGACCATTGTCGCTAGCCTCAAAGGAGTTGGAGTGATCTTGGTGCTAGCGATGTTAATCACACCAGGAGCAACAGCTTACTTATTAGTCCATCGGTTGCACCAGATGATGATTTTGGGTTCAGCCCTTGGGGTAGTAGCTAGTATTACTGGTATGTACCTGAGTTATTTTTTTAATCTGCCTTCTGGACCAGCAATTGTTTTAGTAGCTTTTGGTTTATTTATGCTGGCATTTTTGTTTAGTCCCAGTCAGGGAGTTTTAACTCATCCGAATACTCAGTTAGGACAATCACAAATTTGGCAAGAAATTAAGCGGTTGTGGCGTTGATATAGCATTTTTAGTTCAGTTGTGAACATAGTCTACCTTGAGAAATGCAAAAGGCAAGAGGCAATAGGCAATAGGCAATAGGCAATAGGCAATAGGCTAGAGAATATAAAACCATTATCCTCTCTAGCTTAACACCAAATTTATGGAGATGTCTAATGTATCCTATACAATCAGGATATCAGTATTCGTTAAGGCAGTTTTGTTAGAGAAATTCGCAACTTGTACAGCACCTAGTGTACCTGAACCGTCAGCATCGAATGATAGTAATCCTGATGAACGATCATAGATGAATCTGTCATTTGTATCTAAGGCGGCAGCACCTAAAACAAATTGACCCACATCTAAAATTCCTTGAACAAGACCACTGCCGAAGCCACTAGCCGAAATTTGTAGTTTATCCCCCTGCTGACTGACAAAGTCGCTAATGTAATCTATCCCTTCAGTAGGGATATTCAAGACAAACTTATCTGCACCAGCACCTCCAGAGAGGACATCATTTCCAGTACCCCCATTTAAAAGGTCATCACCGGCACCACCATAGATACGATCATTGCCAGCACCACCATACAAACTATCATTCCCTGCAATTTCTTGTATAACTGACGGTAATTCGATTATACCATGTAAATAAACTTTATTAGGATAATTTTGGGCACCAACCCAAAACCAGGTTTGCTCCCAGTTTTGATTAAACCAACTCACCAAAACTGCATAATCTTCATCATCAGTGTAATTGTTAGGTTCACCGAATGCCCAGTTACGATAGGTTGAAGTTTCACCACTAATCCATTGCCATTGACCTTCAGTAGTATGATCTGTCAAGCCTATCCAAAACAATTGATTAGCTTCAAATCGATTAGCTTCAACATTAAATCCATCGTAATTAAATCCAAAGGTGGTGTTTAGCCAGTTTTGTTCCACTTCATCGTTAATTGTAACTAAGTTACCACCAAGGCGTTGAGCTTCTGCTTGGGTATTGAACCAGGTGCCCGGTTGGCTCAACAAATAAGAGTGTCCATTTCTGGTGACGAGATAGTCGCCGTAAACAATATCATTACCATCACCACCATTGACGGTATCATGACCTCGACCACCCCAAATATTGTTACTGGCACTGTTGCCTTGAATAACATTATTGAGATTGTTACCGTAGCCATTGATAGGATTTGTCCCATCGAGCTCTAGATTTTCCAAATTATCGCCAAGGTGATAGGTAATGGAGGTGTAAACTTTATCAATACCTTGACCTGCATATTCAACTATGGTATCACCCATACTATCAACATCAAGAACATATTGATCATCACCAAAACCTCCCTTCATGCGATCTCTACCGCTTTCACCCTTTAACAAGTCATTACCAAAACCACCATAGAGGTTATCATTACCATAAGACCCATACAACTGGTCATCACCACCACCACCATAGATACGGTCATTGCCTGCACCACCATTTAAAATATCACTTTCACCTATTTCTGGTGATACTGAAGGAATTTCAATAATACCTCGCAAATGTTGGTTGGGATAATTTTGAAGGTCATTCCAACCCTGATTGCCCCAACCCATCACTGCATAATCTTCACCATCGGGAATTGAGGAACTACGATAATCGTTAGGTTCACCGGGAAACCAGTTACGATAGGTTGAGGTTTCACCACTAACCCATTGCCATTGACCTTCTATAGTACGATCGCTCAGACCGATCCAAAACACTTCATTAGTTCCAAAGGTTGTGTTTAGCCAGCTTTGTTCCGTGGCGTTGTTAATCGTAACTAAGTTACCACCAAGGCGTTGAGCTTCTGCTTGGGTAGAGAGCCAAGTTCCTGGTAGGCTAAATAGATATTGTCCAGTGCTGGCAATGATATAATCACCGTAAATAATATCATCACCATCACCACCATTGACAGTATCTAGGCCAAGACCACCCCAAATATTGTTATTACCACTGTTGCCATTAATGACATTATTTAAATTGTTACCATAACCATTGATAGAATTTGTACCTGTCAGGTTTAGGTATTCTAAATGAGCACTAAGACCATAAGTCGTTGAAGCGTAAACTATGTCAATACCTTGGTTAGCATATTCAAATACGTGATCACCTGAACTATCAACAGTATAGGTATCATTACCAGAGCCTCCGTACATGTAATCATTACCAATTCCACCGTATAAGTAGTCATGACCTGAACTACCGCTGAGAATATCACTACCACTATCGCCACTAAGTGTATCATTGCCTGTACCACCGTGTAACTGATCGCGACCAGTTCCACCTCTTAAAAAATCATTACCTGAGCTACCACTCAGGTAGTCATTACCAGTATTACCATCAAGACTATCATTACCTGTACCACCATATAACTCATCGCGACCAGTTCCACCAATTAAAGAATCATTACCTGCTTCACCAAATAGGGAGTCACTACCACCATTACCATAAAGACTATCATTACCGTTACCACCTTTCAGATGATTAGCACTAAAATTACCAATAATAGTGTCGCTAGTCAAACTACCAATAACATTCTCAATTACAACCCCATAGGCAATTGAGGTTCCATAACGAGTGGTCTTATACCGCAATGAACTGGTATTGTTTGTGTTATCTATCGGTTGATAGGTGATTGATTTATAAGCATGCTGAGAGGTAAGTATACCTCCTCCTCTTATGTCAAAATAATATCCAGAAGATCTACTTATATTAAAAATAACTGGGCCAAGTTTAGAAAAATCTAAAGTATCAACTCCACCACTATCCCAAATAGACAACTTCATAGGTAGTTTTTCACTACCACGACGAGCTAAACCATTATCGTAAGAATAACCATTGACACTGTCAAACCTATAATAAGTGTTACCTGAATTAAAATTATTACTCCCGTAAATGTATTGTACAGCCCTGATGTCATAAGGCATTGGTGTGGCTGCATAGTCACCGACATCGTTATAAGACATCACAGTATTTGTGTTATTGTCTTTATAGTACGGTAAAAAGGGCGAACTACCTTTTCCGGTGTCACCGTTGTAGTCACCTGGATGCTTTAATCCAAGTGCGTGTCCAATTTCATGTAGTGCCACGTCGAGAAACCTATGACCTCTGCCAGTAGCAGAATCTTTTCCAAGCTTAATATTTACATGGTCTAGTTTATCTGACCTCCAACTCCTAGGCTTCCACCATTTTCGTGCGTTTTTTTGACTTGCTACTCCACTGATTCCACTTTGTCCAGAAAAACGTAGATTTCCTTTGTTTGATACTTCACGAAATGTAATATTAGCGACTTCACTCCATCTTGTCAGGGCTTCTCTCACCATTGATCTTTCACTCAAATCAAGCCCATCACTTCCAGTTGAGTAATTAATACTGTAAGTTAGAGAAACTGGTTTACCTGTATCAACCCAATAATCATCATCCAACAAAGCATCAATATCGTTATTTCCAGAACGCTTAACACCCATAATATTTTCCCTGATCAATCTGAGGTTGTATCTGAAAACTGCTGTGTTTTTCAGGCTCTAATGGAAAATTAAATTAAATCTGCTATTTTGCCACAAAAGGGCAGATTTTTGTAATTTTTCTTAACAAAAGCCCTGGGCACACCAACCCTGATCAAAAATGCGCCTGAGTTAACTCAGACGCACTATGCTAATCAAATCATGATTTTATGCTCCGGCAAGCTTTGCTTTACCAAAGCCTTGCAGAAAAACCCTAGACAAACACCTCAGAGAGATTATCAATGAGAGTAGTAGCTTGAGTGAAACGCACCACAGCCAAGAGGTCTCCCCCGCTCGAGATTTCGGCACCATTAGCACCATCAACGATGCTCAGCTGATCACTATCGCCAGCATCAAAGGTAGTCAGACCAAGCTGGAAGTTATTGATGGTATCAAAGCCATTGCCGCTTTCGAGGACAATTAGATCCTCACCACCCCCTAGCCACAGGGTGTCGTTACCACTGCCACTATTAATGAAATCATTGCCAGAGCCAGAATAGATGATGTCATCACCAGCATCACCAAAGATTTCATTATTACCCTCACTGGCGAAAATGGTATCGTTACCGCTACCACCACGAATCACATCCAGCTGTGAACCACCGTAGATCAGGTCATTACCATCACCCCCAAGAAGGGTATTAATTCCCTCACTACCAAAGATTGTGTCATTGCCAGCCAAACCCTCAATCTGATCGTTTTCGACAGTGCCGAACAGGGTATCATCGTTTGATGTTCCTGAAATCAGAGTGTCGTCAATATCTAAGTTGATGTTGAGATCAATCAAGCCTGTGGTGGAGGAAAAGCCATCAACAGCAATTTGGTAGGTTGTACCAGCGCTAACGGTAAATTGAACTGCGCTTTGGAAAGTCATGCTATCATCATCATTACTGGCAATCTCTGTTAAGCTGTTAACTGCTGAACCGGTGTAGACTGCTAGGGTAGTGTCGTAGTTACTCCCAAAAGTATCAATGGTCACGATACCATCAGCGGCAGCTGTCCAAGACCACCAACCAGAATTTAACGGGCTGCTAACTTCTACATGATCCGGCTCACCTGGCTCCCCAGTGAAACCCAGACTATTGCCTGTGGTACTAACTGATGTACCGTTTAACGATATCCGGTCGGCAAAGTTATCATTAGAAACCATTGATGTTCCCTCATCTAAGTTGATGTTGAGATCAATCAAGCCTGTGTTGGAAAAAAAGCCATCAACAGCAATTTGGTAGGTTGTACCAGCGCTAACGGTAAATCGAACTGCGCTTTGCAAAGTCATGCCATTATCATCATTACTGGCAATTTCAGTTAAGCTGTTAACTGCTGAACCGGTATAGACTGCTAGGCTAGTGTCGTAGTTACTCCCAAAAGTATCAATGGTCACGATACCATCAGCGGCAGCTGTCCAAGACCACCAAGCAGAATTTAACGGGCTGCTAATGCCTGCATGATCCGGCTCACCTAGCTCCCCAGTGAAACTCACGTTAGTGCCTGTGGTATTAACTGATGTACCGTTTAACAATACCCGGTCGGCAAAGTTATCATTAGAAACCATTGATGTTTGCTCCGTAATTAATGAATTGTCAGTTGTTATGTAATGCACACCTGGGTAGTATCTGAGGTTGTATCTGAAAACTACAGTAGTTTTCAGCCTCTAATAGTTAAGTTAATCAAGTTAAATTTGACCTTTTTGTGAAAAAAGGTAAGCATTCAGCTCAGGCAAGGGCTGATATATAGTCAGCGTAGATGCGCCTAAGGCGTTAGCTGATAGCTGAATGTTTCAATTTATAGATTCAGAATAAGCGAAAAAATTGCTATTGATTATAAAATCAGCATAATTATACGTATCGATTAGTTAAAGATGTTGTGAAATAAATTTACTTCACTTAGATAATTTATAAAAAGCTTTAATTGGATGATCATTCATGTCCTTTAAAGCATTTACAGCGTTTTGCCATTCGGTCAGGTACAAATTATTGAGGTGCGACCCGTGGCGAATTAAATTCGCCAACGGAAAGCGCACCTAAGGTTTTAGGGAGCAGGGAGCAGGTAAGAGTTCAGAGGGGAAAAGGAAAAAATCCTGTGTACCTGAGGTGAGACCCGTGGCGAATTTAATTATTAATTCTTCGAGCACATCTGAGAGTTATTAAAAATGCTGTATCTATCCCTTTTGCCTCTTGCCTCTTGCCTTTTGCCTTGTCTTCACCCACGGTTTATGAGACTTATCCAATAGGTCTAATATATAATTACAGCGCGATGAAAGAAGCTATCTAAGTAATTTTTTTTTCTTTGTTGGAGTTTTCTTTAAACAATTTACGTCAGCTGTCAGCCGTCAGCTTAACATAAATCTCTTTAGGGATAATTTAATGTTGAGAGATTAATGAAAATGTAAGCTAATGCGCTACTTGAGGTGCTACTTGATGTGCCATAAGCTGTCACTCCTCAGCCGACTTAACTCAGATTAAACTAATGCTTACCTCTTTTATTAAAAACCTATTCGCGTAGCGTGGGCGTAGCGCATTAGCTGATAGCACCTCAAGTAGCGTGGGCGTAGCGCATTAGCTGACGAATTTCCGGTTTTTCATGAATGGGCAAGTAAATAGGTGATGCTTGCCAAGCTGGCACCAGCCATGAGGATATTTTTTAAATAGCTTAAATAGCGTTTTGAGTAACTGGTACTTAGTAATAGTAAGAAATAGATATCTAGGTATACACGAGAATAATCTAAATAATACCCTAAGATAGTCATGCTAGTCATTGAAAATAACACAGCATAAATAATTGCACTGATTAGGATAACCTTGTTTTCCCGCAGGGACTGACTGGCTAGCAGTATAGTGACTACAAAAGCTGCTATTAATAAGGCAAATGAATAAGCTTCAAGGATAAAATACTCGCTTTTTGACATTATTTAGCTCGTTTGAAACGAAAGACGCTCTGCTACTCTAAATCCGTATAAATGCTGAGATTATGATTAGTCAACGTCCTAGAGTCATCTTGCGTGCTGATTGGATTGTATTGTTAAGCACCTAAACAAAATTAATTGCCTACTACCAATCTCTGTAACCCTTACATCGTAAGGCTTTGAGTTTTGGAAAATGTGTAATTAATTTTGTGCACCTGCTTAGATAAAGGAACATTGAGATTACAAGGGAATACCAAAAATTTGCAGCAATTGGAGGGTGAACATTTAGCGTTTTTAATACCTTGACCAGTCAATTGTGGTAATAGCAGTTATTTTTAATTGAATTAGGATAAAAGCATCACAATCATAATGTTTTGGTCTAAATAAAACTAAGGAAATTAACTTAAAGTAGTGCTGAAAGCCTTGCCTAGCAAGACTTTCAATGTGTAAGCAATTTTGCCTAGGTACTTAGTTTTGAATTAGGAAACGGCAAAGTCAGTTATTTTACGGCGTTCTAAGGTTTTAAAGGCAAGGACAATTTGTTGGGGTGAAATGCCTAGTTTTACCAGTTCGTTGGCGACTCCTTCTTCTGTGCCGTCTTGTTGAAGCCAAATTTTTTCGTTAATGATATCAATGTGAATCAAACTGCCGTAAATTCTTTGATTTTTGTGCCAACCTATTTCCATGAGGAGATAGTGATCTTTATTTTCGTCAATGATTAATTGAAGGTCGCTTTCGGGGTCATTTCCTAAAAATTCAACGTAGTCTTGTAAGACTTTGATAATGGCTTGTTTTAGATTAGTTTTGTTTAAGGTATCCATGTAATAAGCTCCTCTTGATTGACGTCAAAGGTAAAAATGCGAATTATTTTATCTTCGATTAAAACTTGTCCTGCTTCTTCTTCAAACACTGATGATCTCACATCTTCTGGAACAGCTAAATAGAGTTTTCTTTCGGGTTCGTAGCGTGCCAGTAGGTGTTCATACAAGACAAATTGACCCACTGCTTCCTCTAAATCTTTCATTTCTGATGCACTGCGGAAACTTTTGATTTCAACAGCAATTTTCTGGACACCTTTTTCCGCAGCAATGAGTCGTTCTGCCCCTAAGTCAATATATAAATTCTTTTTTCTAGTGAGTTTTAAACGATAGGGATCGTGGGTGATTGTCCAACCGTCTTTTTGAAGGGCATTGCGTACAATATCATGATAGTAGTCACGAACTGGCATGGTTATTGTTTTAATGATTAATTTATTTATCTTAATTGACTCTGACCATTACCGTTATGATTCGGGTATTCTTAAGTTAGCAAAAAGTGATTATCCAAGGGTCAAAAAGATTATTCATAGATGCTATGATGAATATCAAGCTTATTTTCAAAAGGAAGTGCTCCTATTTACTAAACCATTAGCACCAGGGCTGAGTATTTTAGAAGGGGTGCATCTCAATGCATGCAAAAACACTCTTCGGCAATAGAAAGCTAATATAATTTTATGACAATTACCCTTAATAAAAATCTCCCCCATCTCCCGATATTCCGCTCCTGGGAGGGGTTAGGGGTGGGTTCTTATCTCCCCCTCTCCCCACCCTCCCCACACTTCCCACCCTCCCCACACTTCCCACCCTCCCTCTAATTATGGGTATTCAACCTGACTTGATATTATTCATGATGTCGCTTTTTAGCCCAAAGTACACCTGACATTATATCTTTATTTATCGTGTTAAATTTTACATCTCAAATACAAACGCTAAATCAAATTTTTCCCAAATCTTCATTTTACCTTTCCGCTTTTTCATGAATGGGCAAGTAAATAGGTGATGCTTGCCAAGCTGGCACCAGCCATGAGGATATTTTTTAAATAGTTTAAATAGCGTTTTGAGTTACTGCTGCTGAGTAATAGTAAGAAATAGATATCTAGGTATACACGAGAATAATCTAAATAATAACCTAAGATAGTCATGCTAGTCATGGAAAATAGCACAGCATAAATAATTGCACTGATTAGGATAACCTTGTTTTCTCGTAGGGATTGACTGGCTAGCAGTATAGTGACTACAAAAGCTGCTATTAATAAGGCAAACGAATAAGCTTCAAACAGGTTTTTTCCTCCTAGTCCTCCTGTGAGACTATTAATCAGCTTTTGACCTATGCCAAATAGGGGGTAGCCAAAATTTTCACTACCTTCTAGATTTTCTTGAGCCTCTAGACGATAGAAAACATAGATAGCCCACCCAGCTACTGGTATCCAAGCCCATAATAGATGTTGCAGCTGCCGACCTTTGCGCTCCCATATACTGGTTAATAAAATTGCCAACCACATTAATAGCATTGTCTCCCTTGTCAGACAAGCAGCTGTGATGGCTATTGCTGTGTAAATCGGTTTTTCATTGCGATAAAAATAGATAGCTGTTACTAGCAGCAAGCTACTGATTAAATCAGCTGTTGAAAGGGATAAAACCATCCAAACTCCTGGTATAGAAAGAACCAGGAGTGAGTGCCAAGTTCTACCACTATATTGTTTCAGATATAAACTACTCACAAATACTATGAGAATAATAGCTAGACAGTTAATCCCAACCATTGCGTAGGGAATTAACTGGGGATTCCCAAAACCTAATAGATAACCTAGCAGTGGATAGAGAATTCTTCTGTAGCGATATTGCGGAGGAGTAATGGCTTCTATTGTCCCTGAGTTTTCTAACCATGGATCGAGAGCAATACTCAGAAACTGTTGACCATCATATCCCTGCTCTCCCTGATAAATCAATACTTTATGACTATTGAGATAAGGAGAAATAGGAAATAGTGACCCAATTCTGAAAAAGCCAGTAATATTTCCTTCAAATTTGACAAAATAAAAAAAACTTACTATAACTAATACTAAAATAGCAGCCAATATTGTGTGCCTAATCTCAACCGGCTGGCGATTCCATAATTGTTTCATGATGTAATATCATTTTCGGTTGAACACTTATAATTAGTAGATAATAGGGAACAGGGAACAGGAAACAGGGAACAGGCGATGAGCAGGGAGATTACTTACAATAAGGAAGCTAAGTTTTTTGATAACTGATTATATTAACATGATATAATCCGCTATACCCTTTGTTACTATAGCTATTTATATCCTAATGAGGTACACATATTTTTTTCCCTCTTGCCTCTTGCCTCTTGCCTTTTGCCTCTTTTATGTTCCCTGTTCCCTGTTCCCTGTTCCCTGTTCCCTAAAACCCAGGAATGTGTACCTCACCTAATTGAAAAATGCTATAAACACTATAATTGCTTATAAAATTAGCAAAAAGTAAAAATGCGCCTGGTTAATTCCAGACGCGGGTAATCTTTGCAGCTGACGTTGACACTCCCCGTCCTAGAAGAACGGGGATTCTTTAATCAACGAGGTCACTTGCTCAGCCAAACCAGAGTCAGGCAAAGTAGAGGTGTCCTCTCCTAAAGCGTTCGGATCGATGATCCAGGTTCCGGTGTGCCCCACCGTACCCAAGGCTCTATTAAGGATGTTAATTGCGGCATTGTGATCGCGATCTAATTGACAACCGCATTTGCAAGTATGAGTTCTAGTTGATAGAGACTTTTTCACGACCTCACCGCATTCAGAGCAGTTTTGACTAGTGTAAGCAGGATTTACTGCAACAGTGACCCTACCAAATTTTTTCCCAAAATGCTCTAAGCATTTCCTGAACTGATACCAACCTGCGTCATTAATAGATTTTGCAAGACAGTGGTTTTTTACTAAGTTTCTTACTCTCAAATCTTCATAGGCAACCAAGTCGTTAGACTGGATTACGCAACGTGCGAGTCTCTTCGCATGTTCCTCACGCTGCCTACTTATTTTGAGATGCGTCCTGCCTAGTTTATTAATGGCTTTTCTACGATTGGCTGAGCCTTTCTTTTTGCGGGATACCCGACGTTGATAAAACTTAAGTCGCTTTTCCCCCGTTCGATAAAATCGGGGATTAGATTCTGAATTGCCATCAGAATCTGTGTAAAACTCTTTCAGTCCAACGTCTAATCCGATAGTTTTCCTTGATGGCTTTAGTTCCTCCTTGTTATCAACTGAGACACAAAACTGGACATAGTAGCCATCTGCTCTTTTTACTATCCTAACTCGCTTGATTTGTTTCTTATCGAAACGCCATAAGTCCCACTTACCTTTGAGTTTGAGCTTCCCAATTCCTTTCTTGTCAGTGAACGTGATTCGGCAAAGCCGACGCTTCGCGAACGACTTTTTGTCAGGGGATATTTTCCATCCTGACTGCTTGTATTCGACCGATCTACAATGCTTCTGGAATCGGGGGAACCCTTTCTTTCCAGGTACTTTCTTCTTGCAGTTTTCATAGAAACGGGCGTTCGCGTAGCGTGGCCTACGGCCAATCGATGACCATGCTCTCTCAGCAGCAGCCTGCCGAGCGGTCGAATTTAATTCATTGGCAAAAGAAAAGTTCTTAGCTAAGACTCTACAGTATTTATTTAAGTCGTATTTTGTAATCCCCTTATTGTCAATCCACAACCTAAGACAGGAATTGCGGACAAACTTAACAGTCCGGATAGCCTCGTTTATAGCTGAGTACTGACTATTTTTGCCGTATGCCTTAAATTCAAGAATTATCATCAGAAATCGACCTTTTCTGTTATATCATTATGCTAACGCGCCCAGCACAAATCGTCAAGTCTTAGCCCCAAAAAAAAAGCCGTCCTAGAAGGACGGGGTTTTAGACCCAATTTTTTTTGATAAAATAAATTAAATAAAATGAAATTAACCGAGTGCTTCAGCACCACCCACAACTTCCAGAATTTCCTGGGTAATTGCGGCTTGCCGTGCCTTGTTGTAGGTTAGGGTTAGTTTACCAGTCAGTTCCGATGCATTATCACTGGCATTACTCATTGCTGTCATCCGACAAGCCAGTTCACTAGCTGCTGACTCTTGTAATGCCCGTAGTAACTGGTTGTTTAGATATAAAGGCAACAGGGCATCGAGGATTTGCACGGGGTCTTGTTCAAAAATCATGTCACGGGGGAAAGTCTCGGTAGTTCCCCTTGTGACTACCTCCCGCTCCACCTTGAACTCACCACCTTTAGTTGTCAGTCTGAAGATTTCATCATCCTGTGATTCTAGTCCCTTAGCTGTTAGGGGTAGCAGGGTTTGAACCGCAGGTCGAGAACTAATCAATGAGACGAATTTGGTGTATATCAACTCCACCCGGTCTACGGTTTCAGACAGAAACAGGGAGAGGAGTTGGTCAGCAATCATAGATGCTTCTGATGCTGTGGGAATCTGTTCTAAACCGGTGTACTTGGCATCAATTGGCTGATTGCGGCGCTCGAAGTACTGAATAGCTTTGCGTCCAACTAGCACGTATTTGTAGCCAACCCCTTTCTCCTGTAGTTCCTTTGCACGGTTTTCGGCACGCTTGATAACGTTAGTATTGTAACCGCCACATAGTCCTCGATCCCCTGAAACGACGAGCAAGCCTACATTCTTGATTTCCCGTTCTTTTAGTAGGGGCAGATTGGCATCTTCAAACTGCATCCGGTTTTGCAAACCGTAGAGAACTTGTGTTAAGCGGTCAGCAAAAGGACGGGTGGCAGTCACCTGTTGTTGAGCACGACGTACCTTAGCCGCAGCCACAAGGCGCATCGCTTCGGTGATTTTCCGGGTATTTTTGACTGACTTAATGCGATCGCGAATGTCTTTTAGATTAGGCATAATCTGTTCAAGGATGACGGTTGTCTCGGCTTGAAGGTTGTCTGGTTGAAGGTTGAAGGTTGTCTGGTTGAAGGTTGAAGGTTGTCTGGTTGAAGGTTGAAGGTTGTCTGGTTGAAGGTTGAAGGTTGTCTGGTTGAAGGTTGAAGGTTGTCTGGTTGTTGGCCTTTGGGGTTCGGTGTAGGGTAGGTTGACTGTTTTTTAGAGAACCTGCAACCTACTAACCTGCAACTGAAATTAACCTGCAACCTGCAACCTACTAACCTGCAACCTACTAACCTGCAACCTACTAACCGGTAACCTGCAACGGAAATTAACCTGCAACCGAAACTAATCTTTAACCTGTTAAGCAGAGACTAGGAAGGTCTGTTTGTATTCTGCGATCGCTTCCTTTAGAATGCTTTCGGCTTGATCAGTGAGCTTCTTCTCGTTTTTGATGATCTCAACGTACTCTGGCTTGCTGGTTTTCAAGTACTCCCGCAGTGCCTGAGTAAAAGTTGTCACCTTATCAGTAGGCACATCATCGAGATAGCCATTGAGTCCAGCGTAAACGATTGCCACTTGCTCAAACACAGCTAGGGGTGAATTCTGAGGTTGCTTCAACACTTCCCGTAAACGTTGACCCCGAGCCAACTGAGCTTGGGTTGCGGCATCCAAGTCGGAGGCAAACTGAGCAAAAGCTTGCAAGTCGTCAAACTGGGCTAGTTCTAGCTTCAACTTACCAGCCACTTTCTTCATGGCCTTGGTTTGGGCAGCAGAACCTACCCGTGACACTGAGATACCAGGGTTAATCGCTGGTCTGACACCAGAGTTGAATAGGTCAGAGGAGAGGAAGATTTGACCATCGGTAATAGAAATTACATTAGTCGGGATGTAAGCTGATACGTCACCAGCCTGAGTTTCAATAATAGGCAGTGCGGTCATACTACCACCACCCAGTTCATCATTCAGTTTAGCTGCCCGTTCCAACAACCGGGAGTGGACGTAGAACACATCTCCTGGATAAGCTTCCCGTCCTGGTGGACGGCGCAGCAGTAGGGACATCTGGCGATAGGCTTGAGCTTGCTTAGACAAGTCATCATAAATCACTAGGGTTGCCTTACCGTTGTACATAAAGTACTCGGCAATCGAGGCACCGGTGTAGGGAGCCAAGAACTGTAGAGTAGCTGGGTCATTGGCATTCGCTGCCACGATCACAGTGTAGTCTAATGCTCCTTTTTCCTGGAGGGTATTCACCACTTGGGCTACCGTAGATGCCTTCTGACCAATAGCAACATAGACACAAATTACATCTTCTTGTTTCTGGTTGATGATCGTATCTACAGCAATAGCAGTTTTCCCGGTTTGTCGGTCACCAATAATCAACTCTCGCTGACCCCGTCCAATGGGAATCATAGCGTCAATAGCGGTGATTCCAGTTTGCATGGGTTCACAAACTGAACGCCGCGCAATAATCCCTGGGGCAATGGATTCCACCAGACGGGATTCAGTGCTTTGAATATCCCCCTTACCATCAATGGGACGACCCAAGCCATCAACTACCCGACCAATCAGTGCCTCTCCGACGGGTACCTGAGCAATCTTACCAGTAGCAGTAACCGAGCTACCTTCCTGGATCTGTAAACCATCCCCCATCAGCACTGCACCCACATTGTCCTGTTCTAAGTTCAGGGCAATGCCAACGGTGCCATCTTCAAACTCCAGCAGTTCCCCAGCCATGCACTTTTCCAAGCCATAAATCCGGGCAATACCATCACCAACTTGCAAAACCGTTCCAACGTTGGAAACCGCAAAACCTTGGTTATACCCTTGAATTTGCTGCCGAATAATGCTGCTAATTTCGTCTGGTCTAATGCTAATCATGATGTGTTTTTATCGTTAACTAACTAATTGTTTACTGTTAACTATTAACTGTTGACTTTTGACTGTTGACTATTAACTGTTCAAGGTTATTTCCCAAGGGGTTAACTTTTAACTTACTAACCTACCCTAAAAGGGAAGCCTCAGGCTAACAACCACCAACGTGACGTACTTCAACTGGTCAGAGCCATACCGATGCGACGTAGTTGTCCTTTGAGACTGGCATCAAATATCTGAGACCCGACTTTAATGATCACACCACCGATTACATCCGGGTCAATTTTTGTCTGCAGTTCCACCTGGTTGGCTCCCGTGAGGGACTTAACTTTCTCACGAACTGATTCTTGCTGAGCTTCACTGAGTTCTATTGCTGAACTGACCTCAGCCAAAACAGTTTGATCTAACTCCCTGAGAAGTTCTTGGTACTTCAGGCAAATGCCTTCCAAAAACACAATGCGCCCACGGTCTACTAGAATTCTTAAAAAATTCATGGTGTAGGGGTGAAGTTGGTCCCCAGCAATTTGTTGCAACACCCCGATTTTATCCTCAGCTTTGACCACAGGAGAGCCTAAAAACTCCTGCAATTGTGGCGATTCTTTCAAAAGATTCAGCAGAGTATCTACATCCTCACTCAGTTTGCCTTTGAGTTCGTTATCGGACTTAGCCAAATCGAGGAAAGCTTCTGCATAAGGTTCGAGTACTTGGCCACTCAAAAAACCACCTTTCATGAGCCACCTCCCAACAGAGCGATGTTGCGGTCAATTAATTGTTGTTGAGCAGAGTCATCTAATGTCTCTCTTAGTTGGGAATCCACCTTAGCCATTGCCATAGTAGCAACTCGCTGACGTAGTTCGGCCATGGCTCGTTCCCTTTCCGAGTTCAAATCCTGAACTGCTGATTCTTTCATCCGTTCTATCTCTTGAGCCGAAGCGGCCAAAATTGCCTCTTTAGCTGCTTTAGCATTAACTTCTGCTGCAGCACGAATGTTTTCTGCCTCGACTTGGGCTTGAGCTAACTTCTGCTGTTGATCTGCTAAGGCTTCGGCTCCTTGTCTTTGACGAGCTTCTACTTCTTTAATAGTCTGTTCAATTTTTGAGCGTCGCTCACTCAAAACGTTTCCCACTAATTGGCGACC
Source organism: Moorena sp. SIO3A2 (assembly GCF_010672265.1). Lineage (NCBI taxonomy): Bacteria > Bacillati > Cyanobacteriota > Cyanophyceae > Coleofasciculales > Coleofasciculaceae > Moorena > Moorena sp. SIO3A2. The sequence goes on from NZ_JAAHHC010000001.1 coordinate 174,718, forward strand.
GAAGTAGTACAGTACCCCCAACAAAATACTCAGGTTGATTAGGTTGGTTTCAAGAATATTAAAGTTTAATCCGAAACCACCTTCTCCATGAGCTTCTGTTGCCAATAATACTAAATTCCCCATCATATCCGTTTACAATTGTTTTGAACGCATAATCTTGCTAAGCTATGACCTGTCCACCTACTCTCAAGATAATTATCTCAAGACAATTATCTCAAGACAATTATCTCAAGATAATTAATAGTTTGACATAGTTTGACAGTACTCCCACATCGCCAATCTCTTAGGAGTTGTAGTAAATATATGGGTCAGGCGGTCAAGGCCCAACCATTTATCTTACTAACGCTGGCCCTAACAATTTTTCTAGGATTTGGCTAGATAGATCATCGACTTGTTGTTCGAGGGAAGCCATTGCTTGCTGTTTTTGTTGATCAATTTCTTCTTGAGCTTTTGCTCGTTCAGCCTGAGCTTCTTGTTGGGCTTCAGCGATCGCTTGAGCTGCCATTTTTCTGGCATCTTCTTGGGCAGCAGCGATCACAGCTTGAGACTGCTTCCGGGCTTGACCCAACTGTTCTTCATACTCTTTAGCCATTTTTTCGGCTTTAGACAAGCGTTCTTTGGCATCAGATTCCTGATTCCGGATGTATTCGTCACGCTCATCGAGGGTTTTTGTCAGTGGCTTATAGAATATGGCATTTAATACAACTGTCAAAACCAGAAACTGCAATGCCATCAGAGGCAGAGTAGCATCAAAATCAAACATTTTTCACAGATTCCCAATCGGAATAAAACCGAACAATTGACCGTATCAGACCTACCATGTAGAGACGTTGCCTGCAACGTCTCTACATAAAGTATCAGGTTCTAAGAAAATGGGTTAGCAAACAGCAGTACCAGAGAAATTACCAGACCATAGATAGTCAGGGATTCCATGAATGCCAAGGTTAACAGCAGAGTACCGCGAATTTTTCCTTCAGCTTCCGGCTGACGAGCAATACCTTCTACAGCTTGACCAGCAGCGTTTCCTTGACCGATACCAGGGCCGATAGCAGCTAAACCGACAGCAAGAGCAGCAGCGACAACTGAAGCAGCAGCAACGATTGGATCCATGATGATTTTTCTTATCCGTGATTAAAGAACAAAATACAGAGCTACTAGTCAGAAGGATTCTCCGAAGGAGTCATCAATTCCAACTATTCCTAATTTAAGGCTACCGTGCCATTCCCATCATAAGGTTATCCCTTAATGTTCTTCGCCTTCGACTTCTATTGCCTCGTGAATGTAGGCAGCTGCCAAGGTAGCGAAGACCAGGGCTTGAATTGCACTGGTAAATAGACCTAGCGCCATAATTGGCAAGGGAATAAACAGAGGCACTAGCAGCACCAACACGGCTACTACCAGTTCATCTGCCAAAATATTGCCAAATAAACGGAAGCTTAGGGAGAGGGGCTTGGTGAAGTCTTCTAAAATCTTGATCGGCAAGAGGATTGGTATTGGCTGAATATAGCCAGCGAAGTAACCTAAACCCTTCTTGCTCAAACCAGCGTAAAAATACGCCAAGGATGTTAGTAAGGCTAAAGCAACGGTGGTATTGATGTCATTGGTAGGAGCCGCCAGCTCACCGGATGGTAGCTCGATAATACTCCAAGGAATTAGGGCTCCTGACCAGTTTGACACGAAGATAAACAAAAACAGTGTACCGATAAAAGGTACCCAAGGGCGATATTCTTTTTCCCCCAGCTGGTTTTTCGCTAAATCCCTCAAAAATTCTAGGGCGTACTCCATCACATTTTGGATACCGCCAGGAACCATTTGGACATTTCGAGTTGCCGCAAGGGAAGCTACTACCAGAATAGCAATCACTACCCAGGAGGTGAGAAAAACCTGACCGTGTAATGTTAAATTGCCAATCCGCCAATAAAAGTGTTCACCAACTTCTAAGGAAGCAAGGGGTAAAGAATTCAGAACGTTTAAAGCATTTATCATTTCCATTCTGGAGATTTACCCAGATTTCTGTCAAGGGTGAAACGTCTGTTTATCCTACCAATAAATCCGACTTAAATAAATCTTACTTAGAGGTAGGATTTACTAGGCTTTGCAGCACATAGACGATAATTGCGGCTTTGTACGTCAGAAACCCTAAAAATATAGGAAGTATTTGTAATTTTTGCCATTGACTGGCTACTACAATTATCCCAATAAAAACCGCAAACCGAGCCATGCTCGGACGTCTATTTTGTTGGCTTAGCCGCTCTACGTCTTTAGCCAACATTCTCAAGTAAACCATACCAGTACACGCCCCGATCAAATAATTTAAGGCAATGTTGAGGGAGTAAACCAGCCACACACAGATGAAAATAATCCCTGTCGCGACTAGGGTGACCAACAACAGAGTTTGTTTGAGTTGGTAATACTCCTGCATTGACGAACTCGTTGAAGGGGATAAGTAACTTGTTTGCGTGTTTTCCTCCATGGTCAATGGTTTCTCAAGAGGGTCATCTGACAAGTTCACCGGTAGCAGCAAATGCTAGTCCAGTGATCTGGCTTGTTTTCACAAACCAGACGTAATCATATCATGGGAAAGGTCACAATACTTAACAAATCTGGTATAAAAATAACTAATCCCTCCGAAGTGCGGTATAAATAAGGGTTTCGGCTGACAGGGTGATGGATAAATGGGGCAACGGATAAGTGCATGTAACGGATAGGTAGTGACTACACAAACTAAGGTTGCAGACTGAGGCTCACCACACCAATGATTTTCTTTAAGTCCTTGAGGTGCAGACGAAAGTTTCTATAGCTCCACCCTTGAGGGGGTGGCCGCGTCGTGATAGACCCTGATAACTGCCTGATTGACTGACTTGAGTGCAAAAACCCTGGATTTTATGTAGGCAGGGGTGGAGCGATAGCTAAACCCAACAAAACCATTGCCAAGGTTGGGTTTCACTATGTTCGACCCAACAGACAAAGCAATAAAAGTTACTCAACAGGGAAAGTCTATATCTTGTATTGCTATCCCGATGCGTTCGCGTAGCGTGGCCGTAGGCCAATCGCGTAGCGGCTTGTACCGAGCATCGCGTTATATATCATTTGGCATCCTTCTTAGGAAGAATCTCGCAACTCGCGAGAGGAGTAACTTAGTTGACGATTTGCGGTACAAAACGATACGATCAGTATGTCGTCAACAGTAGCTCGGTGAATAAGTACCTCCTGCCTCATAGTTGCTGCTGAGTGAGTCGGGGTCAATGTCAGAACGTGAGCTTGATGGGAAACGGCAGGGATAATCAAAGCCATTAAAACTCCATGACTGACAGCGCCGATCTGCTCGCTTAGTATCAAACCAAAATGAAGAATGACCCAGACTTATGCAACGAGGCTTCAAGACCCAGTTAAAACTTAATAATAGACAAAAAACCTTGATGGCTCAACACGCTGGGTATTCTAGGTGGCTTTGGAATTGGGCTTTAAATATGTGGAACGAATCCTATAAAGCCGGGCTAAAGCCTTCTGCTAACAAGCTGAAAAAGTTCTACACCAATCATGTTAAACCTCAATATCCTTGGCAGTCTACCTTAAGTTCTAGGGTTTATCAATTCGTATTCATGCACTTATCAGAAGCGTTTAACCGATTCTTTCAAGGGAGAGCTCAACACCCTAAGTTCAAGAAGAAAGGTAGAAATGATAGCTTCACCCTAGATAATTGTGGGAAGGTCATGGAGTTTTCAGGAACTCGGTTGAAACTCCCTTTTATTGGGTGGGTTAGCACTTATGAACCTTTACCTGAAATCCAGACGAAGCGGGTCACAATCAGTCGAGTAGCCGATTCTTGGTATATTTCTTTGGCCTACGAGTTGGAACCTGAACCCACTGTTAAATCTAGAGAATATCTAGGTGTTGATGTCGGGGTTAAAGTTCTAGCCACCTGTTCAGATGGGACGGTATTTCCTAATCCTAGAGCTTACAAACAAGCTCATAAAAAGCTGGCTAGACTTCAACGAGAACTATCTAGAAGAACTATGGGTTCTGCCAATAGAAATAAGACCAAGCTGAAATTAGCTAAAGTCCATCAAAGTGTTGCTAACATCCGGAAAGATGCAATTCACAAATTAACCTCTTGGCTTTGCAAAAACCACGCAGTCATTGGGTTAGAAGATCTAAATGTTTCCGGTCTGCTAAAAAACCAGAACTTAGCAGGTGCGATAGCCGATTCCGCTCTTTATGAAATTCGTCGTCAAGTCTCATACAAGTCTGAGTGGTACGGTTGCTCATTGGTATTTGTAGATAGATTCTACCCATCCACTAAAACTTGTTCTAGTTGTGGTCATGTTCAGGAAATGCCACTTAAAGAACGAGTTTTTGATTGTGAGGTTTGCGGTGAAGTCAAAGACCGTGACTATAACGCCAGCCTCAACGCGCGAACGTTTTGCCGAAGGCTATTCGGTCTAAGCCTGTGGAATAGGAAGTGCCGACACCCTATGAAAAACCAGGTAACTGGAAAGAAGCAGGAAGGGAACTTTAATACGGTTTGTACCGCATTATATCAGTTTCTCGTAGCAGGCAACAAAGGTACCACCCAACAAAAATATTGGTTAAATATTACTGAATTGAACTCAATAAATACGGACATGGTCAGAGGATATCTGAAAAGTTTTTTGATACTGAATTTTGCCCCCCTAGCCCCCCAATTCTGGGGGGAACAAGAATCAATTTGCTGGTAGAAGTCCCCCAAAATTGGGGGATTTAGGGGGCTTGGATGTAGCAAATGAGACTTTTCAGACAACCTCTCAGCAAAGCACTAGTATAGATGCCAATTTGTCGCTTCATGGCACTCAGAAATACTAGACTCATTACCAACACCATTGGCAACTTAGCTTTGATACCAATGAAATCAGGATTTGATAATGTAATTAACCCATCTAAGGAAGGAGCATTAACATGTCCGTCTGGATTTCTAGTGGCTGAAAATAGAATCGATTTAAAGAATCCTTCTGCATTCCATAAGATAAATGGTAGTGACGTTATCCCAGGGATAACAAGTATTAACAACAAAGCGATGAAGGTATCCTTTACAGGATTATCCTCTGATGATTGCCAAGCCCAAATCAGATAAAGTGGTACTAAAAATATAGCAATTTGTTTAATCCCTAAAGACAAGCTAAACATCAAGAAAGCTTTGGACTTGTGTTTCGGCAGTAACATCAGGGAAAGAATCATAAAAAATATGGCTAGGAAATCCAAGTTAGCGTCGATACTAACATAAAGCGTCCATCGGTTCAGTAACCATAATAAAGCAGCAAACCAGCCAAAAATAAATAATTTATGGTTATACAAATGATAGAAAATTAGACCAGCAATCCCGATATTAACCATTAAAAATATCGGTCGCCATAGGGAAATCCAGTCTGAGTAGTCTTGGAATCCCAATAATTGAGTTAATGCTGAAAGCCAATAAAAAATGGGTAAATACGTAGCATACTTCTGATTTTATCTCATATTTCCCGATAAGACTCTAGCGTAGGGATTTTGCCCCGATAAAATTCGCTTCCCTTCTACCCAGCTATAGTAAATATCATGTCCTTCAGTGTTATAGTTCCAAACTTGTAAAAGTTTGACATTAATGACAACACCGACAACAGCGATTAAAATTAGACAGATAATTACTAAAGTCTTTCTTTGAATCATCATCATTTTAGTTCTTGGGTAAGCATTCAGCTATCAGCCGTCAGCTGTCAGCTTATTTTATTCAAAAGCACCATTAGTAGCGTACGCTATGGGCATAAACTGTTCGGTGTAGCGTGGCCACAGACCTTTAGCTGTTCGGTGTAGCGTGCGCCTAGGGCATTAGCTGATAGCTGATAGCTGATAGCTGATAGCTGAATGCTTACCTTCTTGGTTAATAAAAAATTGTTAATTACTAATTAACAATTAACGAATAACCTTAAATGATAAGTATTCAATCGAACTTGAGCTCACGGTTTATTTTTTCAGGACGCCCCATCCCAGCTGTGATGGCATAACTTTGAGCCAACAACTGTAACCAAAGCCGTGGATAACGCTTTTCAAGCCAGGGCTGTAACCGTCGAACTAGACTGGGAAACCAACCTTTGAGCAACCCGCTGACAAAGGCATTGCTAGTAAAACTTAAGTAACTGCCTACCCAAAGCAAGAAATCCTTTGCACCAGCCATTTCCAAAATCCAGGGGATGAGGGCAGGGTTTCGGCGAGCTGCTTTGAGTGCCAGTCGATTAAAGGTTAACCAACTGAAACGGTCTTTAATAAACGTATCTGGTACCTCCGGTGGTTCATCTGCCAACAAACCAAAGAAGGTATTGAGCATGGAGTTAATCCGCTGGGGTGGTAGATGACGACCTGTTGGTACCATCATCCCCTGGGAAAAGAGCCAGGTCACAGCAATATTACTTTGATAGGCACGAATTTGATTTAAATCCTTAGCACTCAAAAGATTGTGCCGCAAGGCAGTTTCCAAGAGATCGGTTAAGCGATAGAGGTTACGCACTAAGGAACCGAAGCCAGTGAACACCAAGGGGGACTGAAGGGAGGCAGCATCACCAATGGCAACCAGTCGGTCGAAGGCCACAATGCGATCGCGACTTCCCACCGTAAAATGTCCGGGAATATACCCAAAGGTTGGCTTCTTCCACACCAATTTTTCCATATCACATCGGCGGTATTCCGGTAAGATAGTAAAGAAATCTTCATACATTTCTAATAAAGAGCCGGGATTCTCAGGATGTATCTGATGGTAATGGAACAAATAAATTGTCAATTCCTGACCTGCACCAGGGAACAACTCCCAAATCAGTTGACGTCCCCGGGAAATATCCCCATGACTATTGAGAACATCACCATAATCGGGATCCCACACCTGAGGCTCTAATCCCTCAATCACAGCCCCCACCGTGGGACAGACACTATTAAACGCCCTACCCCCATTGAGTTGCCAAGCAATTGGTGAAGCCGTTCCCATGGCATCTACTAACAGACGACCACTCGCTTGTCGGTGAGATTTAGTCGGTAAGTGTTGCAAATCCACCACAACTTCCTCTGGGGTGATAGTTGCTTGGATAAACTCTGTCTCATCCCAGATTTCTCCCCCAGCACTGGTGAGCTTTGTTCCACACAGTTGCAAAAACTTAGCAGAATCAATGGCGATATTGAGCACCGTTGGCGTGTGCAAGATGGCTGCTTTCAAGTGGGGTGGGTTGTTGCTATCAAAGAACTTATTAAATCCATCAAGGTATTCCCTAGCAATGATCCCTTCAAACTCAGTTGGGGTAAATAAACCCAAATCAATCAGGCTTTGAAACTCATCCCGTGAAATATTCCATTCCCGGTTCATCCGCCCAAAGGTTAACCGCTCAATCAGCAATACCCGATAACCCCGCTGCGCCATTGTTGCAGCATGGATCACTCCCAAAGCACCACCGATGTAGATTACGTCGTACTTAGGGGTTGAAGGTTGCAGGTTAGATGGTTGAAGGTTAGTCGGTTGAAGGTTAGATGGTTGTTCGCGTAGCGTGGCCTTCAACCCCTTAAACACTACCTGCTTGGGCTGCTCGGGGTTACGAACCCCCTCACGCCAGCGCTTTTCCCACCAATAAACTCGATTCAGGTCATATTCTCCTCTAGGCATTTTCCGGAAAAAGTGCACAGTCTGAGGATAATAGGGTGCTAATGCTTCAAAGATGGATTGCTCAGATAACTCTACATCCGGTGGTTCTGGATAGTGGTAGGGGAATTGCTCCCGAAGACTCTGGGTCAGCTGTCTTAGAATTAGCGTTTCGCCGCTCAGGGGCTTTTCGGACCAACGAAAAGCTTTGAGGTAGGTGGTTCGCTGCACAGACCACACAAAAATCGAGATTTCTGGAATCAAAGATAGGGCAACTGTAGTCTTGTGATTAGAATTCTCATCAGGAGTAGTCTCCCATTGCAGACGAATACCATCTGGCGTGATTATCTTATCCCCGAGCTTAGGCTGCCATTCCTGTTGCAACCATTGGCACACAGTCTTGGTGTCTGGTGTAGGGATTTCTACGTACAGAATCTCTTTCATAGGGGTTATGTGATCACAAATTTCATTAAGAGGAGAGACGGAGGTAATCAGTGATGAAAATACGCTAAGCTTCCAAGTATCGACTTGTTTAATATTCGTAAAAATACTTTACATTGATTTCAGTTTAGTTATAGTCAAGGGTGCCCTTGTTTGTTAGGTATGAATTATCCCATTCCAGCTAGTCCACAAGAAATAGTCGCCCTACGTCAACAACCAGTTGATGAAGAACTGGTGGTAATGGCGATTGCTGGTGTCATTCAAATTGCCCGTCAAGAAGGACAGTCTCTTGACGATTTAACTGCCGAAGTCTTAGCAGAAGACGATTGGCTTGATCACTCACAAAGAGTATTACTCAATGACCTGGTTGTCCAAGCCTGGGAGAGTCTGCCTGAATTAGAATGGCAGGCGTCTTAAGCGACGCCCAAGCTGCTTAGGTTAATTGCTACGACTCAAGCCATAACGCATCTACCTTTTTCATCATTGATTGATTGATTGATTGATTGGTATTAGACCTGCCAGACTTAGTAGTTTTCTGATCTTGTTTGCGTCAATTGTTGTTTATGCAAGCTTTTTGCCTGACAACTGCGGCGAAGTCTATTGATTGGCAAATTTCCCCCAGTTATAACATTACTCCTGAGTCAAACTAGATCTTTAACACAACCGATCAATTCCTATTCCCCTTGCCTAGTAGCTTGATCACGCTCTCTTAGCTGCAAGAGAATTTGGGCATGAAATTCCTTGGTGATGGGATAGAAGTAAGCAAGTACTACACCACCAATCAAGAATAGAGTTGGCAGTGGTCCCATAGCGATACGGATGGCTAGCAGTGCGGAATCGGGTTGGGTGGGGACTGGTTGCCCAGCAGTAGATGAGATGAATCCTGACCACTCTAGGACAATACCGACTAAAAACAACCCTAGGGCTAAACCAAGTTTTTGCAGCAAAACCATGAAGCCATAAAATATCCCTTCCCGACGCTGACCTGTGGTCAATTCATCAAGTTCAATCACATCCGGCACCATGGACCAGGGGATGAGATAAGCCACAGAAACCCCAAAACCAGCCATAACAGCTAAACAGTACATTAAGGCCACTTGACCAGGTTGTAGCAAAAATATACCAACTTGAGCGATAACCCAGAGACTAGTGCCCATAAAGTAAGCGGTTTTTTTGCCCAATCGCTCACTTACCATCTTCCAGAAAAACAGCATCAATAAGGCAGTACCTTGAATCGCAAGGGCGACTAAGGAAAAGCTAGACTCGGGCAATCCCATCCAATTGACTATGAAGTAAAGCAAGATAGAACCGATTAACTGGACAGCTAACCAGGAACACAGGTAGATGCCAATCACATAGAGAAAAGGCTGGTTACTGAATACAATCCGCAGTTGCTCAAAAAAGGATAAGGAGGCTGAAGTGTCAGCTTCAGAGCGCTCTGTGAAAGCAAAGCTATCTTTCAGGTGGGGTTCTGGGGTAGAAAATATCAGAGTTATACCAAAGACGGTAATTAGTAAACCAAGAAGACTCAGAAAGATACCAGTGATATCAGGGTTGCTAGTGGCACCCAATAATTTGGCAGTCACTGGGATAATCCGGGCAATGCCATAGAAAAATGATAGGGGTCCAATTAGGGTCAGCAGAGTTCCTAGAGTCTTTTTCTGCTGAGTTCCCAATATAGGCTGTGCACCTCGTTCTTGGATGCGCAGCACACACCACAATATCGGCACCACCGCCAGCAAGGTGCAGACTAACCCTAGCACTAGATATTGCTTCCCACTATCACCGGCATAGGCACTAAAAATTAATCCCCCTAGAACTAAGGTTAGGATGCTGCCACCGATGGAAAAGGTAAAGCGAAAGCTGTTGAGGCTAGTGCGTTCGTTGTAGTCTTGGGTGAGTTCTGGGGTGAGGGCGGTGTAGGGTAGGTTAACTGCAGTGTAGGCAATGTTGAACAGAATAGCAATCAGAAGGTAGTAGCTAAACAGTAACCAGTTATTAATGGTATTGTTATTGCTGAAGTGGGGGACAATCCACTGTAAGAAAAACAGAAAACCAAAGGGAATTGCCCCAAACAGCATCCAGGGAATGCGACGCCCCCAACTAGAACGAGTGCGATCGCTCATAATCCCAACCATGGGATCATTGATGGCATCGGAAACTTTGCCAATCATCAGAATACTCCCTGCCAAACCGGCTGGTAAACCAGCCACATTGGTTAAAAATGGCAGGAGGTAAAAGACTAAGAGATTGGCGGTCATGGCTGGACCCATATCTCCAGCACCATAAGCTAGTTTGGTGGTAAAGTTAAGCTTTTCGAGTCCACCGGAGACTTGGGGACGATTACTGGCATCAGAACTAGAAACATCAGTCATAACCGATAAGATAATTGAGCTAGGCAATGTGGTGATAGGAATTTTTTTAGCAAAACGAATCACTCATAAGCCATTTCTAACATTAGACTTCTTGTAGAAGTAGGGAAATTCCGAACTTGGGAAATTCGGAACAACCGCTGGTAATGGTCGAATAGTTTTCGACTTTTGCTAATGGTCGATTCCCTCACCAATACCTAACCAATATCAATTGCGCGAACTATGTCAGAACTTTACGTCTCCTGGTCAGAGTACTATGAAAAAATCGAACGGCTAGCTGTCAAAGTCTATCAAGCCGATTGGGATTTCAACCAGATTGTCTGTATTGCTAAGGGAGGATTACGGGTTGGTGATATCCTCTGCCGCATTTACAATCAGCCCTTAGGGATTATGTCTGCTGCTTCCTATACCGGACCAGACAATCGGATCCGAAGACCGATTACGTTTTCGAGCCACCTGGCGATGACGACGGCAAAATTAGGTACTCGGATCCTGTTGGTGGATGATTTAGTGGATTCTGGTATTAGTCTACGAGAGGGGATTAAATGGCTTTATAGTCATTATGGTACAGAAATTGAGGAGATTCGTACTGCTGTGATCTGGTATAAAGGCTGTTCTGGGATTGCTCCTGATTACTATGTGGATTATTTGCCAGATAATCCTTGGATTCATCAGCCTTTTGAACCGTATGAGTCCATGAGTCCAGCTGATTTGGCTCAAACCTATTTAATTAGAGAAGTGTGATCCTATCAGCACAGAGGGAGCAGAGGAACCAGAGGGGGCACAGAAATAATAGTTGAAAGTAACCTAGGACTGAACAGAAGTGATATAATATCGAGACTCGACTACCTTGCTCTACTCAAGCTAGCAGAATTGGAGATTTTCCCAGTAAATGCGATCGCTTTCTGGGGGGAAAGACTGGATAGTTTGGAAATTATGATCCTAGAGGCAAGAGAGTACGATTTCGCTTTTCGCAGCACCCCAAGGGGCAATCCCATGGGGAATTGTGATTGACTTAGCTATGACTCATAGCCCTCAAAATGCAATTTTAGGGCTATACAAAGGCAGACGCTTAATTTGGCTGGCCTGAGGCTAGGCTAGCCATAAAAATTTATGGCTTCTGACTCAATCGTGCCGAATTGGCATCATACTATTGGTTAGGCTATCACTGGATAGAGAGGTGACAAGCCATAATCTGATCTACGTAAATACTAGAACAAAATACCTAGAACAAATGGAAATGTCAACAGTAGAACAAACAGAACAAACGGAAATGTCAACAAACCCTGAACCCGAAAATAAGAAAGAAAATAAGAAAGGGTTACGAGGGACCCCAGCCCAAGCTACAACTCGCCTCCTGTTACACTTGTGGAATCTAGGAGGATCAAAGCAAGAAGTCAAAAGAAAAGACTTAAGTGATACAGTGAAACTGAATAATGAGAGGTCTGGTGATTATACTGACATCTTTAAAACATTGGAAACAGATGGGACGATCAAGAAAACAAAAAAAGCCCGAATCGAGTATGTGTTTTTGACAGAGCAAGGCTTGCACGTGCTAGACGCTGGCATCAAAAGCGCTGATTTTGAGTTTGACGGTAGTCTGGTCAGAGCCAAGGATGTCAAGGCTGTTCTAAATTGGATTCGAGAAAGAAGCTCAGTGGCTAAGGTCGTTGACCCAGGCGCTGATGCTGAGAAAACTGGGGAAAATGCGATCGCTTCTTATGAAACCTTTGAGTCGGTGGTCTTGGAGGTTTACGACAAGCTAAATCAGGACTATAACCTTGATGATCTCGTACCGATTTATCGGATTAGACGGGAAATTGGGGATAGTGTCAGTCGTTCCCAGTTTAATGAGTGGTTGTTGGAAATGCAGGCTAAGGATATTTTGCAACTCCAAGGCGGTAGCTTACCGGATAGCGATCCATCCCAAATCGAAGATTCCATCACCACAGAACTGAGTGGATTACGCTGCTATGCTAAGCGGCTATAATCCTAGGCTGGCCTGGTTATTGTAATAAATCTCTGTTGACTGTTTGTAGCGTTTCCTCACACTAACATGACTAACAGTTTATCATGACTAATAGTTCATCTCCCCTTGAACAACTCCAGAATGCCATCAAAAAACAAAACCCTTTTAACAGAGAGTTGGTTGTCAAGAAGCAAAATGTATGGAAAAAAGAATTCCCTCACGTTCCTTCTATAAATGCTCATGCCTCCGACGCGGTTTTTAAGGCAATTGAAGAAGTTCGTGGCGGGGAGCGTCACGTTATTGGCATTACCATCAAGGCTGAACCAGGGTTAGGCAAAACTCATTTGCTCAGTAGGGTTCGCCATCAACTTCAATCTGATGGCGGTGCTTGGTTTGTCTATATGACTGATTACAATGACCTTAACCGGATCAAGCCGGAATTTTTTAAGACCCTGGCATTAAGTCTCAAGGAGGTTGGTAGCCAGGGGGTGAGTCAGTGGCAAGATTTAGGGACTGCTTTAGCCAATGAGGCGATGAAAAGAAGTTACACATCTCAGCAGTTAGTCAATGTATTTCCCAATGCCTTGGCTAAAAATCCCAAGCTAATTGATCAACTGACTGATAAAGTTCTTGAAATCAAGACAGACATCGACAATCCGGATCTGATCAGAGCGATTTTATGGACATTATCAAAGCAGCATGCCCCTTATGCTATTAAATGGCTGTCTGGCCAAAGTTTAGCCCAGAAAAAAGCTGACGAGATGGAGTTACCCAACAATTCGGAAGATGACAAAGACGCTTTCGATATAACTTGTCAGATTTTAGACCTAATTAGTGATTACAATCCCTTGGTGGTGTGTTTTGATCAATTAGATAGTACAGAATGTGATGATGGAGGGTTTACCAGAGCACAAGTTATTGCCAGCTTAGCAACAGATTTATACAATAGCATTAAACGGGGTGTGCTGCTGACCGCTATGTATCCTGACACTTGGACACATCAAATCAGAGCATTAGATTTAAATGAGGCAGTTGTTGACAGAATAGGCGAGCGAGAAGTTGAGTTAAATCCTCTAAATTCTGAGCAGATAATTGATCTAGTGTCCCTACGGTTAAAAGCGTTTTATAATCAGAATAAACTAACTCCTCCTCAGCGGGTTTATCCCTTTACCGAAGAAAAACTGAAAGAATTTGGGAAACAACGACCAACAGCAAGAGATGTTCTTAAATGGTGTCAAACTAACTGGGGATTACCTAATGGTCAGCAAGTTTCATCCCATAGACCTGCTATAAATCCGGTTAGTTCTGCTTATAATAACGAGATCAAAAATATTGACAATGAAGAGTATATGGAGGATGACCCTCAGCTCACTAACGCTATCAAGTTTGGCCTCAACCAACTCATAGGACAGATAGTGTCAGGAGTCACAATCGAAAAAATTGAAGCTCCAGTTAAACCTAAAAATAAATACTTAGGGCTCAAGATAGTTGGTAAAGAAGACGGGAATACGGTCAAAATCGGACTAGCGGTGATCCAAGCCTCTGTTGGAAATACTGTAACGGCTGGGTTATCTCATCTTGGGAATTATAAAAAATATGATCTGACCCGTGGTTGTTTAGTCCGCTCTAAACCCATAAGTCAAAGTGCTAAGAAGGCTCAAGAGTGTTTGAATAACCTGAAGGCTCAAGAAGGAAAATGGGTAGTGTTGAAAACAGAGGAGGTTAAACCCTTAATTGCGATTCGCTCTGTTTATGAGAGTCGTGAAGACTATGAGTTGAGTGAAGAGCAGATTAAGGATTTTATCTCTAACACAAAGCTAGCCATAGATAACCGATTACTGCGAAAAATTTTGAGTGCTCCATCGGGACAAATTCCTGAAGAGGCAGTGGATGAAGAGTCGGAAAGTTAAAGGATGAGTAAGTCAATGAATCTATAGCATTTTCCTTTGATTTGTGAACATACTCCCTTAAGGAAAGGCAAGAGGCAAGAGGCAAGAGGCAAGAGTTAAGAAAATATATAGGGATTTTTGGTAATATCAAAAAAGTAACTTTCTTTGGTATAATTGATTTATAAATGCTAGAGTTGACAGGAGTTACATAGTTGACGCTAGGGATGAGATTGATTGATAGTAAGTGATCTAGATATCTACTAATGAGTCAGCAAGATAATGAGTCAGCAAGATTTAATTTCAATAGCCCTACTTTTACCGGCACCAGATATCGAAGCCTTAATTCAAGGGCGAATGATTGCTGCTATACCTCAGCTATTTATCAATCCAGGGCGAAAATTTGTCCTATATCCGTCTAAGATATTAACTAATAAGATATCAAGGAATAATCCATCAAGTCATTGCCTGTATCCTGAGCAATATTATCGCTCTAGTTTTAGAGAAATAGCCCAAAAAAGTCTAACGGCACTGAATTCTGAGACAGTTTTGATTAAGGCTTGGGCTAGGTGTGAACTTTGCCAACACCTGAAGAAAACTGAATCCTTGGAGAAGTTATCACTGTTAACGGTATGGACAGCAGCCGGATTACAAGCAAGACTTGAGAAACAGCAGGGTATTTTCCTGGCTTACTTGCGGGTTTATCAGTTGCCTAAAGTTCTTGAAGTACCTAGACATGATAGTATTAGTAATATTAGAAATACTACTAGTCAGCCCCTTGGAAAGTTTGTTAGTTTAGGTGATAATATTAGGGTTACTGACGATTGGCCAGTATTAAGCGATCGCATTTTCAGCCAACGGCGACACCAGCTAGAAAATCGACTCCCGCCACTGTATCCGGAATTGGAAGAATTACAGAGTCAAATCGCTAACCTGGCAATTACTAACCCAGCTGCTAAAGCCCTTGACGAAGAGATCAAAAAATTTATAGGCTGGAGTAGCAACAAGCAGTTAACCTCATCTAATCCAGATTTAGCTTGGATAAATACCATCGCAGCATTGGGAAATCGCAGCAAAGAGTTGGATCAAGGTAAAACTAATTATCAAGCTGGTACAGATTTTGAAAATATTGTTCGTGATAGCCTTAAGTTTCTAGGATTTACCATCGACCATGCTCACAAAGGTGGTGCTGGTGGCTTAGATTTATTCTGCTCAAAACCTTATCCCTTGGTGGGTGAGTGCAAGGCTGGGAAAAAAATTCCTAACGATACGGCAGTACAACTGTTGAATTTAGGAACATTACGTTTAAACAATCAAGAACTACTTAATAAAACGGCTAAGTTAATCATTGGCCCTGGTGAGCCGACTAAACAACTTATGGATGCAGCTATTGTACATGGTATGGCAATTATTAATCCTGAAACTCTTCAGAAGCTGGTGAAACTTCAAAGCCAGTATCCCAATTCCGTTGATTTAATTATACTAAAGGATTACTTGATACCTGGTCAAGCTGATCAGGAAGTTGAGAAATATATTAATCATGTTTCTGAAAAACTGAAATTGCGATCGCATATTGTCCAGCTGGTGAAAAAGCTGATTGACGATAGAGATAATCACACCGTGGGAGTAGAGATGATCTATGGAGCCTATAACTTCTCCAATCCACCCCAGTCCTTGACTCAGGCAGAACTACACGAAATATTGATTGAGCTTTCTTCTCCCTTAACTGGCTACTTGGGGAGAATCAAGGAAACGGATAGTAAAAGTGATTGCTTTTACTTCCTGCGGGACTTGCCCATGGATTAATTAGCACTTGTTCAGTCTAGTATTTTTCAATTTGGTGAGGTACTTTTTTTGAGGGAGCAGGGAGCAGGGAGCAGGGAGCAGGGAACAGGGAGCAGGGAGCAGGGAGCAGGGAGCAGGGAATAGGCAAGAGGCAAGAGGAACCCACCCCTAACCCCTCCCAGGAGGGGAAGGCAAGAGGCAAGAGGCAAGAGGCAAGAGGCAAGAGGAACCCACCCCTAACCCCTCCCAGGAGGGGAAGGCAAGAGGCAAGAGGCAAGAGGCAAGAGGCAAGAGGCAAGAGGTAAACAATCATGTGTACCTCATTAGGATATAAAGCGCTATAGTCAAAATCTGCCGGTTTGTGTAACGTTTTATTTCAAGATTCCAAATTTATGCTTGTGACCAATACCTAAAGCGTGATCAAGCTACCATGGAGATAGCCTTGAGCATCCCAAGAATGAGCTACTTTTAATGGCAAAGGATATCTACCACGAAACCGTGAAAACGGCTCTGATCAAAGACGGATGGATGATTACTAACGATCCCCTAGCATTAGCTGTTGGAGAGCGAACCGTTTACGTAGATATGGGCTCCGAGAAACTTTTTGCAGCAGAAAAAGATTGGCGACGTATTGCAGTTGAGGTAAAAAGTTTTATTCGTCCTTCTCCTGTACAAGACCTAGAAAATGCCCTTGGTCAATATGTGCTTTATAGAAGTTTGTTAAAAGAATCGATTATCCATCGAGAACGAACATTATATCTAGCGATTCGCAATGCAGTTTACTTAGATTTTTTTCAAGATAAAATTGCTCGAATTGCTATTGAGAGCAATCAGTTAAATTTGCTAATTTTTGAGGCCAACGGCGAGGAAATAGTGCAATGGATAGATTAGATGAGTATTCCAGATTAATTCGAGAAATTCTAGAGCGTTACGCTCGGATTAGTTACAGTCACGGAGATATCCAAAGTTATGCGATTGCCGATACTCTAAACAATCATTTTATGCTCATGGTTGTTGGCTGGGATGGCAAACGTCGAGTCCACGGCTGCATTACCCATGTTCAAATTATTGATGGAAAAATCTGGATTCAACGGGATGGTATCGAAGATGGCATCACCGAAGAACTAGTAGCTGCAGGGGTTCCCAAATCAGATATTGTGCTAGGGTTTCACCCACCAGAAGTTCGTCCCCATACTGGTTATGCGATCGCGTAGCGTGACCAAAGGTCAATCCCTTAACTCGCAACAGCTATATTGCTTTTTAAGCCAAGGCGTTCGCTTAGCGTGGCCATAGGCCAATCGCTTTTTTCACTGGTTATCAGCCAGGGGGTATTTCCAACTCTCATATCAATCCCGCTTCGTCTTATTTCAAGCCAAACTTTGCCCTCCCTGTAACCCATTGCCCTATCCTTAAAACAGATGAAGGGATTGAAATTTTACGTAAGGATTCAGCGGTCAGCCGTCAGCTGACGTAACAGAAATTAAACCAATGCTTACCTGTTTTATTCAAAAGCACCTCAAGTAGCACCATCTGTAGCGCATGAGCTGAGAGCTGAGAGCTGAGAGCACCTCAAGTAGCACCATCTGTAGCGCATAAGCTGAGAGCTGATAGCTGAGAGCTGATAGCTGAATGCTTACAATTTTACTAGTTGACAATTTAATAAAAAAAATGGTATAATCAAGGAAAATTAAATACATTTAATATCTATATAATTGCCAAATAGCTAATGAAAAATACTGCTAATTTTTCATAGCTAAACGCTATATAGTAATCAGATTTATGAAAAACTGAAATGGCGATTGGTCTACGGCCACGCTACGGTAACGCATTAGCTCATTGCTCAATGATAGTACATTTGTATTAAAATGTTGCTCCCTAGCTCCTGTTTTCTAATCACCATCCATTTTTGGTCTCAAAATTTTTAGCCAGTCAATTTTTAGGCATTACTCTTGGGTTAGTAAGTTGTAAGGTAATGTCAACCATCTGCGCCCAAACTTAAGTCAATACCAAGCCATCGGCAATTTCGAGAGTCTGCATCTTGACCCAAAGTTGCCCCTCAAGACTAAAATCATCTTGAGCGATTGACTTTTTGGCTCCTTGCCCCAATGGTGAAATTGTGAACCCCTTGATGAAGAGCAATGAGTGAATCTGAAAACCCCAATAACCTTCCCCTTCCTGAGTCTACTACCGAAATGGATAACCAGGATACTAAGAAGCAAGATCAGCAGCAGACCGACCATAACCCAAAAATGCTCAGCTTCGCACCAGTACCTGATGATTTCACGATAGTATCTGATGATATAGATAATCTTATTGAACAGTCAATACTAGAACAGACTATAGAATCACTCCTTACCACCATGGCATCATCAGTTACAGAAACGGATACTGATGGCACTGATGATACTGATACCACTGATATTGACACTGAGATAGCTGATGTTTCTGAGGAACAGTTAGCCAAGGATGGTGAATGGTTTGCCTTAGCCCAAAAACTGAGCTTGGACAATCATCGCTTAAAGCAGCAAGTGACTCAGCTGCAGCAAGCACTCCAGGAAAAACAGCAGGAGTTAAACGGACAAGCTAAGCAATTGCGAGAGTACGACAAACTCCTGTCCACAAAAGATCTGGAACTCAATACAGTTCAAGACCAATTAACCCGTTTGTTCCACACTCTAGAATCATCCCATCAATCCGGTCAACGCCAGCAAATTTTGGTCGAAACCTTATCAGAACAGTTACAAAGCTCTCAGGATCAAGTTGCCAGACTCGAACAGGACTATTCCCAAACCCAGCAGCGCTACAACGAACAATCTCATCAGCTGGTGCAATTGAAAGATACCTGTCGAGAACTTAGAACCCGTCTATACCGACAACAACAGCAAACCTTGCAATTTAAGGTAGCCTTAGAAAAGTGTCTGGAAATGCCTGCCTCTGAGAGTTCTGTGGTACAACAGCAAGAGAGTCGGAGCATCATTGCTCAGCAATCTCTGCTACAAAAAGCCCAGCCCATTAGACCCTGGTCTGCTGACCCAGAGTTATTTGCAGAAGAATTTATTTTCAGCAGTACTGGTAATTCTCCTGCCCAGTCTGAATCTACCACAGAAGCATTATCGGTTGACAGCAGCCAACCTAACCAAACTGATCCTATATCCCCAGCAGATGCCTTAGGTCCAGGGCAAACTCAGGTAATCTCCCCTGAAAATGTGACAGCCAAAGAGTTAGAAGTAGCACAACAGTTAATTGAACAAATGTCTGCCCTGGCAGAGGAATTTGGGTTGTCCGAGTTGCCATCAGAGTGGGCTGATACCAAAGTCGATGGCACATCAGAACTAGAAACCACACTAGAAACCGCTAACTTAGATGAATCTGACCAAACCGTTGAATTGACTAGTGACCTTGAGGAAACCAGTAGGTCAGAGCATACTCAGACCTTGGAGCCTGAAGCCAATCCACCGAGTGAGGAATTGCCAGAAGATATCATAGAGGCTGAGTCAAAGTCAAATCAAACCAATGACGTATTTCCGTCTCACGGTAAGTCGCCATCACCAGTACTCTATCCCCTACGTCCCTCCAAAGGGCGCAAATCCTTAGCGTCTATTGAATTACCAAGGTTTCCCCGTTATCGTTCTTCCTGAGGTTGACCCATAGATTAGGTTCGATGACACAATAGTTTCACATACTGATATATTAAAGAATTTAAAGTTCTGTAACCTCTGGCGCAAGACTATCAAAACCCTGCGGTAAACTAGCCCTTGATCCTTAAAATTCCCTGTCGTTTGCCTCAAACGCCGACAATACGAACCTAGGCAAAGATAATCCTGGTGGAATCATCGGGAATATCCCCAATTTTCCCAAGGAGACAGGTAAGCGGTTTTTCCGCAATGTCCGATAAAAAAATGTAGGAGTTCTTAAATCAATGTCTCATAGCGTTAAAATTTACGATACCTGTATTGGTTGCACCCAATGTGTTCGGGCTTGCCCTCTAGATGTATTGGAGATGGTTCCCTGGGATGGCTGTAAAGCTGGTCAGATTGCCTCTTCTCCTCGTACAGAAGACTGTATTGGTTGCAAGCGGTGCGAAACTGCTTGTCCTACTGACTTCTTGAGCGTCCGGGTTTACCTGGGAGCTGAAACAACTCGCAGCATGGGCTTGGCTTACTAAGCATTAACAAGCGCAATCTATCCGATGTTGACGGTTGACTGTTGATGGTCAACCGTTGACGGTCAACCGTCAACACAGGACACTCCACTCATAGCATGGCTATAGTTTGAGTATTATGCTTACTTACTAAACTCAACACTATGTGTGGAATAGTCGGCTATATCGGTCCGCAAATCGCTACAGAAATTTTAATGGCAGGATTAGAGAAACTCGAATATCGGGGTTATGATTCTGCTGGGATTGCTACAGTTTCGGAAGGGGATGTTCATTGTGTCCGTGCTAAGGGAAAATTGCACAATTTGCGCGAAAAACTGGTACAAATCGAAAACCAGGCGCGGATTGGCATTGGACACACGCGCTGGGCAACCCATGGTAAACCGGAAGAGTATAATGCTCACCCCCACATGGACATGGCAATGCGGGTGGCAGTGGTACAAAATGGCATTGTTGAAAACTACCGGGAATTGCGGGAGGAATTGATCCAGCGGGGACATGAATTCCGCTCCGATACCGATACAGAAGTTATTCCCCATCTAATTGCTGAGTGTTTACAGCAAAATTCTGCTTCTTCCTCTTCGTTCTTTTCTCCTTTCCTAGAAGCAGTGCGGCAAACAGTGAATCGATTAGAGGGAGCTTTTGCCCTAGCTATCCTTTGTGCTGACTATCCTGATGAATTGATTGGAGTGCGGCAACAGGCTCCTTTGATTATTGGGTTTGGTCAAGGGGAATTTTTCTTTGGCTCAGATACCCCAGCATTGTTACCCCATACCAGGGCAGTATTGAACTTAGACAATGGGGAAATCGCACGGTTAACTCCCCTAGGGGCAGAAGTTTACGACTTTGAGGGTCGTCGCTTGAATAAGTTCCCCCGTACCCTCAGTTGGAATCCCTTTCAAGTGGAAAAGCAAGGATTCCGACACTTTATGCTTAAGGAAATTTATGAGCAACCAGGGGTAGTGCGCAACTGTTTCGAGCGGTATCTCAATAGTCATTGGCATGCTAATCCTACAGAGGCAGAGGCAGAGGCAGACCTGGCTAATTCCCCAGTTCAGTTAGGCATACCAGAGTCACTGTACGGGGATGTAGAACAGATTCAGATTCTGGCGTGTGGGACCAGTTGGCACGCTAGTTTGGTGGGTAAATATTTGTTGGAGCAGTTGGCAGGAATTCCCACCATGGTGCAGTATGCATCTGAGTTTCGTTATGCACCAGGTCCGTTAACTAAGAATACCCTAACCATTGGGGTAACTCAGTCTGGGGAAACTGCTGATACCTTAGCAGCACTGGAGATGGAAAAACACCGTCGCAGTGGATTAGACCCTCTCTATCAGCCCCGACTCCTGGGAATTACGAATCGACCAGAAAGTTCTTTGGCTCAGTTGGTGCCTGATGTGATTGATACCCAGGCAGGTATTGAAATTGGGGTGGCGGCCACTAAAACCTTTGTGACCCAGTTAGTGGCCTTTTATTGTCTAGCGCTAGAGTTAGCTTACCGACGTAATACTCTCGCCCCTGAAAAAATTCAAGCAATTATGGCAGACTTACGGCAATTGCCTACTCAGATTGAGCAAGTGCTGGAAAGTCAAGAAAAGTATATTGAAGAATTAGCCCATGAGTTTGCGGAAACCCAAGACTTTATCTTTGTAGGACGCGGGATTAATTTTCCGATTGCTTTAGAAGGGGCGCTGAAACTTAAGGAAATTAGCTATATTCATGCTGAAGGCTACCCAGCTGGGGAAATGAAGCATGGTCCGATTGCTCTGCTGGATGCTAAGGTGCCTGTGGTTGCGATCGCAATGCCTGGTGCTGTCTATGAGAAGGTAATTTCTAATGCTCAGGAAGCTAAGGCTCGGGATGCTCGGTTGATTGGGGTGACACCGAGCAATGGCAAAGAGGCGATGGATATCTTTGATGATTTGTTACCTGTACCAGAAGTCGAGGAGTTGCTTTCACCAATTCTGGCAGTGATTCCGTTGCAGTTGTTAGCCTATCACATTGCGGCAAGGCGAGGATTGGATGTGGATCAGCCCAGGAATTTGGCGAAGTCGGTGACTGTGGAATAGATTTTTTGTTGACTGCTGAAGGGTGTTCGCCTAGCCTGGCCTTTTGGCCAAGGTTATTTAGGGCTGGCTGCATGAATGCAGAAGGCATACCCGACAAGGCTTTCAAGCCTTTTTTCCCAAAACAAGTGCAAGGAATAGGCATCTTGTCGCTCAAAAACCTGGTACTTTTGTCGGAAATCCCTGGGTTTTCTTGGGAAACCAAGGGGTGAAACTCAGATTTCTCAAGCTGTGTAGCCTCTAAAGTCGCTTTGTAGACTTATTCAGCAAGCCCTATTTAGTTGAAGGTTATTTGGTTGAAGATTGAAGGTTGAATGTGAACGCGTGGCCAAAGGCCAAGGTTATAGGGTTGAACGCGCACCCGTGGCCTTTTGGCTAAGGTTACAGGACTTACGCAGTAACACTACCTTTAGGGTGCATTACCTCTAGTGGCGTGGCACAGCTAAAATAGTGCAATAGTTTTTTCTGCTAAACCCTTGTTAAAAGTAGATTATGGTATTTTTCTAAAGCAACATTTAAGGTATGCCACGCCACTAGGGTGAATTAATAACGTACCCTACTAAACTAATTTGTTCTAGGATTAAACTTACCGACTGGTTAGCATTGGTAAAGTTGAGCAAAAACCATGACCGTTACCAAAATTATTGGGTTTAAAGCCCCGTCCTTATAGGACGGCTTTTCTTTTAGACTTCGTATTGAAAGTTTACACTAGATGTGCTATTCTAAAATTATAAGCAATAGACTTTTGTACCAGCTAGATACTATCTAAACATAAGTAGGCAACGTAAAAAATATGTAGAGCGTACATATTGCGTAATTGGGTCTAACGACTTAAATGTCTATGAAGAATTTAGATAAAAAAGTATCTAGTTAAATAGATAAACATAAAGGTACGGTGGGGCACACCGAAACCTAGGTCAAAGACCAAATACGCTTGTGGAGAGGAGACCTCTATTTTTCCTGGCTCCGGCCTGGTTAAACAAGTCACCCCGTGGAAGCAAGAATCCCCGTCCTTCCAGGGCGGTGAGTGTCAATATACCCATCAAAGCTATCCAACTCACACCCGGTAGTGTCATTACTATAGATAACCTTAAATGGCAAGACTTTGAAACAATTCTTGAGGAAATTGGGGAAAAGCGACAAGTGCGGCTGACCTACTATCAAGGAAATTTAGAAATCATGTCCCCCCTTGCCATTCACGAAAGACCCCAATCGATTACCCACTATTGCCAATTATTTCTCAGGCACACAGGTTCCCACTAAACAAGCTCGATCCAAATTAACACCACTCAAAGAAGCCCCATCCATCTCAGCACAAAGCAAATTCGCCCCACTGAGATTACTACCAGATAGATTAGCTCCACGGAGATCGGCCTCTTCCAGATTTGCTTCACTTAAGGTTGCCCCTTGTAAATCTGCCTGAGACAAATCGGCTCCCTTCAAATTGGCACTATTAAGATTAGCTCCTCGCAAATCTGCCCCTCGCAAATCTACCCCTTGCAAATTCACCCCCATCAAATTGGCACCACTTAAAAAAGCACCGGTAAAGGAAGCCTGACTCAACTTAGCCCCCATCAAATTAGCGCCTCGGAGATTACCACCCCGCAAGTCCGCACCACTCAAATCCGCCTGCATCAAATTAGCTCCTAGCAAATTCCCCCGCAAGTCAGCAGATTCGAGTTTGGCACCAATTAAGTTAGCACCATCGAGACGAGCACCATTCAAATTAGAGCCAGAGAAATTTACCCCCACAAGTGTTGCACCAGCAAGATTAATTTTTTCCAATTGGCTACCGGAAAGATCCTCATCTTCCAAATCTGCTCCTGGCAGTTGCTTTACTTTCCCCGCCCGAATTGCTTCAATTTCCATCAACCAGATAACCTTGGCCAAAAGGCCACGCTACGCGTTCAACTGTTCATCCTTCACCCTACCCTACACCGGACCCCTGGGCAAGAACAACCTTGGCCAAAAGGCCACGCTACGCGAACAACCCAATAACCTTCAACCCAATAACCTTCAACCCTCAACCTTGGCCAAAAGGCCACGCTACGCGAACAACCTTCAACCTTGGCCAAAAGGCCACGCTACGCGAACAACCTTCAACCTTCAACCTTCAACCATATAACCTTCAACCATATAACCTTCAACTTTTCTTCCTTCATCCTTCAACCGTTACTCTTTCCTCAGATAAGGAATCAAGCAACCACATTCCTGAAGCAATTTTAGGCTGATTAGCCTGCAAACTCATACCCTGCTGCATTCCCATCACTATCAGTCCCAGGGTTTCCACCAGTTTAGGGTCAAACGCTTCCCCTGACAATGCCTGACAGCTTCTTAGGGCAATAGACAGAGCATCCTCCTCAGATTCATGGGTATTGAGTTGCTGCTGAAAATAGGCCATCAGCCTCAAAATCCTCGATTCCAAGGGAATATTATCGTAAGCTAAGCCATCCGGTTGTCCTGAACCATCCCAGGATTCGGTTTGATGGGTAATAATGTTAGCGACAGCCTGTAATCGAGGCATAATCCGTAACACCGATCCCCTCGGAAGAGATTCCTGCTTCTCGATTACGTCTTTCTGAGCAGCTGACTTAGGGGGTAGTTCTATGTTAACCCCCTGCAAGGGGGATAGACGGTGCAAGAGTGCTGCCAGACTTAAACGTTTCAGTTGCCATGCTGGTAAATCCAGCAACTGCCCGATAGTCTCACACAAGGTTTTTACCTCAGCGCCAGCATTGGGATTGACAGCATCCGCTTGGTCAATTAGCTGGGCCATACGCAAGAAAGCCTGCATTTCATTAGAAACCAGGTTATCGTCTAACACCTGAACATGGCTAGGGGAGGTATGGGAAGGTAACTCTTGTTGACCCTTCTGAAGATAGTTCACGACCCGATTCACCACTGCCCCAATATAGTCTCGTGGCTTGGTGCTTTCGATAATCTGTTGAAGTTGTGCAGTTAAGCTGGCTTGCAAGTCTGGCTTATATTTACCAATGTGAGCGATCGCAAACTCCACTGTCTCCCTGACCAAGTCTGGCTCAAATGTCCAGAATCCGTAGAATTTGCGCTCTCGGTCTTGCTCTGGCAGTCCTTGAGTGCCATAATCCGACTCAGATAATTCTTGACATAACACCATTGCTGTGTATGTCTCGGAAATAATAATCAAGTGCCACTCTTGAGCTACAGGATCGGAGGAATCTAAACTAACTAGGGCAACATTCGACCGCTGGCTGGTGGGATGTTCAGCAAAGCCAGTATCTGGTGCTGCTAGGATTACCACCTGAGATGATTTTACCGCTATATCGCCGTAGCGTTCAGCTTCCTCAAGATACCATTGGCCCCGCTGGAAGGCCGTAATCATTAGTGGAGCACTGTCGGACTCTAGGATAAAGTCTTCTAGGGCATGGCACAGCGATACTAAGGTATTTTTGTAATAAACTCCAAAGCTTAAAGGTTTTTTGGTGCCGCGATGGGCTTGTTCTAGTTTTTGTAATATCGAACCTGAGCGCATGGTTACTAAAAAATTGTTAATTAAATTTTGTTAATTAAATTTTGCCATTTCACCTTTCTATTTACTTAAACTGACCAGTTGTTTTTCTTGGCGTTTATTTGCTACTATTGGGGCAGTGAGGGCTGCTTCTAATGGAGCGACTCCTAGTCTTTCTTCAAGGATTTTCATCACTTCACGGCCAAAATCATTGGAATTTTGCCGCCAAGCTTCCAGACAAACTTCACCAAAGAAAGACCCTAGGGGTTCGGGATTCCATAGGAGTTTCTTAGCTGTCCAGGGCATCAGACTCATGGGATCATAGTCCCGATTGAGCATAGTTTTGTCAAAGGCGTACTGTTCTAAATGGGTATGGGGTTGTAGACCAATGAAGAAAATGGCTGGTTCGACTTTATCCCTACCAAATATTTGCTCTAGTTCCCGGTGATAGGCAATAGTCTGGCGAATGGTGTCAAAGGTTTCATCGATTACATTGAAAGAATAGTTGACGGAAACTAGGTCATTGAAGCCCGCTGCTTTTAAATCACGACAGTTTTGCAGTACGGTGCGTAGGTTATAGCCCATGCGCATTTTCCGCACCAGTTCCTGAGAACCACTGGTAATCCCGATTTCAAAGTAATTCATCCCGGTTTTTACCATCAGGTCGCATAATTCTGGGGTGAGATTGTCTGCCCGAATGTATGCTGCCCAGTTAATGTCGCTCATTCCAGCATCAAGGATTTTCTGCAACAGTTCAACGGCATCACCAATGAATTTTTTGGCAGGAATGAACTGGGCATCAGTGAACCAGAACTTGCGGATGCCTCGGTCATAGAGTTGGCGCATTTCTGCGACCACTTCATCTGCCGGGTTAATCCTTACCTGTTTGCCTTCTACAACGGTATAGATACAGTAGCAGCAGTTATGGGGACACCCACGCTTGGTTTGAACTCCAATGTAAAAGTCGTTCTGTTGGAAGTAATAATCAAAGCTGGGCCAGATGCTTTGAATATAGTCGTAGTTGCAAGCAATTTTTTCAATGGGAGTGGGAGACTCATGGATCATGCGATCGCGTGGTTTAGCTTCCCCTACCACATAACAGCGCTGATCATCGAAGTTCTGACCCAGGAGAATTTTCGTGAGTAAGGTTTCCCCTTCTCCAACGGAAACGATGGTTCCAGTTGGCAGTTTATTTTCCAACTGCTCATAGAATACACTAACTGCTCCACCCCCCACAATCAAGCGAGCGTCTGGGTTATATCGTTTAGCCCGTTTGAGTCCTTGTTTGATTAACCCCAAGTTCCCCCACAGTTCGCCATAGTAAGACGCCGCTAAACGCAGACCCCCCAACGCTCCCCGTAATTTCACCAAGGGATTGCGAGCATAGTAAAACTCAAAGGCATTTTGGAGCGGGTTACCACCCCTACCACCCACTGGAGCATAAATTTGAATGTCGCGCCAGGAAAATACCAACAGGGTTGGTTTAAATTGGTCTATCTCAGTATCCAAGGCGCTGGCAAAGTCTAGAGGAGGTACAGTTCCCAAGTCAAAAATGCGCTGTTCTACACCCGGGAACTGTTTATGAACATGGTCAGCTAAATAAACCACCCCGATCGGAAAGATTGGATTACACGGAAGGCGAACATATAGTATTTTCTGTTCCATTGGTAACTGTTTATAGTAATGTTTTTTTGTTATTATAAGTTTTTTTTATCAGTAAGGTTAGTTTGGGTTATTCTTGACCAATTCCGATCGCCTTTGGCGCGGGCAAAGCCCATCGCGTAGCGTGGCCGTTCGCGTAGCGTGGCCGTTCGCGTAGCGTGGCCGAAAGGCCAAAAGGCCAATTAAGCTCAAGATTTCAAGCCAGATCTATACCCAGAGTTATAGACAGATTTATCTACCGCCATTTTCTCTACTTTGAGACTACGGCGGGCAGAAGCTACCAAGGGTGGGCAACAATTATGAAATTGGTTTTTACATATCTTAACTTTACCAAAATTAGGGATTTACCTCAACCTTATGGTAGTTTTGTCTATAGGGATCAAAAATCAGCATCAAGTCATCTAATAGAGTAAAGTACTATAATAGGCTTTATAGAATGAGCATTAGACCTGATTTATACTGAATATCGCTAAAAAAAGCAAATAATCCTAAATAATACCAATAATTAGCATACTGACGCGGTTTTGTCGGTGATAGGCTGAGGTAGACTTCAATAATTAGTAGCCATGTTTACAGCTCGCCGGGATCATAAATGCTACCTTGGTGTTTGTAATAAATTAACCTTTAGAGAATTAATAGATATGACACAAATTTTTGATCCTATTCCTTCAGATAGCCAAGATTCCGTTCTGTGCTGCTATGTGAACGCCACTAGCCAGATCCAGATTGCTAGAATAACGAATATACCTAACTGGTACTTTGAAAGAGTTGTTTTCCCAGGGCAGCGCTTAGTTTTTGAAGCACCGCCACAGGCTCTTCTAGAAATACATACAGGGATGATGGCAAGTGCCATTCTCTCAGATACTATCCCTTGTGACCGCTTATTGGTTAGCCAAAGTGGTAATGCTTATGGCTATCCTGTTTCCGCCGAATCAGCCCAACCTGCCGATATCAAGCCACATCCAGAAACAGTTGATAGTCAAAGAGTGTTCACTGAAAAATTGCCTACCCTGGTTAGCGCGGTCTAGTTACTATCTCTATACGTTGGGGTTGCTTACAACAGGAGCAACCCCTTTTTCATTGGTTGAAGGTTGTTTGGTTGAAGGTTGTTTGGTTGAAGGTTGAAGGTTGTTTGGTTGAAGGTTGAAGGTTGTTTGGTTGAAGGTTGAAGGTTGAAGGTTGTTCTTGCCCAGGCGTCCCTTGTCAGGTAGGTTGAGAGTTCAAGCTAAATAGGCTATAGTGCTAGACTTGTAACTTGTCACTTGGTCTGTAACCATAGCAAGGGTAATTCAAAAGTGAACAAGAACAGATCTTGAGATTCTGTTCCATCACCCCATCACCCCATCACCCCATCACTCCATCACCCTGTGAATCTGCCTTCTTTTCTCTGGCTCTGGAAAATTGCTGCTTGGTCTATGGGTTTATCCCTCTTTGCCTATGTACTCCTGGCAATCACCGGCAGCATTGTGTTTTCTCAACGTCACTCTGGACGTCCACGACCGACTTGGTTACGCCCTCTGCACTACATCATTGGTTGGATCATGGTCGCTCTAGTCTTGGTTCTGCTGGGGATTGGTTTAGTAGGTACCATCGGCCATTACGGTCATCTAGGCCATTCAGCCCACTTAATAGCTGGATGGTCTGTGGTAGCACTGGTATTACTCTCAGCCTTTAGTGCTACCCAAATTAGCCCTCAAGAACCCTTAGCAAGGGCTGTTCACGTTGCTACTAACATTGCTTTGCTAGTGGGATTTACCTGGGTTTCCCTTACTGGTTGGGAAGTTGTGCAGAAATATATTAGGCATTAGTCATTTGTTAATTGTTAGTTTCGATTTTAAATTTATCGAAAGTTTAAAGTTTAAACTTTTAACTTTAAACTTTAAAGTTATCTGTCAGGGATGGATAGCTTTACTTTGCCGATGGACGATTTTGAGAGCGATAAAAAGGCTTTTTGACCACAACGGCGGGATAGGATTTACCCCGGATTTCTACTTCCAGCTGCTGTCCAACTTTGCCCAACTTTCTGGGAACATAGGCTAGTGCGATCGCATTTCCTAAGGTTGGTGCTAATGTACCACTAGTAACAACTCCTACCACCTCACCATCAGCTAGGACTGGGTAACCATGGCGAGCAATCTGCCTTCCTTGCATCTGGATCCCAACTAGCTTGCGCTCGATCCCCGTTGCTTTTTGTTGCTCTAGCACCGAGCGTCCGATGAAGTCTCCTTTGCTATCAAGATGCACTAGCCAACCTAACCCAGCTTCTAAGGGTGTCGTGGTATCATCAATATCTTGTCCGTAGAGTGCCATAGCCGCTTCTAGGCGCAAGGTATCTCTGGCACCTAAACCACAGGGAGTGACACCAGACTCTAAAAGTTTGTGCCACAGCTCTATGCCGACATCTGGGTCTAGCATCAGCTCAAATCCGTCTTCCCCTGTGTAACCGGTTCTAGCAATAAATGCCGGTTTCCCCAACACCGTTGCCTCTAGATGTCCAAATGCTTTGACTGGTGCTAAGGCTTCTTTGACAAATGGCTGAAGATGTGATATTGCCAATGGTCCCTGTACTGCAATCAAGACTTTTGATGTTGAGAGGTCTTGTAAGGTAACTGAGTCAGCATCCAGGTGAGCTAACAACCAGTCTTTGTCTTTGGTGCAGGTTGCTCCATTAACAATCATCATCCCCCGCTGCTCCCCAGACTCCTCCTCACCTTGGTAGTAGAAGATAATGTCATCAATGATTCCACCATTCGGATTTAACAACACCGTGTATTGAGCTTGACCCGGTTGCAAGCGGGTTAAATCCGAAGGCACTAGAGACTGCAATTGCTCCCGTAGTTGCTTACCATTAAAAGCAAACTTACCCATATGGGAGATGTCGAAAATTCCGACAGCAGTTCGTACTGCAGCATGTTCTTTTTTCAATCCGCTAAATTGTACTGGCATTTCCCAACCGGCAAAAGCTGTCAAGCGGGCATTTTGTGCTACCACCTGGTCAAAGAGGGGAGTGCGAGCCAGTTTAGGGGTTTCGGATTGGGACTCTGGAGATCCTGGGGAATTGGCCACGGGTTTTAATAATGGTGTTCAGTTATCAGGTTAGTGTACCATCTATCTGCTATTATCAGATGCGTTCCCGTAGCGTGTGCGTAGCACAATGTGGAATGGGCATCTTGCCCGTTTAGCACAATGTAGAATGGGCATCTTGGCCGTGTAGCACAATGTGGAATGGGCATCTTGCCCGTTACAATTTCGCGTTTTTTTAACAACAGTTGCTAAACAGTTAGTAAATACGCCCCTTTTAAATTTATCACTGTTAAGGTACTATATTATCTTGGTAAAGACTATCCCACTAATATGAACAAGAAAGTAATTTGGTATATCAAATCTCAAGTTGGAGTTCTGCTTTTTCCCTTAGGTTTATGCTTATTTGGAGAAGCCGTTTCTAAAAGAATTGAAGGAGAGCCTTGGTTTTGGTTAGGAACCTTAAGCTTAGTTGTGATTAATGCCGGGATTGGTTTGATGATTGAAAGCGGATTGATATCCGGTTTTCCCAGAGATAAGGTGGCCAAAGACGACTCAAACTAGTCAGTTATCAAGACTGAATTAAGTTTTTATGTAAGCATATGCGCTACTTGAGGTGCGGTCAGCGGTCAGCGGTCAGCGGTCAGTGGTCAGTGGTCAGCTTAAAATCAACCTTTTTCCTCAGATTAAACTAATCCTTACCTGTTTTATTCAAAAGACTTTCGTGACTATTAAACTAATCCTTACCTGTTTTATTCAAAAGCTGATAACTGATAGCTCATAGCTGATAGCTCATAGCTGATAGCTCATAGCTGATAGCTTACAGTAGTTTACCAAGGTAACTCGCTTCCATCCCAGGAGAAAAACTGTCCACTATCCCCTTTATCCAGCTTTTCGATCACCGCCAGTAGTTGAGTAACAGTACGCTCTACTGGGAATAACTTATCAGCAGGTACATTTTTTTGAAAGGGTTTAGAAAGGCGCGTATTGGTTGTACCAGGATGCAAGGTAACAACGATAGTTTGAGGACTTTTTCTACTGTATTCAATTGCCACTGTTCGCATAAACATATTTAAGGCTGCTTTCGATGCTCGATAGCCATACCATCCTCCCAGTTGGTTATCACCAATACTGCCAATTTTGGCAGAAATGCTAGCAAAAATACTGCGATCGCTATGACGGAATAATGGTAATAAATGTTTAGCCAGCAGCACTGCTCCAATACTGTTCACCTGGAAGTAACGGATCAAGTGTTCTGAATTAATCTGTTTCAGGCTTTTTTCTGGTTGTAAGCTGCCGTCATGAAGCAATCCAACACAATTAATCACTAAGTGGAGTTTGTCTATCTCTACACTGATTTGTTTGACAGCTTCAGATACTTGCAACTCGTCGGTAATATCCATCGATAGACAAACTAATCGATTAGGATAGTTGTTTTCAAGCCCAATTAATTCCGAACTAGAATCACGGTTACGATAACTGCCATAAATCTTGGTAAACGTTTCATCTTGCAGCAATTGTTTGACAAAAGCCAGACCAATACCTCCGCTGGAACCGATAATTAAGGCATTGGCATTGTTAATTCCATCTATAGACATTTATTAGGGCTCCGCGCAGGGAGTAGACAGTAGGGAGTAGGAGAAGTTTGGGAAGTTTAGGGACATAGGAGAGATTTTTATTAAGGGTAATTATCCGGAGATAATTTTAAGGTTTATCTTAACAAACAACATTAGCTCAAAATTTGTGATAAATCTAGCACGAATCCAGACAACACATCCTCTCCTGACAAGCTGCTCGGGGATTCCAAAACCTCCCTATCCTGCCCAGGGCGATAAATTGCTACCTGTTGATTTTGAGGGTCAATTAACCAACCTAGACGTACACCACAGTCCATGTACTCTTGCATCTTTTCCCGCAACGTCTTCAGGTTGTCATTAACAGAGCGGAGTTCCGCCACAAAATCAGGAGCCATTGGTAATAATTTATCAGGATCCCGATTAAGTGCTTCTAATCTTTCTACCCTTACCCAGGAGGCATCAGGAGAACGATTGGCACCATTAGAAAGCGTAAAGCCCGTTGAAGAATCAAACACTAATCCGGTTCCATCACTATCAGCCCAATTACCCAAACGTTGCGTCAGTCGGCTATTCCGGTTTCCGCTTTTCCATCCCGTTGGTGCCATGATAATTAGTTCTCCCTTGCTGGTACTCTCAAGACGTAAATCTTTATTGTCCTGACAGAGTTGGAAGAACTGTTCATCTGTTAGTTTAATCGTGGGAGCTAAGTTGAGAATAAGAGCAGTCATAATTGATAATTATAGCAATTTCGGGGAGATAGGGAATCGGGAATCGGGAATCGGGAATCGGGAATCGGGAATCGGGAATCGGGAATCGGGAATCGGGAATCGGGAATCGGGAATCGGGAATCGGGAATCGGGAATCGTAGTAAAGAGCTGGGAGTATTTTTTGATATTATACTAAATTAGCGTAAGCTATCAGCTATCAGCTATCAGCTATCAGCTATCAGCTATCAGCTATCAGCTATCAGCCAAAGGCCAACGGCTGACCACTGACCACTGAACACTGACCGCTGAATGCTTACCTTAGGGTTTAAAAGTACCCACTGAAATATCAACACTAACTGGGTCTTCATTATCCACTAAACCATCGCCATTA
This sequence comes from Moorena sp. SIO3A2, assembly GCF_010672265.1. Classification (NCBI taxonomy): domain Bacteria; kingdom Bacillati; phylum Cyanobacteriota; class Cyanophyceae; order Coleofasciculales; family Coleofasciculaceae; genus Moorena; species Moorena sp. SIO3A2. The sequence continues at coordinate 207,871 of NZ_JAAHHC010000001.1, forward strand.
TCATCCCAAACAGAGGTCGCGAAAAAACCGCATATAATATCGATTTCCTGCTCAGAAACTCTCAAAAATAGAGACCCCTGTTTAGTCGCGCATTTAAATTCTGCTTTCTGGACTAGCTCTGGAGCCTTTGTTCGTAATTGAGGCAATACTTTCTGGCACTGTTGGTCAGAAGTAGAGCAAACTAATGGCTTCACAAACGTAGAATCATTGGCTACTAAGGGCAAAACCCCTAACCATGTACCAGTGCGACTGCCATTTCCTATAGGTTTATCCCAACAAAAAAAGCTGACTCGCTGGGGTTGTCCTTGATTCTGAAAAACCTTTAAACTTAAATGTTTGCTATCACTACACTCCCTTTCCCATTCAGCTATTTGTTCAGGAAAACTATCGCCAAGGTCAGCTAAAACTTCCTGACATTGGCGTTCGCTACAATCCCCTGCTACGTTCCGAGGCTGGGTTTTATCTGCTGGGGTTTCACTACCACAAGCAAGCACAACGAAACCAACCATAACACTAGGAATTGCTAATCCTTTTAATCTCATGTCACAATTGCGAATAGTTATTATAGAGTTTCCTATAAATTTTATTCCCTGCTCCCTATTCCCTGCGCCCTATTCCCTGCTCCCTATTCCCTGCTCCCTGTTCCCTTTGCTATATAGCAATTTCAATTTAAATTTGCCATCCTCAATCTACAGAGCAAATCATTCAAAGCATCCTTAGCTGATGGTGCTTTTGGTAACCAACTAGACTCAGAAGCTTCCTCTAATTGACTCTGTAGACGACTATATTCTCCCTCATGAAATTCAATATTTGTATCTTCCAATACAGACTTTTCTGCTCCTGCTAGCTTTCGAGCAATTAAATCTGGAATATAAGGTAACTGGAACACCTGATTGAGCTTAACCAAGTTAGCTTCTATTTCGCCAGTTTTCATTAAATGGATACCAGTCAACAGCGCCCGATAGACATAAAGCAAAGGTTTGACCCGACATGGACTCATCTTTTGAAACAGTTTCCATTGAGTTCGGGAAAATCCTAGATAGTGATGGGCATGGTAGCAAGTAATGCATTGTTTTGCGATCGCTTTTAATTCCTCATGCTCCGGTGTAGTATGAATCACTAGGGGTGAGTACAGCTGCTCTAAGACATAACCATTCTTTTTCAGCAGCATCTCAAAGAACTTTTTGATATCGTGAGTGACTAGATCCAGTTCTATGGAATCCCGAATTTCCGAAACTTCAATCGTTTCCGGTCCCGGCTCTAGTCCTATAACTTTCTGTACTGGCAGAATGTGACTACCACGCAAATCATAATCAGAATCTGGTGAAGGGAAACCATACAAATGCGCTCCACTGAGGGTAGCGAATAACAGTGGATGGGGTTGAGTATAAATTACAGATAGTAGTTTTTGGTTTAAATTCATATATAACTAAACCATACTTTGACGTGCTTTAATCAAAAACCCATTAGCTGCTTCATAATCCGGACGTTCTGGCAAATTGGTGTTAGCAAAAGCAGTATCAAACTCTTGATGTAAACTCAATCGCCAAGCCGTAACCTCCTCCCATGGCATTTCATCCCGACGGATGGCTAGGAGTTGTTGCCGATACTCCTCAACTTTAACTGGTACAAACCCCTCTTTCAAAACTGTGATACCTGAGAGCAATAAACGGATTAAGTGCATAGCATGTTTTAATCGAACTGCTCCTTTAGTCCGAAAATCTTGCTCCATTTTTTTAAATTGGGACATCACATACCCATTATAGGTTTGGTAAACCAACTTAGACAGAAAAATATCTCGAATAGCTAGCAATTCCTCTGCTAGAGGAGTGGCTGTTTCCACTAGTGGTGTGTAGAGACATTCCAACACATTTGGATTAGCCTTCAGTGCCAAAATGATAAACTTTTGAAGCTCCCAGTAGCACTCCTGAGTCTCGTGCTTTTCTAACTGTTCCGGAATCCCATACAGTGACCAGTGAACCACAGCTGGTGGCAGGTAAATACCCCGTCTGTCTATATCAGAGTTTTCATCATCGAGACCAAATGCTCTCGACCCTACTACACAGCGGTAGATAACATGATCATATAAATTTAACTCTGTGAGTAAGTCTTCCGAGAGCTGTAACCCTTCTTTTTGGAAGTGTTTACGAATACTAAATTCATGGCGACGTAGGGTAACTTCCCTATCATCAGGCAAACGCACCCGATAGGCATGGGAATCATCTGTTGGTGCCTTGACTATTACACCGACTGCTCCTTGTACACATAATGTTTCACCCGCAGAGTTTTTAGCAGCCACACGAGTTACCACTTGGGTACCGACTGGCAAGATTAAGTGAGGATTCATTTGTTATAAGTTTTTTGTATAAACCCTAATATTAAAATATTATAGCATTCTTAAGTAAGATGTAAAACTAGGCTTGATTGTAAATACGATTCAGTATTTTATCCAATAAATCTGGATCTTTATAAGGATTATTTTTTTTTGATTCTTCCCAACTCATCCTGGCTTCAGAAAGTAATTTATAATAGCTAGTTGGGGATTTAAAAACTACATTATATTCTTCAAGTAAATAACCCTCTAATTGCTCAAAGTTACATCTATATCGTTTTTTTATCCAAGTGATAACTTCTTTTTTTTCTTGTTTATTTAAATAGCCTTTACCCCCTTTGTAAGATAATTTTAATCCTTCTACACCCGCTGAATTAAATTTTTGTTTCCACTTACTAATGAAGCTCTTTGATACATTTAATGATTCGGATATTGCTTGATAGTTCCAGCCTTGTATGGCAAATTTTACAGCTAGCGCTCTTTTTAATTCTCTTGAATCTGGATTACTATTAATCCACTTATCCAACTTTCGGTTTTCTTGATTTGACATAGAGTTTTTATCCCATATTTTTTAAATTATTAATTTTTTTAAGTAAACTTATAGCAATTATCATAGCTATGAGGTACAAAATTTCGGGATTTTAGGGAACAGGGAACAGGGAACAGGGAACAGGGAAGAGAGAACAGGGAACAGGGAAGAGAGAACAGGGAATAGGGAATAGGAATGCGCTGCATCAAAACAGGGAATCAACGTCAAAAAAGACTGTACCTCATAACTGCAATCAACGCTATATAGTCATAACTTTATTCGTTGAATTATAAATTAAAAACCTGAACAAATTTAAATTTATTTTCTACCAATACCTACTCCATAAAACCAATTAATAAAGTCCATCAAACAAGTATTGCTATATAATAATGGTGATGCCTATCATTATTTTTGTTTAGCGTAAATATTTTTTAGGTGCTTCTTAACCGTATTGATGCTGATAAATAGCTGCTGGGCAATTTCTCGGTAAGTAAAGTTGGCTTTTTTAAGTGACCATATTTGCTCTTCCCGGGGCGTTAAGCCATATTTTAGAGCATCAGTGCTAGCGGAAATTTGATAAGATTGATTTTGATCTTCTAGGGTTACTAAGAGGTAAGGTTCTGGAGATAACTCTAACGTTAACCATCTAACCCTAACCCGAAAGTTAACTGACTTATCCACTTGAATTTCAGCTTCGATAATTAGTTTGCGATCGCAAAACCACTCACGACTATCAATTAATGATTCGCAAACTCGCCAAATTGGGTCAGGGATAGAATTTATCTGTGACCTACCTTGAGTGATTTTAGAACACATTCGACGTCCACACTCATTGGCATGAAACCAATCTTGGTTAGTAGTTAGAATCAGCACCCCATCCACAAACCCCTCAAGGATTGCTTGGATCAGTAATGGGGGTTCTGACCTTGTTTGTGCCATGACTACTTAAACCTGAATTACACATTATCCAGAATTCCGGATTTGCCCAGGCTGTGCTAGACACAGTTTTGGATCAGGTTTGGATCACCTCGTGATCACAACAGATGATCCAAAATTGGCACTTGACAATTTGTATAATAAAGTATAATAATTTTGAGCTCTCAGCTGGCTCTAATTTGAATTATTAAAACATCAAGTAGCAAAGCATTGTGAACAGGATTGTGAAGAGGTTTCCTGAGGTGCGACCAGTGGCGAATTTAATTCTTAATGGGTCTTGCGCACCTAAGTGTTGGTGGGATATTGTGACTGACTTTGGCAGTATGTCTACTGACAGAGGCTCCGATTGCACAAGCGCGGAAGCTGAGGCCGTAGGCCACGCGGAAGCGAACGCTTCATCGCCTAGGGTGCCCGTAGCGCATTAAGATTCTCTGGGTCGCGAGGATGTTTGAGAAGTACCAAATGTTGGTAATAAGCCATCATAATCCCAAATCTTAGGGACTTTGTACTAACTTACCCCCTTGCTTTGGGGGGTTAGGGGGGCCTTTCGAGTCGGATCCAACATCTTTAAAATACCCTCTTAGACCTGGAATATGCCTAAGGGTGTTTGCCAGAGTTGACCTGCGATTCCCTTGAGCTTAGGTTTTGCTTCGATTTGAATATAGCATTTTTATTTGAGATGTAAACAGCGGACCCGTCGAAACAGGTAACTTCGGCTCAGGGAACAGGGAACAGTAGGAAAGAGCTCCAAAGAGTTTTTGATGTTATGAGAAATCATCAAGATTGTTCATGACCTATTTGTAAATCCTATAGCTGAGGTGAGATTTTGCCATCTTTACAAGCGTCTCGACAGGGAAGACTAACAATTAAACAGTATCGAAACCGAAAGGGATGGACGATAGAGGATCACAGATGGCTGGTCGAGGCGAGTAAGATCTTAAATCCAGATATCGACTGGGCATCCTCCGAGTATGGGTTGCAAGAAATCTATGCTCCTGGTGTCTCCCTAGCTACTTGGAAACGCTTCTTGCAAGGAAAGCCGATTAATGCCCAAGTTTTCCAGGTATTTTGCCAAGTTTTAGGACTTAACTGGGAATATGTGATTGAGAACAGCCTCCCTAAGTCCTCAATCCAGAAGACAACCACTAAAATCCCCTCAAATCGAGTAGATTGGTCAGCAGCGCCGGATGTGCCAGTTTTCTTTGGACGTACCGAAGAATTGGCTACCTTAGTGCAATGGATTCTCCAGGATCGTTGCCGAGTGGTGGCAATTTTAGGAATGGGTGGAATTGGCAAAACTGGACTCTCTTTGAAGCTAGGTAAGGGTGGAATTGGCAAAACTGATCAGTCCCTCAAGCTAGATCATGGCATTCAGGATGAGTTTGAGTACGTCATTTGGCGTACGCTACTTAATGCTCCTCCCATTATAAAAATTCTCGAAGAGCTGATCAAATTTCTCTCCAACCAGGTAGAAAGCAATTTACCAGACACCATAGATGCTCAACTATCACGACTACTTCACTATTTGCGTGAGCATCGCTGTTTGCTAATCCTGGATAATGTGGAGTCAATTCTACAAGGTGGTGACAAGCCTGGGCAATATCGAGAGGGATATGAGGAGTATGAGCAACTGTTCCGACAAATTGGAGAAGTCTCCCATCAAAGCTGCTTGTTGATCACCAGCCGAGAAAAGCCCCATGCCATTGCCAGACTTGAAGGCAAAACACGACCGGTTCGTTGCCTGGAATTAAGCGGTTTTGAAGTTTCAGATGGCAAGAAAATCTTTAATTCCATTGCCTCGTTCTCTGGTTCAGATCAGCAATGGCAAGAACTGATTGAATTTTACAACGGTAATCCTTTATCCCTAGAAATTGTTGCCAAGCATATTGATGAAGTATTTTTGGGTAATATTGGCGACTTTTTAACAGAAGGGAAACCAGTCTTCGATGACTTTCGTGAAGTGTTAACCTGGCACTTTGAGCACTTGTCAGACTACGAACAGGAAATTCTGTACTGGTTGGCAATTAATCGGGAAGCTGTTTCCCTTGCCCAACTCCGAGATGATATTCTCTCACCAGTCGCTAAACAACAGTTACCAGTAACACTGCAATCCCTACAAAGACGTTTACCTTTGGAAAAAAGTTCAGCAGGCTTTACCCTGCAACCTGTGCTGATCGAGTACATGACTGAGAAAGTAATTGACAAGGTTAGTCAGGAAATACTCACCGATAAAATAGCTCTGTTTAATTCTCATTGTTTGCTGAAGGCTTTGGCAAAACAGTACATTCGGGAAAGTCAATCCCGTCTGCTCCTCAAACCATTAATCGCTCAGCTAATCGCTAGTTTGAGTAGTCAAAGTTGTCTTGAGGAAACTCTAAATAATAGTCTTTCGAAAATAAGAGAAAACTTGGTGCCAAGGGTAGGCTATGCAGCCGGTAATATCCTTAATCTGCTCTGCCAACTTAAAACTGATTTAAGGGGTTATGATTTTTCTAATCTCACTATTTTGCAAGCTTACCTTCAGGGGGTAGAGTTGCTAGATGTAAACTTCGCTAATGCTACCATCGCTAAATCAGTTTTTACTCAACCTTTTGGTAGTATTTTGTCAGTATCATTTAGCCCCGATGGCCAGCTTTTGGCTGCAGGTGATAGCATGGGCAAGATTCATCTGTGGCAAATTGCTGATAGTCAATACCGTTTAACCTTGAAGGGACACACCAGTTGGGTATGGTCTTTGGCCTTTACTAGGCTAGATGATGGTAACAGTGAAGAGACTCAGATTTTGGCTAGTAGCTCTGAAGATCAAACCGTCAGGCTCTGGGATATTGCTACCAGTCAATGCCTCCACACCTTGCGAGGACATAGGAGTAGAATATGGTCAGTTGCTGTCAGTGGAGATGGCACAATTGTTGCTAGTGGCAGTGGCGATAAAACCGTTAGAATCTGGGATGTTAGTACCGGTGAATGCTTGAACATCTTGCCAGAGCACTCCCAAACCGTAAGAGCCGTAGCTTGTAGTCCCGATGGTGCCATTCTCGCCAGTGGCTGTGAAGATAAAACTATCAAACTCTGGGACTCTGATACAGGTGAATGCCTCAGCACCTTACAAGGACACTCTCATCAGATCAGGTCAGTGGCTTTCAGCCCCGATGGAACTACCCTCGCTAGTAGTAGTGATGACAAAACCGTAAGGCTATGGAATCTTAGCACCGGTAAATGCGTTAAGATGCTGCGGGGACATACAAAAAGCATACGGTCAATTGGCTTTAGTAAAGATGGAACCACTCTCGCCAGTAGTAGTGATGATAAAACCGTAAGGCTATGGAATTTTAGCACTGGTGAATGCCTCAATAAGTTGTACGGACATACTAATGGTGTATGGTCTATTGCTTTGAGTCCAGATGGCGTAACTTTAGCAAGTGGTAGTGATGATCAAACCGTAAGGCTATGGAATATTAACACTGGTCAATGCCTCAACACGTTTCGAGGATATACCAATGGCGTATGGTCTATTGCTTTCAGTCCAGATGGGACAACCCTCGCCAGTGGCAGTGAAGACCAAACCGTAAGACTTTGGGATGTTGGTACCGGTGAATGCCTCGATACCTTACGAGGACATACCAATTTGATATTTTCTGTTGCCTTCAGTCGAGATGGTGCAATCTTAGTTAGTGGCTCTAAAGACCAAACCCTCAGACTCTGGGATATTAGCACTGGTGAATGTCTCAACACCTTCCACGGACCCAAGTGGGTACTTTCAGTCGCCTTTAGTCCCAATGGAGAAATCTTAGCCAGTGGTCATAATGACGATAGGGTAAGACTCTGGGATATTAGCACCGGTGAGTGTTTCCAGACCTTATTAGGACACACGAGTTTGGTCTGGTCAGTGGCTTTCAGTCCAGATGGCACAACCCTCGCTAGTGGCTGTGAAGACCAAACCGTTAAACTCTGGGATGTTGGCACCGGTGACTGTTTAAGTACTTTGCAGGGACACCGGAATATCATCAAGTCCGTTGTCTTTAGTGGAGATGGCAGAATTCTCGCTAGTGGCTGTGAAGACCACACTGTTAGGGTCTGGGATGTTGGCACTGGTGAGTGTCTCAACACTTTGCGTGGACACACCCATCGATTACGCTCAGTGGCGTTCAACCCTAATGGTAAACTGATCGCTAGTGGTAGTTATGATAAAACCTGTAAGCTCTGGGATGTTCAGACAGGTGAATGTTTAAAAACTCTCCATGGACATACTAATGTGGTATGGTCTGTTGCTTTTAGTCGAGATGGTTTAATGCTAGCCAGTAGCAGCAACGATGGCACCATTAAGTTTTGGGATATCGAGAAGGGTCAATGTATCAAAACCCTGAGAGTGCCTAGACCCTATGAGGGGATGAATATCGCCGGTGTTACTGGTTTAACAAAAGCAACTATTACCTCCCTGAAAGCTTTGGGAGCAGTTGATTAGACTTGTTGCAGAAGTCGGGAGTTGGGAGTCGGGAGTCGGGAATCGGGAGTCGAGAACAGATGTAGGGTGGGCAGTGCATCCGTTAGATTCACTGACTAGCCATAGCATTGCTAAGCACTGCCCACCAAAAGTCGGGAATTCATGTAGGGTGGGCAGTGCATCCGTTAGATTCACTGACTAGCCATAGCATTGGGTTTGCACTGCCCACCAAAAGTCGGGAACTGCCATCTGGCTTCTGGCTTCTGCCATCTGGCTTCTGCCTTCTGCCATCTGGCTTCTGGCTTCTGCCATCTGGCTTCTGCCTTCTGCCTTCTGCCTTCCAAGAGCTCAGTTCAACCCAACCTACTACCTGATAAGATTTTTTTGAAGCACAAGGCAATTACTCCAAATATCAGGATTAGCCCAACTGGTACTATCACACTATTGATCCAAGGGTTGTCACAGCTCTTTTTGAAGGGTGGGATCAGCGTGGATAAAGTATCACACTGCTTAGCGTCAAAATCCATTAAAGCCGTGACAGCTGTCCCCGCACCAACTACCGTTACTAGAGTCTGAAAAGTGCGATCGCGTTCTGCTTTTTCCAGCTCAATTTGACTACGGATGGCATTGAGCCTGGTCTCTAGCAGCCGTAATGCCATCTCCATTATATCATAGTCTTTAGTAACCTGCAATAGGTAATTTTCCTTTACCTCTTTACTAAACGTTTCTAAAAACTCTAGGTTATTATCGGCACCTAATTTTTGGCATTTTTGGTTGATGATTTCTAAACGGGTTTGATAATTGAATAAATTAATCTCGATAATTTGGTTTTGAAAATTTAGTTTAGGCAAATCCAGGGTATAATTCCCTAAATAATTTTGAATGTCATCGAGTTTTGCGGCGATGGTTTGGTCTCTAAAACTAGAAGCGTTTTCGTCACTGATAAGTCTCTGATTGGCTTCAACCTGCTTATAGTAAGCTACCAAGGTTTTTTTGATTAAGCGACTTTGGCTGTAAGCCCATAAAATTTTGTTTCTATAACTAAACAGACCCATCCAATCCGTATACAATTCCGCTGCTTTTTCCATACTTTCTTGGTCAGAAAAGAGCATAATGATTACATGGCAGTTGACCTGATTCAGGGGTTGATATCGCCACAGCTCAAAAACTTCACCACCAAATAAGCTGCCTTTTCCATGTAAATCTTGTGACCAATTACCTGCTTTATCGAAAACCTGAGCACCAGATTTGGCAATGTTTTTTTCCGGTTTGGTCGAACTTTCTGGTGTTGATACTCCTTGTAAATCTTGTGACCAATTCGCCGCTGTCTGGAAAACATGATAACAGGATTTAGCAATGTATTCGTAGCTTTTGCTCGACGTTTTCGGTAACCATCCAGAAAGCATCCAAGTTTGCCCTAGGGTCGCTGTTTCACCTTGTAATCTCCATTCAATTTCGGCTCGGAGTCTGGCAAAACACTCAGGGGTTTGGGGGTCGGTTTGATTGTTAATGGAACAATCAATTTGCAAGCCATAGGTATCATTTAAGCGGACAGGGTAGTAGTACCCTTGTAGGGTATCGTTGGCTGTAGTAAAGTCATAATACTTTTGCTTAGGGAGTAGTTCTAAATATTTGGTTTCTAAATCAGGATCGGAGAATTGACTATCTGCTGGAAGTTTAGCTCTGAACTTAGCTTGCTTTTCTTGCTTCTCAGCTTCAGTGAGGTTGAGAGCATCTCGTAAGTCATATAAAAATAAATCCAGAGTTGGAAAGATTATATCGCTCACTATAGCATTTTTATTTTAGTTGTGAACATACTACCTTATGGAAAGGCAACAGGCAACAGGCAACAGGCAACAGGCAAGAGTTAATCAACTCTATAAGGATTTAAGGATTTTTGGTAGCGACTTCATCGCTTTTGCAATTAGGCAAAAATTATCATAAAATTCCCACAGTTATCTTTTTTTTTACAAATATCAGATGCACCCTTCAATTTTATTACCCCGACTCCCGACTCCCGACTCCCGAATTGGGTAATTTACTTTTTAGAAGCCCCTAAAAACCCTTTAAGTTTTTCCAAGGGTAATTTTTGGACAACTTCTTGTGGCTGTTCTGAACGACTGACGACAATCACAATATTATTAATTTGTTGGTCATAGCCTGTAGGTGATGACTTAGGTTTATGTCCTCTCATGATCGAGGTACGGCTAGGTGTATTGACTGGCTGGATTTCGGCTTCTGTGGGGAGATAGTCTGGAGGAATATCGACCGTAGTGTCAAGTTGGTTGTAATAGGTTTGGTAACGTTGATTTAACTCAGGATTGGCGGCAATCATCTCTAGCAGCTTGGGTTTGGTATACTTCTCCCAGGCCAGAGGTTGGGCATCAAGTTGATCGCCAATTTCTTTGATGCTCTTATTCTCAGGTTGACTCAAGGGTGTGTCTAAATCGGTCAGAGCAAGTAAAAAAGCTAATAGGGTTTTGTTGGTATTCATCAGCCACTGTCACTACTTCGATCACTATCTACTATCTTTATACATGAAGGATCAGCCGAGTGCTCGAAATTGCGATATTATGTTATGCTAATAAAAATTTCACAACCTCGCTCCAATGACACCGGAATGGGAAGCCCTAATCGTTGGGATTAACCGTTATCCAGAATACACCAACTTTAACGACCTGACCGTTGCTGTTAAAGACGGGGAAAATGTCGCTCAACGATTACAACAGTATGGCTATGAACCGTTCCGGATTCAGGACTTACCCCTTGGGTTGACCCAAAAAGGACCACGGGGACTATCGAGCACAGGACTAGTAAAATTAGAGGAATTAAGGGAAGCAGTTGCTAATCTGTTTAATCCTCCTGCTCCTAACCAAGCTCCAGAAACCGCCCTATTCTTCTTTTCAGGCCATGGCTGTAGACAAGAGGTGGATGGCATTGAAGAGGTTTTCTTAGTGACTAGTGATGCCTTTCCGGATGTGGGAATTTATGGCTATCCTCTGCAGGAATTGGGTCAGCAAATCGCAACTAGCCCAGTGAAACAGGTAGTGATTTGGTTAGATTGTTGCTACAGTGGCGAGTTACTGAAATTTATCCCAACTGATAAAGCTTACTGCTTGATTACTGCTACTCGTTCCTACGAGCCGGGAGTAGAGATTAGCCATGAACAAGGAGTATTTACCAAGGAGTTACTGGCAGGATTGAATCCGGAAAATTACCCGGATGGTATTGTTAATAGTCATAATTTGGCCTTGTTTATTGAGCAGCGGATGTCAATGACTCAGCAACGTCCTTTAATCGCTAACTCACAACAAGCCATTATACTGACTACTCAGTTTCCGAAACTGAGCTTTCAGGATAAGTGCCCCTACCGGTCTCTGTCTTATTTTACCGCATTACCAGAAGATGCTCTGGTGTTTCACGGTCGTTCTCAGTTGACCGAGCAGTTAATTGAGCGAGTGAAAAATCAAGACCGTCTGCTGGTAGTGTTAGGGGCTTCCGGCAGTGGCAAGTCTTCCTTACTCAGAGCAGGATTATTGTATCAGCTGAAGTTAGGTCAGGCAATTGTTGGAAGCGATCGCTGGCATTATCTAGAACCTTTCACTCCAGGTGTTGCACCAAAGCAAAGGTTACAGGAGGTCCTGGAAAAGGGGGAGCTTTTAGAGAAGCAGGGAGAGGGTGTGGCTGATTCTGGGGAACAAAACTTTCAAAGTCCCCCAAAGTTGGGGGATTTAGGGGGCATTCCCATCAGCAACGCCCAGCCAGAGAATTTTAGTAAAACTCCGATGGTCATGATTATTGACCAGTTTGAAGAGTGCTTCACTATGATTCAACCTGACCAACGCCAGGAATTCTTTAACGGTTTAATTGAATTAATCGAGAATACAGACAATTTAATTGTTTTAATTGCCATGCGCTCTGACTTTCGGGGGCGGTTGCGAGAGTATCCTAAATTAGTAGAGAAGATTAATAGACCATTAATTAATGTTGACCACTTGAACCATGAGGAAATTGAAGAAGCGATCGCACTACCGGCGGAATTAGTAGGATTAGGGATTGAGGGGAGATTAAAACAGCAACTGATTAACGATGTCGAAGATTATCCAGGTAGCCTTCCCCTGCTCCAATATACTCTGACGGAATTATGGAAACAGTCAAGACAGCAGCAGGAAACGTTTTTACGGTTAGAAACCTATCAACAGTTAGGGGGAATTGAGGGAACTCTGGAAAAGAAGGCAAATCAGGTATTTGATAGTCTCTCCCAGGTAGAACAAACTGTGGCTAGGCGTTTGTTGTTGGAATTAACTCAAGTGGGAGAGACTCTCGATACCCGTAGACGAGTACGCCTGGGGGAGTTAGTCAATTCTCATCACAGTTTAGAACTGCTCGATGCTGTTAGCCAGACCTTAGCCAGTTCAGACAACCGCTTGATTACTAGAAGTCATCAAGAAAATTCCCAGGATGTGGTTTTGGATGTGGTACATGAAGCCTTGATTCGCCACTGGGGAAGGTTGCTGGAGTGGAAGCAGACTTACACAGAAGCGATGGTGATCGAAAGCAAGCTGGAAGCGGCGGCGCTTGAATGGCAAGAGAAGGGAAAGAAGCGTGATGATGCCGGTTTACTGTTGCTTGGGGGGAGGTTAATAGAAGCCCAGGAGTATTTAAGAAAGTATGGTGAATTGGGGATGTTGAATGGGCTGGCGGAGGAGTATATTGAGGTCAGCCGTCACAAGCACAAGCAAATGACCCGTAACCGCTGGTTAGGGGTGGCAGGGTTTATTGCTGTGTTGGTATTGGGGACAGTTGTTTCAACGGTTTTTGGATTGGAGTCTAGTAAACAGGCGAGAAAGGCAGAAGAAAGTGAAATTAAAGCCCTGAGTCAATCTTCAGAACTCTTGTTTAGCTCAAAGCAACCCTTTGATGCTCTAAAAGAGAGTTTAAGGCCAGTAGGAAAACTCCAAAAGACAAAAAGGGTAAAAGGTGATACTAGAATACAAGTGATCGCTAAGTTGCAGCAATCTCTCTATGGCGTCAACCAGTATAATAGCCTGGATAAACATACTGATACTGTCACTAGCGTGGCCTTTAGCCGAGATGGCATGACTATCGCTTCTGCTAGTTGGGACAACACCGTGAAACTATGGAATCTACAAGGCAAACACCTGCACACCCTCACTGGACATAGGGAACCTGTCACTAGCGTCACCTTTAGCCCAGATGGCATGACTATCGCTTCTGCTAGTTTGGACAAGACGGTGAAACTATGGAATCTACAAGGCAAACACCTGCACACCCTCACTGGACATAGCGAACCTGTCAATAGCCTCGTCTTTAGCCCAGATGGCATGACTATCGCTTCTGCTAGTTTTGACAACACCGTGAAACTGTGGAATCTCAAAGGCAAACCCCTGCACACCCTGACTGGACATAGCGAACCTGTCACTAGCGTGGCCTTTAGCCCAGATGGCATGACTATCGCTACTGCTAGTTGGGACAAGACTGTGAAACTGTGGAATCTCAAAGGCAAACCCCTGCACACCCTCACTGGACATAGCGAACCTGTCACTAGCGTGGCCTTTGGCCCAGACGGCCAAACTATCGCTTCTGCTAGTTGGGACAACACCGTGAAACTGTGGAATCTCAAAGGCAAACACCTGCATACCCTCACTGGACATAGCGCAGATGTCACTAGTCTCGCCTTTAGCCCAGATGGCATGACTATCGCTACTGCTAGTTTGGACAACACCGTGAAACTGTGGAATCTGCAAGGCAAAGTACTGCAAACCCTCACCGGACATAGCCAATATCTCATAACCGTCGCCTTTAGCCCAGACGGCCAAACTATCGCTTCTGCTAGTGATGACAACACCGTGAAACTGTGGAATCTCAAAGGCAAACCCCTGCACACCCTGACTGGACATAGCGAACCTGTCACTAGCGTGGCCTTTAGCCGAGATGGCATGACTATCGCTTCTGCTAGTTTGGACAACACCGTGAAACTGTGGAATCTCAAAGGCAAAGACCTGCACATCCTCACTGGACATAGCGCAGATGTCACTAGCGTGGCCTTTAGCCGAGATGACCAGACTATTGCTACTGCTAGTTGGGACAAGACGGTGAAACTATGGAATCACCAAGGCAAACACCTGCACACCCTCACCGGACATAGCGATTGGGTGAATAGCGTCGTCTTTAGCCCAGATGGCATGACTATCGCTACTGCTAGTGATGACAACACGGTGAAACTGTGGAATCGAGAAGGCAAACCCCTGCAAACCCTCACCGGACATAGCAATTGGGTGAATAGCGTCGTCTTTAGCCCAGATGGCATGACTATCGCTACTGCTAGTGATGACAACACGGTGAAACTGTGGAATCTCAAAGGCAAACACCTGCACACCCTCACTGGACATAGCGAACCTGTCAATAGCGTCGCCTTTAGCCGAGATGGCATGACTATCGCTTCTGCTAGTTGGGACAACACCGTGAAACTGTGGAATCTCAAAGGCAAACACCTGCACACCCTCACCGAACACAACGCAAATGTCACTAGCGTGGCCTTTAGCCCAGATGGCATGACTATCGCTACTGCTAGTTGGGACAAGACGGTGAAACTATGGAATCACCAAGGCAAACACCTGCACACCCTCACCGGACATAGCGATTGGGTCAATAACGTGGTCTTTAGCCGAGATGGCCAGACTCTTGCTTCTGCTAGTTGGGACAAGACGGTGAAACTATGGAATCACCAAGGCAAAGACCTGCACACCCTCACCGGACATAGCGATTGGGTCAATAGCGTGGTCTTTAGCCCAGATGGCCAGACTCTTGCTTCTGCTAGTGCAGACAATACTGTAATTTTATGGAATTTAGATCTAGAGGATTTAGTGGAACAGAGTTGTGATTGGCTCCATGATTACCTTGTCACTCATCAAGACGAAGAAGAATTAAGGGAAATTTGTGGTATGTAGGGGAGTCGGGAGTCGGGAGTCGGGAGTCGGGAATCGGGAAATAGGGAGCAGGGAGCAGGAAGTAGGGAGATAGGGAGATAGGGAAATGGGTATAATTATTTAGATAAATATTATATTGTAGCTTATTTTTATAGCTTATTTTAATAAATCTTTTCAAGAGTTTTTAAGTCTCCCCACACTTCCCACACTTCCCACACTTCCCACACTTCCCCCTCTCCCCACACTCCCCCTCTAGTCGTGATTCAACACTTCGGGTAATTTCCAAGACCGCCCTTGACAGTAAACATAACCATTATTAATGTATATCCCGGAAAGTGCCCTAGCTAATACCAAGAATTCCTGCTGTTCTTCCGCAGTCATATAATTTTCATTGTGTAGACTCCCTGAGGCTCGGTTTGGATCTCCTCCGGAGTCCAGATATCGCTGACGGGCCAGAGTGGAGAGTTCTACCATTCGTTGATATTGCTGTTGTTGTAATTCACTTAAGGGCTTCATAATTCGGCTAGAGGTGTAATCGGGGTAATTTCACCATTTGGTAAAAGCATAGCAAAGGGCAGAAGAAGGCTGGCAGTGCTGATGTACCAAATGCCATTGTCTTGGTCATAAACAGTATTTTCTAGTAATCCTAAGGTATCCAAAGCATTGAGAATTAGATATTGTGCTTCTGTTGGTTCCATCGCACCCGACCGAACTAATAGGGATGTTGGTGATTTTACTCCCAAAGTAAGCATTCAGCAGTCAGCTGTCAGCCATCAGCCATCAGCTATAGCGCTACGCTTAGCGTCAGAAGTTAGAAGTCAGAAGTCAAAGGTGCGCTTTCCGTAGGCGAATTAAATTCGCCACGGGTCGCACCTAAAAGTAAGCGATTACTTACGTTTCGGAGTTTAGGAATGTCCTAATCTAAATGCGTAGTGCTATATAAGTGATTAGTGATTAGTGATTAGTGATCAGCTTTTGAATAAAAGAGGTAAGCATTAGTTTAATCTGAGTCAAGTGAGAGCGTCGTTCGCACAGCGTGGCCATTCGCGTAGCGTGGCCGAAAGGCCAAGGCCAAAGCCTGTGCTAGGAACGAGGTTTATTTTAAACTGACTGCTGACTGCTGACTGCTGACTGCTGACTGCTTACCTTTCAGGTTTTGAATAAAACAAGTAAGCATTCGTTTAATAGGGAGATGGGAACTGTGGGAAGTATGGGAAGTGTGGGAAGTGTGGGAAGTGTGGGTAGATCGGGAGATCGGGAGATCGGGAAATTTTTATTAGAGTAATTATACAGACATCCTATAATCCCTGCTTAGTAAGCTAGGTAAAAGTAGTTTTCCATGGTTAAGAGTATATTTAACTACATTTTTGCTCATTTTCATACTATGTCCTGATCTGTTGACAATAACCATAGCTGGTAGAATTTTATGGCTGGATTAAACACATTTTGGTAAAATAGTCAACAGTTAAGATGATCAGTGGGAATGAAATGTTAATAAACATAAACTCCCGTTACCACAGCGGTAAATTGGGGCTACTATAGTAACTTAAGTAATCATATAAACATAATCCCGGAAGGTAAACATGATACAAGCTGCTGTCAAAATGCTAATTCCTTTCGAGTCTATTATCGAAGCAATCACTACTCTGGAAATAGAAGACAAAATTAAGCTGAATCAAATCCTCGAAGAAGATATTGCTGAAGTCAAACCGCAAATTGTATTAGAAAAATTGTTACAGGAACCAGTGTCCGAAATGCACTTTGAGCAATTTGAGGAACCTTTCCAAGCACCCGAGCCTGCCAAGACTGAAACCTCAAACGTGTCTCTGATTCCCCTGTGTCCCCTGCTGCCTCTAATTCCCTTAGGTACCTCAGGGGATAACGTTGCTTGAAAAAATGCGATCGCTATCATCTCGGTGCGTTAGCTTTGCCTAACGCACCCTACTCGCTACTGCATCAAGACGAATTGCTAAAACCTTTATATAAAAAGTTTTTTCATAACTTTTTACCGATTCCCGATTCCCGATTCCTGATTCCCGTTCCCCTCCTGGGAGGGGTTAGGGGTGGGTTCCGATTCCCGATTCCCGATTCCCGATTCCCTGCCCCCAGCGCTAGAATCTCCTGAAAGATACTCCCTAACTTAACGAGGAATAATCACCCTAGAGCTATTCATCTTCAAAAATTGCCCCTAACCGCATCAAAACCCCTCTCATCTGATTAGAAATACCTCTATTTTTAGCGAACCTAGCCCCTTTCACTCTTGCCCCCCTAATGTCAGCATGACTAAAATCAGCTCCTCTGAGATTGGCACCATCTAACTCAGTAAGATTCATCTTCGCACTTCTGAGATTAGCACTCCTAAGGTCAGCATTTTCAAGGATAGCCAAACTCAAGTCAGCTCCCTGAAGATCAACTCTCCTGAGATCACTATTACTTAAGTCGCTACGAATCAGCTCGGCTTTGCGTAGGTTGGCACGAATCAGATGGACATAATTCAAATTAGCACGAATCAGGCAGACTTGGGTCATGTCTGCTAAACTTAAATCAGCACCTTTAAGATTACTTCTCCTCAGTTTCGCACCTTTGAGATTAGCTTCACTAAGCTGAGCACGGCTCAAGTTAGCATCAGATAAATCAACACACCTCAAGTCAGCCCCCCCCAGGTGGGCACGGATGAGGTTAGTGCCCTGAAGGTTAGCTCTGCTCAAAATCGCACTACCCAGATTAGCCCCCCTGAGTTTAGCCCCCTGGAGGTAAGCACCTCCCAATTTAGCCTCGCTAAGATTAACACCAGTGAGGTCAGTTTTCCTGACGTCAGCTCCCCTCAAGTCAGCACCACTGAGGTCACCATCCCTGACATTAGCACCATCTAATCGTATCCCCCTCAAGTCAGCACCACCAAGGCTTACCCCCTGGAGATTAGCATTCCTGAAGTGGCTCATGCTTAGATTCGCACGACTGAAATCAGCCCCCCTCAAGTCAGCATTACATAAGTTGGCACCTTGGAGGTTAGCCCCCCGGAAATCCGTTCCTCTGAAATCCGCTTCCATCAACCTAGCTTGGCTGAGGTCAGTGTAACTTAAGTCAGCTGCAGTGAAGTCCTCAGCCAGATTCAGCCCAACCATTGCGGTCAACTGCTCAAGATTGTCTGTTTCTGCCACTAAAACCCGCTTGATCAGGCTTAGCAGAATCGGTTGAGATTTTTCCTCACCCATATTGCAATTCCATGAGAGACAGATAGGGCTTAAGTCTAGTTACCAACAAATGTTCCACAATCAGTCTGTTTAGCACAACGGTTTTATTGCGGGTAAGGTTTGAGGACCACAACCCCTCAACTTCAGTTAGACAAATATCTCGCTGGGATACTTCAAAGATTGCTTGGATACGACAGGGTAAAGCAGTGACATTGACAGTTGCTAGCTTTACCCGATTCAGGGAACCAAATAAAACACCATTCCCCTTCTGTTCTTCAAAAATCCAGGCAGGATTTTCTGCCGAAACTTGATTGGTAATGTGGCACCAGGAAACTTGGTCAGTCTCGTGGGATGTCTTGCAGGATTCTGGTTGATATTCTAGTTGGGATGTCTCGTGGGATTGCGATTGGGTAGCTTCTGGAGTAACATTACCTCCCCCTCTTTCCCTGTTGCCATTAGGGTCTGTTGGACGGTGGTTTAGATCACAACTAGGCCCTTGTTGCTGTTGATTACCTACTGTTGCCAGTTGAATATAACCACCAAGCTCACGGAATTCATAGGGGATATTACCATGTTGGAGATGAAGACGCAGTACTCCACCTTTGAGTCCAAATTTAACACGACCTTCGAGCAACTCTTCCCACTGCTGGTTAAATTGGATGGTTAGGTATAAATTAATCTGCGGCATTTTAGAGGGTTTTTGCCAAAACTTACGTTTTTGTTTGTTTGGCGGAATCAGCATTCCTTCCAATTTCATCCCTAAGCAATCTAGGCATTTATTCTTAGGCTCAGGTGGAGGCATGTAATAGCAAAGGGAGTAGGGAGTAGGGAGTAGGGAGTAGGGAGTAGGGAGTAGGGAGCGGTGCGACCCCGCGCTTTTTAAAAGCTAAGGGTGAACGCGCACCGTAGGGAACTTACGATCAAAAACTCCCACAATTCCTACACGGATTGCTAAAGTAAATGCTATGTTAATAACCTAAGGTTAAGGCACCAGGTTTGCGAGGATCAGATGCACCTTCAAATGAATTGTTAATGTACATGATACTCTGGGTACTCCCCATAGCATTACGCACCGAAATCTTATATCCTTTATACTTCAATAACTGGATTGTATCACCATTTAAATCCTGTTCTACAAAAAGTTGATCCGGTAACCATTGATGATGTACCCGAATGGCATTAGTAGCTGTAGCAATATTGAGCTGGTGATCAATTACATTCATAATCAATTGCAAAACGGTGGTAATAATCCTACTCCCCCCTGGACTGCCAGTGACCAGATACGACTTACCATCTTTGAGCACAATTGTTGGAGTCATAGAACTCAGCATCCTTTTTTCCGGTGCTATTGCATTGAATTCTGCTCCAGTTAATCCATAAGCATTGGGTACCCCTGGCTTAGCTGAAAAATCATCCATTTCATTGTTGAGGAGAATACCCGTTCCCGGTACTGTAATTTTACTGCCATAGCTAAAGTTTAAAGTATAGGTATTAGCAACAGCATTGCCATACTTATCCATCACTGAATAATGGGTGGTATCATTGCTTTCTACCCGTTGAGTAGGATTACCAGGGGCAATTTCTGAACTGGGGGTTGCTCGATAGGGATTAATCCGTTGACGGATTCGTTCAGCATAGGTTTTAGAGGTTAATTCAGCAACGGGAACGGGAACAAAGTCAGGATCTCCTAAAAATTTAGAACGGTCAGCATAGGCTAACTTCATACTTTCCGCCATTAAATGAATGGTTTGGGCAGTATTATGTCCCAGTTTCCGAATCGGAAAGGCTTCTAAAGTATTCAACATCTGCACCAGATGGATACCCCCAGAGCTTGGAGGTGGCATAGAATAAATCTCATAGCCCCGATAAGTGCCTCGAATCGGCTCTCGAATCACGGGCTTGTAGGTAGCTAAATCCTCTTTGGTAATCAGACCACCATTGGCTTCCATGTCTGCTACGATAGCCGATGCGATCGCACCTTCATAAAAGGCTTTAGCCCCATGTTTAGCAATTAGCTTTAAACTACGGGCTAAATCGTTTTGTACTAAGATTTCCCCTACCTGATAAAGGACACCTCCTGGCTTATAAAAAATAGCCATACTCGCCTCATAAGACTGCATTCGTTTCTTAACGTCTCTCAGAGAGCGGAACAAATCTTCAGAAACTGGGAACCCTTTTTCTGCTAATTCTATAGCTGGTTGTAATGCCCGTTCTAAGGAAATAGTGCCGTATTTTTCCAGTGCCATGGTTAACCCAGCTACGGTACCAGGAACACCAACAGATAAATAACTGTATCGAGACTTTTCTGGGTCAACCTCACCATTATTGTCCAGAAACATATCACGAGTAGCAGCTAGTGGTGCTTTCTCCCGATAATCAATAGCAATGGTTTGGTTATCCTTGGCCAGATGTAAGAGCATAAAGCCACCGCCACCGAGATTCCCAGCTCGCGGTAAGGTTACCGCTAGGGTAAACCCAATGGTTACCGCAGCATCAACAGCATTGCCACCTTCTTTTAAAACCGCTAAACCAGCTTGTGAGGCATAGCGTTCTTGAGAGGAAACCATACCGTTGTTAGCAATAACGGGATGAAAGATATCTTTTCTGCTAAAGATAACTGTGTCTTGAGCAGAGGCACTGCCAGCACTAATGAAAATTAGAGTAGTGAGGCAAATGATGATGAATTTATATTTTCTGGCGATCTTGCCCATAGGATAGTTGATCGAATAGTGAGAGATTGGAAATGATTTTCCGCTTTCGGAAAGATACTATAACGGTTTCCACCAGCGCTACTAGGGAGTTGGAAGTCGAGAGTCGGGAGTCGGGAATCGGGAATCGGGAATCGGGAATCGGGAATCGGGAGTCGGGGGGATTACTATTGCCTCTTGCCTATTGCCTATTGCCTTCCCCTCCTGGGAGGGGTTAGGGGTGGGTGCCTATTGCCTCTTGCCTTCCCCTCCTGGGAGGGGTTAGGGGTGGGTTCCTCTTGCCTATTGCCTCCCCCTCCTGGGAGGGGTTAGGGGTGGGTTCCTCTTGCCTCTTGCCTTCCCCTCCTGGGAGGGGTTAGGGGTGGGTTCCTCTTGCCTATTGCCTCTTGCCTCTTGCCTACACACAGCCGTGTATCACTAATCGAACCAAACGTTTGTATCTCAATTGACAGTAATTTTGACTGGTTAATGGTTAATCTTTAACCCCTGCAATTAATCCCGACTAAAAAAGTCGGGTATGTTTGACGGACATTTTGAGGTATGTTACTTTTAATCAAGTCTTGACTGAACGTAATTAGAGAGCGTAATTAGAGATATACCCATGAGCCAAGCCACAATTACTCCCAAAACCCAGGCATCTACCGCATTTACCAAGTTGAAGTGTAAAGAGTGTGGTGCGGAGTATGAGCCCAAGGCAATGCACGTTTGTGAGGAATGCTTTGGTCCGTTGGAAGTAAAATATGACTACGGTACCCTCAGACGCCATGTAACCAGGCAAAGCATTGAGGCAGGTCCGAAATCCATCTGGCGCTATCGTTCTTTCTTACCCCTTGCCACTGATAACTATATTGATGTGGGTACAGGAATGACTCCCTTAGTGAAATCGACTCGCTTGGCTAGACGCTTAGGGTTAAAAAATCTCTACATTAAAAATGATGCGGTCAACATGCCCACCCTCAGCTTCAAAGACCGGGTGGTATCAGTAGCTCTAAGTAGAGCACGGGAGTTAGGCTTCTCAACGGTATCCTGTGCTAGTACTGGAAACTTAGCGAATTCTACTGCTGCGATCGCAGCTCATGCTGGACTCGACTGCTGCGTGTTTATCCCTGCTGACCTGGAAGCGGGTAAAGTGATGGGCACTCTGATTTACAACCCCACATTAATGGCAGTCAAAGGCAACTACGACCAAGTCAACCGCCTCTGTTGTGAAGTAGCTAACAGCCACGGTTGGGGATTTGTGAACATTAACCTACGTCCCTACTATTCAGAAGGTTCTAAAACTCTGGGCTTTGAAGTGGCTGAACAACTAGGTTGGCAACTACCGGACCATGTTGTTGCTCCCTTGGCATCAGGTTCCCTATACACCAAGATCTACAAAGGCTTCCAAGAATTCGTCAAAGTCGGTCTAGTAGAAGATAAATCAGTGCGCTTCAGTGGTGCTCAAGCAGAAGGTTGCTCCCCAATCGCTCAAGCTTTCAAAGAAGGACGGGACTTTATTACTCCAGTCAAGCCCAACACCATTGCTAAATCCATTGCGATTGGAAACCCAGCCGACGGCATCTATGCTCTAGAAATAGCTCATAAAACTAACGGAAACATTGAATCCGTCACTGATGCAGAAGTTATCGAAGGGATGAAGTTGCTGGCAGAAACTGAAGGAATTTTCACCGAAACCGCAGGAGGTACTACAATTGCTGTACTCAAGAAGCTGGTAGAAGCTGGTAAAATTGACCCCGATGAAACTACAGTAGCCTACATCACTGGTAATGGCTTGAAGACCCAAGAAGCAGTTCAAGGCTATGTGGGTGAACCTTTGGTAATTGAACCAAAACTAGACAATTTTGAGCAAGCATTAGAGCGGGCTAACACCCTAGACCGTCTGGAATGGCAACAAGTTTTAGTTTAAGCAGTCAGCAGTCAGCAGTCAGCAGTCAGCAGTCAGCGGTCAGTGGTCAGCCTATTTTACTCAAAAGCACCGATCTAGTAGCGTGGTGGCACAGGCTTCTAGCCTGTGATAACCCATAAGCTGATAACTGATACGCGACACGCTGAATGCTGATAGCTGAATGCTGATAACTGATACGCGACACGCTGATAACTGATACGCGACACGCTGATAGCTGATGGTTTACCATTAAACCTTGAAAATTGAGAATTCAAAGCAAGATATTGATTATGGCTGTAAAAGTTTTAATTCCTACTCCTCTGCAAAAATATACCCAAGAGCAAGCAACAGTAGAATGTCAGGGAACGAATGTTTCTGAACTGATCGAATCTCTGGAAAGTAATTGTCCTGGAATTAAACAACGGCTGTGCGATGAGCAGGGTAAACCCCGTCGATTCTTGAATCTCTACGTGAACGGGGAAGATATCCGGTTGTTGGAAAATACAGAAACAAAACTCAACGATGGGGATGAAGTGAGTATTGTCACAGCTGTTGCTGGTGGTTAGACAGATACTCAGCAGTCAGCAGTCAGCGATCAGTAGTTGACCATTCGCCTTGGCCTTTTGGTTACGCTACGGGAATGGCTGATAGCTGACTGCTTACAAGATAGAGCAATTCTCAGCAACCTTTGAGCAATATTGCTTATCCTTTTAAGGCAATAGGCATGCTAGCAATAGGCAATAGCGATGCAGTCGCTCATGGGAGTAACCCCCTTAGGTTTGCGCTGCATCCCGATTCCCGATTCCCGATTCCCGACTCCCGACTCCCGATCGGGTAACCTGAGCTGGCAGATAAATTAGTGATTATTTTGCGATCGCTAGGTCAGTCTGTGTACCCAGAACAGTTCAGTTTTGGAACTGGCACAACGGCAGTATGCCATAGTTGCTGAATTTCAGTATATTATAATTAGACTATTCAATCGTATATTAAAAACTTTAGCCTCTCTTGTAACTTAGTGACTAAAACTTAGTGACTAAAACTTGGTGACTAAAACTTAGTGACTAAAACTTAGTGACTGGAACTTGGTGACTAAGTTTGCGGCATCAGCCGACATTAGGAATATCTTTTTAGTATATCAGATCAGAAACTAAAACTAGAAAATAATTTTTTTTCGTTATTATCATCAGTAGGATTGGTAGTCACACCTAAGTAGTATCAGTAGCTCATAGCCATGGGCAATCCTAGAGTTGGCCAACAAAAACATCAATAATTATAAAAAACTAAATAAATTAAGTAATTAAGTAATTTGCCGCCTTATATCCATGAGACAATCCCTGACAAACTTCCCCCGACTCAAACGTGTTCTCTTCACTGGAGCGATCGCAACCACAGCAGTTTGGTCTTGGGCGACACCGATTAATGGTAGCTCTGTGGTTGTAGCATTTCAGGATAGCCCTAAAACGATTGTTGATGAAGTTTGGCAAACTGTCAATCGGGAATATGTCGATAACACCTTTAACCAAGTTGACTGGCAAGCGACTAGACATGAACTCCTGAGCAGAAACTACGCTTCAAAAGAAGAAGCCTACAAAGCGATTAGGAAAGCCCTAGAAACCTTAGAAGACCCCTACACCCGCTTTTTAGTGCCAGAACAGTTCCAAGCCTTGACAAACCAAACCGTTGGTGAACTGTCTGGTGTGGGTATTCGCATGGAAATAGAAAAGCAGACGGAGACCCCGTTAATCATTGAACCGATTGAAAATTCCCCAGCGTTTAAGGCAGGTATTAAAGCTGGGGATAGGATTTTAGCGGTAGATAGCAAATCGACGAAAGGGTTAAGTCTCGAAGATGCCTCCGAACTAATCCGGGGTAAAGTGGGGTCATCAGTGACTCTGCGGATTGCCCGACCAGGACAGGGCATCTTTGAAATAGAACTAACTCGAGCTCAGATAGAAATCCCCTCTGTTCGTTACAGCGTCAAGCAGGAAGGGAATCTGCGAGTGGGTTATATCAGTTTAAATGAATTTAGTTCCCATGCAGCTGAACAAATGCAACGGGCAATTAGGAACCTCAATCAGCAGAAGGTGAATGCTTATGTCCTAGATCTGCGGGGGAATCCAGGCGGATTGCTTTTTTCCAGTATTGAAATTGCCCGGATGTGGATGCAAGAGGGGGAAATTGTTAGCACTATAGACCGGATCGGTGGCAAACAGGCATACACGGCTAATCGAACGGCCTTGACCAATCTGCCCTTAGCAATTCTAGTGGATGGTAACTCCGCTAGTGCTAGTGAGATTCTAACTGGTGCTCTGAAAGATAACAAACGCGCTACTGTTATCGGTTCTCGCACCTTTGGTAAAGCCGCTGTCCAGTCTGTCCATGCCTTATCCGATGGTTCAGGTTTAACGGTGACCGTCTCTCGTTACTACCTACCCAGTGGTGAAGATATTAGTTTGAAAGGAATTGTGCCCGATATTCGCCAAGAGTTGACCCTTGAGCAACGGCAACTGCTATCTAGTCAACCGGGATGGCGTGGCACTAGTAAGGATCCTCAATACGGAAGAGCGATCGCAGTTTTAAAATCCACTACTGCCTCTGGGCCTGGAACCCTCAGTCAACCTATAAACTCAGGTAGGGTTTGGTAAGCTGCGCTGGGAATCGGGAATCGGGAATCGGGAATCGGGAATCGGGAATCGGGAATCGGAAGGAGATGTAGGGTGGGCAGTGCCACAGAAAGATTAATTTGCTTGGGTACACCTAGGTATGCACTGCCCACCAACGGATGAATCACAATAGAACAGATGTAGGGTGGGCAGTGCCACAGAAAGATTAATTTGCTTGGGTACACCTAGGTATGCACTGCCCACCAACGGATGAATCACAATAGAACAGATGTAGGGTGGGCAGTGAAGATGTAGGGTGGGCAGTGCCACAGAAAGATTAATTTGCTTGGGTACACCTAGGTATGCACTGCCCACCAACGGATGAATCACAATAGAACAGATGTAGGGTGGGCAGTGCCACAGAAAGATTAATTTGCTTGGGTACACCTAGGTATGCACTGCCCACCAAGGATCAATCACGAATCCTGGGCAAATCGTGAAATGGGAAAATCGGGAAATAGCGCAGATTTTTATTAACGCTAATCTTCGGATAATAACCTTAAACCTTCTAACCTTAAACCTTCTAACCTTAAACCTTCTAACCTTAAACCTTGGCCAATAGGCCACGCTACGCGAACAACCTTCAACCTTTTAACCTTAAACCTGATAACCTTCTAACCTTAGGGTGCATCTCCTAAAAGCTGTTTGACACGGTGGTGCGTTACGGGGCGGGCTATCCAAAGCCTGGCTACGAGGCGGAAAATGAGGCCCCCCCTAACGCACCCTACGCAACTAACCTTCTAACCTTCAACCTTCTAACCTTCAACTTTCTAACCTTAAACCTTCTAACCTTCTAACTTTCTAACCTTCTAACCTTAAACCTTCTAACCTTCAACCTTTTAACCTTCTAACCTTGGCCTTTGGCCACGCTACGCGAACAACCTCAAAAAAAAATAGCCGCAGAAATACCTTCCACGGCTAGGAATTTTTAGCTATGCCTCAACTTTCGAAACCAATCCAGAAATGATCCCATAGGATTGACCAAAGGTCACGCTACGCGAACAAACCTGATACTTTGGCCAGGGGGGTTCCCCCCCCTATAACTTAATAGTTTAACCCAAATTTAAATACTTGGTCATCATCGTGATGAATTCGCCAGGAATTCCAGTCGGCTGAAGGGGGCTCCACTCCGATATTTCGGCGTAACCCCGTGCATAAAGGGTATGCATAGTGTTGTTTATTGCCCGGCGGGACCCCTTCAGAATGTGCTTAATGGGGTATTTTTTTTGGGAACGTTCCTGAGGAGTATTACTAGGAGTGATATCCTCAGGATTGTTTTGTGGATCTGGGCGAAAGTTGTCAGACATAGTTCAAAATTACTTTTGAATTTAACATTTATAATCATAACGATTATAAAATTAGTTGTCAAGGGTTTTTATAATTTTTTTTGGAGGGGTAATGGAAGAAAATTAAGAATTAAGAATGTAAAATTAAGAATTTAGAATTAAGAATGTAGAATTAAGAATTTAGTGCGTAGGGTGCGTTAGGGGCGGGATAGCCCTAATTTTCTACTTCGTAGCCAGTATTGGGATAGCCCGCCCCGTAACGCACCACCAAGTAGAAGTTAGAAGTTAGAAGTTAAAAGTTAGAAGTTAGAATCGCAAACAGGGCACATAGTAAAAATGTTAGCGTTTGTTTTTTTTTGATTTAATTTACTGATAGCCTTGGAAACAGAAAAAAAATAAACTATATCCGATAAGTTATTATAGGTATATAAAATAAATTGTGATAACTTTTTCCATTACTACCTAATCCCTGCTCCCTACTCCCTGCTCCCTACTCCCTGGATTTTTTTGTATTAGAATAAATAAAAATAGGATTTTCTGCATCTACTGGTTAAGGCTATAGATTTAACTGGAGGCTAATTGGTGAGCGATTCGAGGGGATTGATCAAAATCTCAGGGTGGGAGGGCTCAGAAGCCAGTATGGATGTGGTGTTTGTTCACGGACTTGGAGGTGATCCCAGAGGCACGTGGCATCACCAGCATGCAATAAATGATGATAATTTTTGGCCAGTTTGGTTAGGAAAAGAGCAGCTATGCCTTAACATCTGGTCTTTTGGGTATGACGCGAAAGCAACAAAGTGGCAAAGCAATGGCAGTATGCCCCTTTTCGATCAAGCCAGTAATTTATTAGATTGGTTAAACAGCTGCGATCTCGGCAAGCGTCCATTAGTATTTATTACTCATAGTATGGGCGGGCTTTTAGTCAAAAAGATGCTTAGTAGTGCTAATAATTTTGATAACTATAAAGGGATTATTGAGCAGACTAAAGGCATAGTATTTCTGGCTACTCCCCACACTGGTGCTCATCTAGCTAATTTAATTGATAATATTGGTGTTTTCGCACGAACCACCGTAAGTGTGGAGGAACTAAAAGCTCATGACTCTCAGTTACGGGAATTAAATGAGTGGTATAGAGAAAACGTTCGGAGTCTAGAAATTGCCACCAAAGTCTATTATGAAACCCAGCCTGTAAAAGGGATTTTAGTTGTAGACGAAGATAGTGCCAACCCAGGCATTGAAGGAGTGAAGCCGGTTGCCATACCAAAGCACCATATTGACCTATGTAAACCAGATTCTCAAAACAGTTTGGTCTATCTTGGTGTCAAGAAATTTATTGAGGAATGCCTCAAAAAAAAACAAATAACCTTAAATTCCCCGACTAACATTAGTATCAATAGTGGCACTCCCTACTTTGTCGGTAGAGACACTCAACTTGAGCAGCTCCATGAGGAACTTCAAAAGACCGATAGATTAGCCATTTGCGCCATTGCCGGAATGGGCGGTATTGGCAAAACCGAGTTAGCTTTACAATATGCTCTGAGATATCAGGATAACTACCCTGGTGGTAGGTGCTGGTTTCCAGTGCGCGGGCTAGATCTGGGGATTCAAGTTGTTAGTTTTGGGCGTACGGAATTAGGATTAACCATTCCAGATGAACTAGATTTCAACGAGCAGGTAAGATACTGCTGGAGAAATTGGCCAGAGGGAACAGCATTGATCGTGCTGGATGATGTGGCTTCTTTCAGCAATGACTACAAACAAAGAATTAAACCCTATTTACCTCCAGCTGAATCCCGCTTCAAAGTACTGGTCACCAGTCGTCAGCGTCCAGGGGCTTCTTACCGACGAATTGACTTGGATGTACTATCCCCAGAGGCAGCATTAGAATTATTGCGTTCGCGTAGCGTGGCCTACGGCCAATCGCTTGTTGGAAAAGAGCGCATTGATAAAGAACTAACCGAAGCAGAAGCCTTATGTGAATGGTTGGGTTATTTGCCTTTGGGTTTAGAGTTAGTGGGACGATATTTAGATCTACATCCGACCTTCACCATTGCTAAAGTTCAGAAACGTTTAGAGAAAAAGAAATTAGCAGCTAAGGCATTACTTGACCCCACAGAAGAAGGGGAAATGACAGCCCAGTTGGGAGTAGCAGCAGCCTTTGAGTTATCCTGGGAAGATTTGAAAGATTGTCCAGAAGTCCAGCAGTTGGGATGTCGTCTGAGTCTGTTTGCTCCTGCTCCTTTTGAGTGGTCCCTGGTAGAGAAGTGTGTTATCGAAACTGAAGATGACCGGGAAGAAGAACAAGAAGAGTTGGAGGAATTACGCGATCGCGTAGCGTGGCCTACGGCCAATCGCAGTTTACTGAAACTGAACCTGTTGCAACTGACTGAACAGCAAACCTATCAACTCCATCCACTAATTCGAGAATTTTTCCTGACCAAGCTGGCTCAATTACCAGAGGCCGATAGCTACAAGCAAAGCTTTTGTAAGACAATGGTGGCTGTTGCCAAAACAATTCCCCAGACACCAACTCGCGATCAGATTGCAGTAGTGACCCCCGCCATCCCTCATTTAGAGGAAGTTGCCACAGTCCTCACTGACTGGCTCAGGGATGAAGATTTAATCTGGCCTTTTGTTGGCTTAGGAAGATTCTATCGAGGTCGAGGTACCTATGACCAAGCTGAACCGTGGTATGAGAAATGTTTAGATATTACCACAAGTCGTCTGGGTGAGGATCATCCCGATGTAGCCAGTAGTCTCAACAACCTGGGATTACTCTACCAAGCTCAGGGGCGTTACCATCAAGCTGAACCCCTGTATGTCCAGGCTTTGGACATGAGAAAGCAGCTGCTGGGAGAAGAACATCCCGATGTAGCCCAAAGTCTCAACAACCTGGGATTACTCTACCAAGCTCAGGGGCGTTACCATCAAGCGGAACCCCTGTATGTCCAGGCTTTGGACATGAGAAAGCAGCTGCTGGGTGAGGACCATCCCGATGTAGCCACTAGTCTCAACAACCTGGCTGGACTCTACGAAGCTCAGGGGCGTTACCATGAAGCGGAACCCCTGTATGTCCAGGCTTTGGACATGACAAAGCTGCTGCTGGGAGAAGAACATCCCAATATCGCCACTAGTCTCAACAACCTGGGATTACTCTACCAAGCTCAGGGGCGTTACCATCAAGCTGAACCCCTGTTTGTCGAAGCTTTGGACATGATAAAGCTGCTGCTGGGTCAAGACCATCCCAATGTAGCCACTAGTCTCAACAACCTGGCATATCTCTACCGAGCTCAGGGGCGTTACGATGAAGCGGAACCCCTGTATGTCCAGGCTTTGGACATGAGAAAGCAGCTGCTGGGTCAAGAACATCCCGATGTAGCCAGTAGTCTCAACAACCTGGCTGGACTCTACGAAGCTCAGGGGCGTTACGATGAAGCGGAACCCCTGTATGTCCAGGCTTTGGACATGAGAAAGCAGCTGCTGGGTCAAGAACATCCCGATGTAGCCAGTAGTCTCAACAACCTGGCATTACTCTACCAAGTTCAGGGGCGTTACGATGAAGCGGAACCCCTGTATGTCCAGGCTTTGGACATGAGAAAGCAGCTGCTGGGTCAAGAACATCCCGATGTAGCCAGTAGTCTCAACAACCTGGGATTACTCTACTATGCTCAGGGGCGTTACCATGAAGCGGAACCCCTGTATGTCCAGGCTTTGGATATTGCAGAACGGAAGTTAGGATCAAATCATCCTAATACTGTTACCTACCGTAATAATCTAGAAAGATTGCGGGATGATTTGTCACAGCGATCAGTATATATAGCACTTATAGGACTTGTGAGGTACAAATTTCTGGGTTTTAGGAAGCAGCGAAGACGGAAGAGGCAAGACGGAAGAGGGAAAAAATAATGTGTACCTCATGAGTCCTAGAAACGCTATACTTCGGTTGCTATAAATTATTAATTCTAAATTATTAATTCTAAATTATTAATTTAATTCAAGCTTATTTTCGGGAGGATATGATGCAAGAGTCAGTAGTTTATCAACGAATTATTCGCCAAGGATTAGAACAAGGAAAGCGCAATGAGGTTAAGTTAATTATCCGTCTACTAAACCGTCGATTAGGTCAGATAAATCCCCAATTACAAAATCAAATTGAGGAATTATCCTTTGACCAGTTGGAGGATTTAGGAGAAGCGTTGTTAGATTTTGAAACTGAGGTGGATTTGACCAATTGGTTGCACCAGTTTAGGGATAAGTAAAATTCCGTTAGGGGTGGCACTCAAAAGCAATGCCATGGGGAGCTGCTAGAGTGTGTAATGCAAAATTTAGAATGTAGAATTTAGAATGTAGAATTTAGAATTGGGAATTGGGAATTGGGAATTCAAAATAATTTAGAATGGGCAAAGGTATAATTTTTAATTCTTAATTCTTCATTCTTCATTCTTCATTCCTCATTCTTAATTCTTCATTCTTCATTCTTCATTCTAAATTCTACATTCTTCTGACCCCAATTAAGTAGACTTCAACAGCCATAGACTAAGTAAGCCCAGTCTGAAGATTTCTTTCCCTAATGGTGCTTGATCTGAACAGATGTCATGCCTGTAGTCAGCTTGAATCTGTTCCTGAGTCAAAGCCCGACTGTAAATTCGTACACCAGCCAAAAGTCCGGAGTACTGATAGTCAAGATTGCCTTGAATATCACGGAATTGCCCCAGCCGTAGGGGTCTACCAGGGGAAGGCGCTATCGGGTTGTCAGTCTGATTGGGAATCCGACGGATGTTGCCGTTAAAGTCTTGAACTTCTTCGATGTGGCTTTGGATGCCATTGATGTAGGTCTGCATGATAAACCTACCGGGAGCAACTTCACCAAAGGTTGCAGCCATATGGGTCCATTGACCACCATGGACGATATCCTCACTGACTACACCACCACTGCCGCTAGTTTCGTCTGCTTCCTTCGGTAATCCTTGGGTGACATTGTTAGGGATGATAGTCAGAATCAGATTGCGATCGGTTTGTAGAGTACTCAGAAAAAGATACCAGGAAAATGCTTTGCATATGGGCTGTGGGCAGGCTCCAAAACCAACTTCTCCATCAGGGTAAGTACCCTGGGGAGGATCGGTAAAGGCTGGGTTTGCTTTGATGTAATCAACCTTAACCCAAGTTTCCACGGTCAGGTTAGCCAGATCTGGGAAATTGGGAACCTCAACGTATTGTGCAAAGGACATTTGCGGTGATTCGCCGCTATCTGATAAGCGTCTGAGAACGTTATAGTTCAGGGATGCTGAACCAACAAACCCTGGCGGGACATCCGCTGAGGGAGCCAGAGGATGGGCATCGGGATCGTGCTGGATCATACCGTCAAAGGTTCCAGGATTAGCTGTGTTCCTGATCACTCCGTTTTCAGTTGGAGTTTCAAATAAATACTCAGCTACCAAATCTGTGGGATCGGGGGTAAACATTTCTGTTTTTATTCTGCTTAGACTTTGGAGAAAATTTGATGTTTTCCCTTTTGTTTCTACTCAAAACAATGGGCTAACAAATCTATTGTCTCGGCTCCCTTAGATAGTGACAGTACCCTTTGAGGGTACTATTTTGTCAAAAGTCCAATATTAGTAGCAGAATTAGCGATTGTTTCTAAAAAAACCTGAGACTATAGTGCAGGCAAGATTTCCCCACTGCAATAATTTTCGGAATTATAGTGGATTGCTATAGTATTCGTTGATGCTTTTGATGCTTTACCGTAGCAGCTCTTTGGTTAGCATCGCGTTTTTAATCCTAATAACGCCAGTAAGGACGACCTTTCCAAAATACCCCTAGGATTACTCCAATCAAAGAATTCATGGAAAACCCAACTAGCCCAGGAGGGATTGGAAGTTGGGACTTGAGCAATAGACCGACGATAAGGCACAACACTAAAGCCCAGAGACTAGAGGTATTCAGGAGTAGCTGGGACTGCCAACGTTCACAAATATAAACTCCTAACACCCCAACTCCTATAGTCGCAGCGAAAAACCAGATTATTACTAGGGGTCGAGAAAATAGTAGCACCGAGACGGGACGGAAAATTTCTGATTGAGTCAAGACCCATATCAACAGGTTCTCTAGAGCAACTACCAGCACAGTGGTGAAGGCAGCTACTTTCGACAGAGCTAGCCAAGGCTGTTGCTTAAAATTATGCCAAGGGTTATTCATGTTATGCTTCCTTTGACTTGGTTGAGGATTTTAAAAAAAGCGATGCAGCGCGGTCTTGGGGGTTTCCCCCATGAGCGACTGCATCAAGAAGTGTAGCGAGCTGGAAAACCTTGTCTGGGATTGTCTGATCATGAACTTGCCAATCGTCTATCACCAGGACTATGTCGCACCTCTGCCAGACGGGCATCGCTTTCCCATGCCTAAATTTGGGAAACTCTACCAACTACTGCTACAAGAAGACATTGCCACTCCTAAACAATTCCACACTCCAGACCTTCCCCCACTAGAGTGGCTCCACCTGGTTCACACCCCCGCCTATGTTCAAGCTTACTATGAAGGTACTCTTGACCCGAAAGCTGTGCGACGCATTGGCTTACCTTGGAGTCCAGCATTAGTAAAGCGTACCTGTACTGCCGTAGGTGGCACCATTCTTACGGCTAAACTCGCCCTAAGCCAAGGGTTAGCCTGCAATACTGCTGGTGGTACCCATCATGCTTTTCCCAATTATGGTTCAGGGTTTTGTATCTTTAATGATTTAGCGATCGCATCCCGTGTTCTCCAACAACTGGGACTAGTTCAGAAAATTTTAATTGTTGACCTAGATGTCCACCAAGGAGACGGTACCGCCTTTATCTTCCAAAACGAGCACAGTGTCTTCACCTTTTCCATGCACTGTGAAGTCAATTTCCCTAGCAAGAAACAAAAAAGCGACTTAGACATTCCCCTACCAGAGGGGATGGATGATGATGCCTATCTACAAACCCTAGCCAAGTATCTTCCGGACTTACTCTCAGGATTCAAACCCAATTTAGTGCTCTACGATGCTGGAGTTGACCCCCATGTAGAAGACCACTTGGGGAAATTAGCCCTGACCGACACAGGAATCTACCGTCGGGATATGCAAGTGTTGAGTACCTGTGTAGCAGCTGGCATCCCAGTGGCTAGTGTGATTGGTGGTGGCTACGGTAATGATTTCGATGCCCTGATCTATCGCCACTCTTTACTCCACCGTGCTGCTCTTCAGGTCTATCGCCAGTGTAAGCTTTGATGGCAAACTAAAGAAGGAGGAATTATTTGGTCGTTATTGATAGGATTGATAGCTAGATAAGGTAGATACATTCCCTAGAGCTACGACCAACGCTACACCCCACTCCCAATTTACCATTCCCCATTAGAAAAAACTGTGCTGCTATCCAAAGGCTTTGAAGTAGAAATGTATACCGGCACTCCCAAAGGGGATATTGTCGGTTTTTCCGATCAGATTGTTGCATCCCTCGACGGATTTGTCCGAGAGCCAGATCAGCGCAATGTAGAATACACCACTGCTCCTTTATGTTGCTATGACCGTCTCTTATGTGCTTTAGTGCGTCCCCGACAACAGCTGCGACAGTATTTAAAAAGCTTGGGTAACTATACACTAATTCCCGGCAGTACCCTGTCCTTAGGTAAAAGCGATCGCTTTTACCGTTCTGACCCCAATAATCCTTACCATTCCTACATTGAGACCACCTACGGCACTAAGGTTGTTACTGCCAGCATCCATATCAATGTGGGCATCTCTGACCCAGAAATCCTGATGCGAGCTTGTCGTCTGGTGCGAATGGAAGCTCCACTATACCTAGCCCTGAGTGCATCTTCCCCCTTTCTGGACGGTAAAACCACTGGCTATCACTCCACCCGCTGGGGAATGTTTCCCAAAACTCCCTCTGATGTTCCTTTATTTGAAAGCCATCGTCACTTTATCCAGTGGAATGAAGAGCAACTCGTTGCTGGTACCATGTTTAATGTCCGTCATCTGTGGACCTCTGTGCGCCCCAATGGCAACCGACGGCCCTATGATCTCAACCGCCTAGAGCTGAGAATCTGTGATTTAATGGTCGATCCCATTGCCCTGTTAGCGGTTATGGCACTATTGGAAGCACGCCTGATACAACTGATTCATGATCCCAGTCTTGACCCCCTGGAGATAAGTAAAATACCTGCCAACAACCGTTCAGCTGACTTGATTGGCCTCACCGATGCCAATGAAATCGCTGCGGCTGAATCCAGTTTGGATGCGCAACTGAGGCATTGGGAGGATGGCAGACTAATTCTGGCCAGAGATTGGATTGAGGAACTTTATCAAGAGGTTTGGCCGGTAGCGAAAAAACACGGTTTTAGTTGCTTCCTCTCACCGATTAAGAAAATTCTACGGGAAGGAAACACCGCTGGCCAGTGGTTACAACTTCATTCAGTGGGTGTTGATCCTCGCCAAGTGATGATTCAAGCCATTCAATCCATGGCTGAGCAAGAGTCGCAACTAGAAGATCAATTGTGTCAGTCCCTGGTAGCCTAACTGACTAACAGCTTTGTTATTCAACTACAATTAAATAGCTAAAGTTGTCATCGCAATTTTAGGTTAGGGGGAATCCGGATTCCCCCTAACCTCGCGATGGCATTTTTTATGAATTTTTTTTAATTTTTTAGAGTTTTTGTAAAGACAACCGCCTCAATTGAATAATTTTTTTGCCAAGTGAAATGCTGTGAAATATAAGAATATCTAATATATGCTTCAACGAAAACTAATATAAGAAAAACATATATGATCTATATCACTAGGTAGAGGTTATCTGAAATACAGACAAAAATATTGACCTTAGGTATGCCTATAGTACTATGACCTAAGATATATATCCAATGCTCCTCGAACCTGAATCCCTTGAACTCATTCAAATAAATCTTTTAGGTGCCCTTGACACCCGTTCGCCCACACCCGTTCGCCCACACCCCACACCCAGTATAGCTTTAAAGCTACTTGTTACCACTTCAAATACCAATAGGCGATCGCCCATTTGTTTTCTAATCAGGGGTTTTAGACCCAGATTTGGTATGAATATAGATTAGGGTCAGACGTGTTATATCATGTCAGGATAATTACCCTTAATAAAAATCTCCCTATCTCCCGTTTATCCCTATCTCCCCATCTCCCCACACCGACCTTTCTCCCCACCCTCCCCACCCTCTCTTTAATTATGGGTATTAAACCAGACTTGATATTAAGGGTTTCATGGTAAAAGTTGTCTTAATCAACCCGCAAATTCCACCGAATACCGGCAATATTGCCCGAACTTGCGCCGCCACCACTACTCAATTGCACTTAGTGGGTCCGTTGGGTTTTGAAATTAGCGATCGCTACTTGAAACGAGCAGGACTAGATTATTGGCCCTATGTAGATCTTAAATATCATGATTCCTTTGATGCATTTGTCAGCTATCACCAGAAGCAAGAGGGGCGATGGATTGGCTTTACCAAGAGAGGAACATACAACTATATTAAGTTTCAGTTTCAGCCCAAGGACTGGTTATTGTTTGGCTGCGAAACCACAGGTTTGCCTCCCCATGTGTTAGAGGCTTGTCAGGCTAAAGTCTTTATCCCCATGACCCAGCCAGGAGTGCGCAGCTTAAATCTCTCCGTCAGTGCTGCCCTTGGCTTATTTGAGGCCAGGCGTCAGTTGGGTTACTTGGAATAGGTGTTTTCTGTGTTAATAATTAGGACTTACTAAGTTGACTTGGTTTCGGTATTGTATAATTTGTATAAATTTTTGATATAGATTTCTTTTGTATAGATTTACTTGTATAGATTTTTCTTATAGATTTAGTTGTATCGATTTAGTTGTATCGATTTAGGTTTAAGCCTTAACCGTTTGAGTTTTAATTTGACCTTAAACCTAGATTATATCACTAATAAAATCAGCTGTCAATAGAAATATCGAAAGCGACTTTAGTCGCTGTTTGCCTTCTCCTACTCTTGCCGGACTACGATAGAAAAATTACATGGGGAGCAGCTGATCACCCCACTCAAAAAATACTTATCCCCCTTCAGGGGTTTAAACACTATAGCTAGAGTTAAAATACCTAATTTACCCTCTACTGATGGTGTAAATAGGAAATGTCTGTAGAAATGTGTAATTTTTGTGAAAAACAATCCCTCTGCTGGGAATTCCCTAGGTGATCAATCAATAACTAGATTTTTAGATTTGGTTAAACTGTGTAAAAACGTTTTGTCGCACAAGTCGGTTTTAATCAGGGAAAGACGTCAAAACAAGCATCTTTGGGTAGAATCAAGGACTGTCAGCCTACAGCTGACCGGACGCACCTTGGTTGAATGAGTTAGTGTGTGTAGAATTACTCACCAAAAATTCAGCTATCTAGAAGACTGAAATTACTTAAGACATATAAGAAATTTCTATCATAAACAGTAGGATTACCGAGAAATCACCGATAGATTTTGCTGATATCAAATGGGGAGTGTTCAGTATACCAAACCAACTATCAGTAGATAAAAGGAGGATTTGAAGGATTTTGTGAGCACACCATCAACTAGCAACCCACCAGGATTAAGATCCGGGTTGATACAGGATTATACGGTTGTTGTCTTACCCAAAATTCGCGTAGAGTTCAGCTGTAACCAGTCAGTTGCTTCGAGATTACCATCGCTGTTTTTATGGCGCTCAAACAGAATAATCAGCAAATATGCTCGATTTTATTGGGTTACTGAGGGTGGTTTCCCGGAGAAGGCCTGATTAGCCAGTTACTTTATATGCATATATATGCAGCATATGCAGCAATCCTTAACGGCAGCCGTGGTCAATCCCGACAAGATCTCTGCTATGGGATGTTGTCCACCTAGTTGTCTAAGGATAATTACTTATCAATGGCTTCAAGGTGTATCTAGCTATTGCCGTCAAGGAATAAATTTTTTAGTAGTCATGTGAGCTTGTCTAAATCAAAGAAGCACGGTAATCTTTGCTAAGTCTGCCAAATAGATGTGATTTGGATCACACTTTAGAAGTGAGTCACATCATTGACTGGTAAAAAATAAATCAGGAACTGTTAAGCGCTCGTCAAACACCAGGAGGACGTTTTTGAAAGGAACACTTACTGATAAGGTCAATCATGTTCCGACCTGTGCAGCAGAGTCATCGGATTCGTCATCGAAACTACCTGCAAGTAATCATGCGGTCGGTGCAGTAATTCCCCTTGAGGTGAACCGTAAGGCTCGTACCTCAGCAGCCATGATTGGATTGGCGATTTCCATGGGGGCATCTGGGTTACTATTACCTCAACAGGGTGATGAAGCAATGGCATTCGAGCCAGTTGCTCCTGACCCAAGTGGGACGAATCTACCAGCAGCCGAATTTAAGGTTACCGCTGTTTCAAGCCCCTCATTGCTAAACCCGGCTAAGGAGGGACAAGGGGGTGTGGCATCAAAGCCAGCCTCACCCCCAGAACTTGCGATTCGGCAAAGCCGTTCGCGTTCGCGCAGCGTCGCC
The DNA here is from genome assembly GCF_010672265.1 of Moorena sp. SIO3A2. NCBI lineage: Bacteria > Bacillati > Cyanobacteriota > Cyanophyceae > Coleofasciculales > Coleofasciculaceae > Moorena > Moorena sp. SIO3A2. Next base: position 246,301 of record NZ_JAAHHC010000001.1, read on the forward strand.
TACGGCGAAAGCGTGGCCTACGGCCTCCGCTACGGGAACGGGAATTTTAACAAGCTCAAAACCGATGACACTCTCCCAGTAGCCAGGAAGTCTACCATTGGTGAGGTTAAGGGTACTGATGTCAAAGCCTCATCTAAGTCTGAGGGTGTAGAGCCAAAACAGTTGCTAGCATCTGCACCAGTATCAAAATCGGGTAACCTGTCAACGGATGCATCACAAGCTGTTTCCGACAAGACCAATAATCTTTTAAAAGCTAGACAAGACCTAGCCCTCAAGCGCCTCCAAAAACATCGAAACCGTCTGAGCAAAAGTCTGGTTCAGTTGAGGTCCGAGGAGTTTAACAAGTCTTATGAACTGGCATCAGCGACCCTTGGTTCTAGCCCACACACTTTACCCCCTGCAGTGCTAAAACCTGAGGGTTCAGTAACACAAACATCGCAGCCCATTGTTACGGTACCTACAGCTCCGGCGACGCTCCCACAGCCAAGGCCGAAAGTTGCTGTATCACCAGCCTTAACCCAATCAACTAGATCTGAGCCACTACCGGTGGTCATTCCAGTACCGACTCCAGAAACAACTGTCATATCGGCAGTCAAACCATCAGTTTTCAAGGTCAGTACTCCAAGAATTGCATCGGCTACAACCAAGGTAACTACAGAGCAACTAAATGTACCACAGCCAGTGGTGGTGGGAACTAGGCTGTCATCTACTGGTAACTCTTTTCACCAGGTCAAAGCTGGTGAAACCCTCGATTCTATTGCCCGTAGTTATGGTTTATCCCGCTCAGAGCTAGTCTTAGCCAATCAGCTAGATAATCCTCACCTAATTGAAATTAATCAACAGCTGAAAATTCCTCAAGTTGGGACATTCGATCAGCAACAGTCGTCAGTAACTTTGCTATCTAGCAACAGCCCGAAATCTGAACCTTGGAAGCCAGCAATAGGGCGACCATTGGATTTAGAAACAACTATCTCTGTTAAGACTTCTACTAGTCGAGATCAAGTCACATCCGTATCTATAGAGGAAAAACCTAAAGTAAAACCGGTAACTGAGACCATTCTGGCTCAATCGACCTCAGACAGTGGTCTGCTAGCTCAAGCTACTTCCTCGATTGAAAATCAGCCTCTAGAGTCTATTAACTCTCAGCGCAACTCCTATGTTGAAAAATTAAGGGCTGATATTCTCAAGATGCGAGAAGAAATCCGGGACAATAAAACCAGCCCAGAGGAAAGCAAACCAATCAACCTAGGAACTCCTACTAACGAGCCAGTTGCTGATCCCTCAGACAAGGAGTCTAAATCTGTCGAGATCACTCCCCAGTGGAATCCTGAGAATAATCAAGCAACCGGTGCGAAAGAGTCGGAATTATTATTACCGCAGCCACCGACAGCTCCACAGGTTCCTATTGCTATTCCAAGACCTCAGCCACCCCGGAAAACTCGACGCAGTTCTATTGCCATTCCTGTGCCTCCACCTGAGGTATCACAACCGAGAAGGATAGCTGTAGCTCCTGCCCCACCGGAACGATTTAACCCAATGATCCGCATACCGGTAGGAAAACCTGTTTCACCAGGAGTGCCACCTCTGTCTACACCAGATATGTACTTGCCAGATAGCCCTAACCGCTTTAACGGATATATCTGGCCAAGTAATGGTGTGATTACCTCAGGTTATGGTCGGCGTTGGGGACGGATGCACAAGGGTATTGATATTGCAGCTCCGATTGGGACACCAATTATGGCAGCAGCCCCTGGTGTTGTAGTCAGTGCTGGTTGGAATTCAGGTGGCTACGGTAAATTGGTGGAAATCAAGCATCCTGATGGTAGTCTGACCCTTTATGCCCACAACAGCCGAATTTTTGTGCGTCGTGGACAACAGGTTGGCCAAGGTCAACGAATTGCCGCTATGGGTAGCACAGGTTATAGCACTGGTCCTCACTTACACTTTGAGGTACATCCCAGAGGTCGGGGAGCTGCAAATCCGATCGCCTATTTGCCTACAAGACGGTAATAGAGTGATTTCAAGGGAAGTATCCCAATCAGGCAAAATTACTAGGTTGAAGGAGGAGACAGAGGAAAAGGGTAAGGTAAGCAACAGGGAAGTTTCCTACTCTTCCTCAACTTCTCTGACAATATTTATGAGAAATCCCAACACTGAAAACTCCGCCACAAAGCGAGCCCAGATCAAAGTGACTAGCGCGCTTTTAGCCTAAAAAAACACAAGAGCAAAAAGTTGACACTTATCTAGCGCTATAGTATAGTTTAAGTATAGGGTACAGGCTGAAAAACTGAACGCGCCCCGCGTGGCCTTTGGCCTTGGCGCAACCGGAAGAGAGATCCGCCACTGCATGACCTAAAAGTAGTAATGCCCAGAGGGCTTGAAGTTACCGTAAGTAGAGGGTCGCCTTTATAGTCGGTAGGTTATGCAGCATAGGGAAAAGGTTTTGTAGTAAGGCGACCCTCTACTAAGGTTTCGTCTCTGGGAAAGTCCTCTTTAAAAACCCAATCGTCAATTAGACGTTGGCGTGTGAACCCAGGAAAATCACAACTTGAGAAAAAATACGGTACGGTGGGGCACACCGAAACCAGGTGAAAAGGAAGGAAACGGACTTTTATCGGCACTTCCTGACAAGTAGCCAAACGCGATCGCGAGAATTGCCCGCTGGGTCTACTGTGAACTAAACTAAATTCTTGGTCTTGACGGGTTTTTGGTTTAGGTACTGCCTACTTTTTGGCGGCGTCAAAGATTAGGACACAGTGGTTTAAGGCAGCTCATTGATCTGGGAATCGCCGTTCTTTCAAGACGGCGAGTGTCAATAAAGAAATTATTGGCATTGATATGTTATAGTAGATAAGGATTGAAGAAAAGGCTCAGTAGCTCAGTGGTTAGAGCAAGGGACTCATAAGCCCGAGGTCGCAGGTTCAAATCCCGCCTGAGCCATAACTAATTAATTAGTCAACTGGATTGATCAAGAGAACCCTGGTAGTGTTCTCGGATTTCATTAATCGAAAACAAAGCTTGAAACATTAGGCCAGCGGACTTATAAAGCTCGGCTCCGCCTTGGAGCCGGTCAACCAGGGCTATTACCAGCTCTACCTGGTAACCGGCTTCCTTAAGGCGATCCACGGCTTTCATGGCTGATTGCCCAGTAGTCACCACATCTTCTAATACCACTACTTTGGCTCCTGTGGGCAAACTAGGACCTTCAATGTATGCCCTGGTTCCATGACCTTTTGGCTGTTTGCGGATAATTAGACCAGGGATAGGGCAGTTTTCTAAGGCAGAAACAATGCTAACCGCACTCACGATGGGATCTGCACCCAGAGTTAAGCCAGCAACAGCTTGAGTATCAGCAGGTAGCATTGAGAATAGCAAACGTCCTATTGCCAATGCTCCTTGAGGATGAAGGGTGACCTGTTTACCATTGATGTAATAAGAGCTACGCTGCCCCGACGAAAGCACAAAATCACCCTCTTGGTAAGCCAGTTTACAAAACAAATCCAGCAGAAAAGGTCGCAGGAGAGGTAAATCCTTTGGGGTAGACAGGGCTTGGAATTGGTTGTTCATGAAACTTACTACTACTAGTGGCGGTTGATTTGGATTATGCGGTATTCTTTCACAGTCAGCCGTCAGCCGTCAGCCGTCAGCTAAAAGCTCACGCTACTTGAGGTGCCGTCAGCTTATTTTATTCAAAAGCTGTTCGGTGTAGCGTGGGCTATGGGCATAAACTGTTCGGTGTACAGTGGCACAGGCTTCGAGGCTGGGACCCATAAGCTGATAGCTGATAGCTCATAGCTGATAGCTGATAGCTGATAGCTGATAGCTGATAGCTCATAGCTGATAGCTCATAGCTGATAGCTGATAGCTGATAGCTGATAGCTGATAGCTCATAGCTCATAGCTGACAGCTAAATGCTTACTTTTCACCGACTGGGGTACTTTACCCTTAATATCGGATACTATTGAGGAAAACTACGGGTGATTGCGATGCAAATGCGTTGGGAAAAGCTGTTTAGCGTTTTAGTTATAGCAGCCACTGCTAGTCTAGGAGCAGGTGGTGCCATAGCAGAAACTAATTCGGAGGACTTGGAGCTAATTCCTCTATTAACATTACCTGAGGCTTTTGAAAACGCTTTTTTTGATGACTCTGGGAACTTTTTTGAAAACAGGAGCATCAAGAGTCAAATCGATACAATTTTCGGCTCTGGATGGCCACCTGCGTTTCCAGAACTGGCACTTGAGCGCGATGCTCAGCGTGTGAGTAATCTTTATCGGGATTTACTAAAGCAGCAGGTAGAGAGTGGCCCTGTTATTCGTACTCTGGATTTACCAAACCCCTACAATACTTCCCTACGGTTGCTAGAGCAATCGAGTGATATACCAATCCAAGTGGAAAACCAAGAATTTTTCTTGGCACCGCAGCCCATACTACAGCTGCGCAGATGAGTATGGGGCAGATCAGTATGGGGTGATAGTAGTAGCTGACCGCAAGTGTTAAATCCAGGGTGCAGGAGTTGAACCTGCCTAGGGCAAATTATGAGTTTGCTGCCTCAACCGCTCGGCCAACCCTGGGTTATCCTTTTCTATTATGGTAGCCTGAATCGGGTTATTGCAACACCACTAACTAGAAATTCCCGATTTATCCGATAATTCACAGAACATAAGATAATCTAGCTGTATAGCAGGACTATAATACAGCACGGAACCAGCGGTAATTCGGAATAACGTTAATCACGCTATGAAATTCAACACAACTGTAGCGCTAACCATAGTTCTACTGACAATGATGTTAGGTGCAGGTGTCGTGAGTGCCTTTTGGGGATTCTCTATCGGTCACGAAGCCCTCAAAGGAGTTACTCAACCGGATACTAACCCTAAGAAAAAGTTGACAGGGAATAAGGGGTCTTCTTCTGGGAAAGAAGGGGTCTTGATTGTGAGCGAGAAGGATATCTTGGTTAACGTTCACGCCCACATACACAATAAGGGTAAAAATCCTCCGGCTAAGAAAAACAGCCAGAAAACTAAGCAAATTAGTTGGTCTAAGCCAGCTCAGAAGGAGTCATCGTCTGGTGTATTGACTAAAGAGGCATCCTTCACTCGGAAAAACCCTAAGCTAAATTTGCCGGTTAAAAGTCAGGATAAGGGAGTCACCCTAGCGGTAAATTCTGCCAGTGTGCAGGAGGGTTCTTTAATGTTGGATGTCAGCTTGAAGAATCAGAGTTCTAATCCAGTCAGGTTTCTGTACAGCTTTTTGAATGTTACCGATGATCGCGGTCGTGCCTTAAGCGCAATTACGGAAGGCTTACCAGGAGAATTACCGGCTAATGGCAAGGAATTTTCTGGAACAGTGAGCATACCGACAGCTTTACTAGAGAACTCCGAAAAGCTTTCCCTGACACTGACCGATTATCCCGATCAAAAACTACAGTTGAAAATGTCTCAGATTCCTGTAGTTAGATAACGAAGCAAGTCGAGGGAATGGTTGTTAAGGATAAAACGTTGACGCTATGCTAAAAGCCTATGTTGAGAGCAAGCAACTAAGCCAGTTTCGCCAGCCAGTATCAGAAATTCCCTTGACTGGCACTCTTGAACTAGCTCAAGGAAATGCTAGTCATACAACTGAAAACCCCATAATACAACTGATAAGTTTTTGATGGTAAGCGATAAATCGATACCAAGCTGCCCTAGGTCTAGGAAGATACATCAGAAGGCAACCGTAACCAGCAAAAAATGAAAATTATTTGCTTTTACCTTTCACCTTTTCTATGGTTGCCAACCTAATGGTTTTTCTAACAGTGGATGCTTCTATTAGCCTCTCTGAGGGAGAGGTTTTGCTGGGATTGTTATCAGTGCTACTACTGATAGCGATCAATGCTTTTTTTGTTACGGCTGAGTTTTCCATGGTGGCCGTGCGGCGATCGCGGATTAGCCAATTAGTAGATGCGGGTGACGTGCAAGCAAAGACCGTTCAGGCTTTGCAACAGAGCATTGACCGATTACTATCTACAACTCAGTTAGGGATTACCCTCTCGAGCCTTGCTCTGGGATGGATTGGGGAGACTACCATGGCAACCTTGGTAGCAGCTGGGATAGCCAAGCTACCAATAACGCCAGCTCTAACTCCAGTTATTACCCATTCCCTAGCAATCCTGGTGGCATTTTTCCTGATTGCGTATCTACAAATTGTTTTGGGGGAACTTTGCCCCAAATCCCTGGCTTTACTTTACTCAGAACAACTAGCACGGTTTCTTGGACCACCCAGTCTGGTAATTGCCAGGTTTTTTAATCCTTTTATCCAGATTTTGAACCAATCTACCCGCTGGCTCCTGAGGCTGGTGGGTGTTCAATATTCTGGTCAAGGTTGGTATAGCCGTGTAACACCGGAAGAGTTGCAGCTGATTATTACCACTGAACGGGAGTCTATCGGACTGGAAGCAGAAGAGAGAAAACTACTGAAAAATGTGTTTGAGTTTGGGGAGGTAACAGCCGCAGAGGTAATGGTTCCCCGCACCAGTCTTGTGGCTATTTCCCATGCAGCAACCTTCGATATTTTGTTAGAGGAAGTTGCTAAGACTAGTCACTCTCGCTATCCTGTGATTGGGGCATCCCTAGATGACATTCGTGGCATTATCGACTTCAAAAAAATGGCTAAACCTTTATCTAAAGGGAAGCTAGGACTTCAGACACCGATTAAATCCTGGATTTGTCCAGCTAAGTTTGTCCCAGAAACTACCCCATTGAGTGAATTACTGCCGATGATGCAGCGATCGCATTTGGCAATGGTGATGGTGGTGGATGAGTTTGGAGGTACGGCTGGATTAGTCACCCTCAAGGATTTAATTGCTGAAATTATTGGTGATGGACCTGAATCTGACATAAGCGAGGACTTGACTGTACAAATTCTCGACGAGTATACCTTCCTGGTGCAAGCTCAGATGAATATGGAAGAAGTCAACGAACTTTTGGATTTAAACCTACCAGTAATTGATGACTATCATACTTTGGGAGGTTTTTTGCTGGACAAGTTTCAGAAAATTCCTGTACCCGGTGAAACCTTAAATTATGACAATCTAGAATTGACCGTTGTGTCTGCTTCTGGAGCGCGCCTAAACCAAATTCGCATAAGCCGCCAGCAGCCACAAGGTAAGAATTCAGTAGATGTTTCCGATTCTGAACAAATGCCGATAATTCCCAGAAAGGATGATGTCTCCTTTGACAATGGAGGGCTTTGATAGTTTTGGTGAATTTTATTTGATTAGCTCTGGAGAAAACCAATAGAAAAGAATGGCGCGAGGAGATCAAATTTACGTATTCCAAAAGTTTCTTAACCTTGAGGGGGTTTACCAACATCATGGTATTGACTGTGGAGATGGTAGTGTTATCCACTACCGCAAAAATACTGAAACAATTGAGCGTACTTCTCTGGCTACCTTTGCTCTAGGTGAAACAAAAATTTATGTCAGGCAGTACTCAGTTTGTTTAATTCCAGATGTTGTGATTCGTCGAGCAGAAAGTCGATTAGGGGAAAGACAATATAATCTAATTTTTAATAACTGTGAACACTTTGCTAATTGGTGCAAGACTGGCAAAAGTGAGAGCCAGCAAGTCAAGGATTTTATTCCGGTAATTAGTAATATGAAAATCGAGGGTTTGTACGAAGCTATAAAACAAGCACTTCAGGGAGCAAAGCAAGACGATACAACCCAGTTACTTAACCAAGCATTATCTGATCTCAGGGTGGTTTGGGATGAGATTCAACCTAAGTATAAACAGGAACTTAAAGAAATCAATGTCTGGCAGCAAGTGGCAATTCAAGCTCTTAAAAACAATAGAGAAGACTTAGCCCGTGCGGCTTTGATGCGGAAGCGGAACTATGAGAAAAGCGCGACGGACAAGAAAGCTAAATTAGACCAGTTAGCGAAGATGACAGAAACATTGATTCGCAACCGTATGAACTGGCAACAAACCTAGTGGGTTGGTTAAGTAATCAGAAAGCTACTTTGAGCGGTCAGCTATCAGCTATCAGCTATCAGCTAATAGCTATCAGCTATCAGCTCTCAGTAATCAGCTTTTGAATAAAATAAACTCACGGCTGACGGCTGACGGCTGACCACTGACGGCTGACGGCTGACGGCTGACGGCTGACGGCTGAATGCTTACGTATAGATGATGGGAGGATAGGCAGATATAACTATATATTTGCTTATATACTTACTTTTAGTTGTAAAGATCCAAAAAACTGAATGGAACGTGGTTTACTATGGTTACCTCTGCTAGCAGCATTTTGCTGGCTTGCCTGGTCAGGCTGGAATGAATACCAAAAGATTGAAGCTTATCGCCGCTGGGCTGAACAGTTTGAACGGGCAAAGTATGATATATATGCGGTGCTTGGTCAAAACGGCAGTGACCTGACTTGGGGTAAACCCACTAGAAATAAACCAGTAAATCTAGAAACCTTTTCCCTCAAAGACGTTAAATCAATCAACTTGCTAGTTGATAATCAAGTGGTTGACTTAGAGCAACCACCGGATAAAGGTCGTGCGATCGCATTAGAATTTCAATTCCTCAAACCCATAGATCCAGTCAAAATTCCCTTTACAGAAATTCCTTTGGCAGTGGAGTGGGGAAAATATCTCCAGTCATTCACGCTTAGCGCTGGGTGAAGGCAATAGAGAATAGGCAACTTCGGCTGCTGGACATTGGGTAGCACCCTCCGCCATTGATCCCAGGTTACCCTTACAGGTTAGACCTGGGGATTCTCGTCAGTCAAGCTAAAAACTGCACCAACTGCTCTAACTTCAACCAAGGGGCACCGCTAGCCATAACATCCTTTGCCAGAGCAATCCCTGCTGTGTAGTCTTCGAGAGGTATAACACCAGCGACTTGAAGGGCTAATGAGGCATTTAACGCCACCACATCCTGCTGGGCTGGTGTTCCTTTACCTTGCAAAACGTTCCGTAAAATTGCCCCATTTTCCGCTACATCACCGCCTCGTAGGGACTCAGTAGGGGCAGGAGTTAGACCAAGATGTTCCGGATTTAGACTCAAAAGTCGCACCTCACCCCCCGATAGCAGTGCCAAGTCAGTTTGATCTGCCAATCCCGCCTCATCTAATTTTTCCCTACCATGGAGAACTATTGCGTTGGGAGTACCCATCAAACACAACGATCGCGCTACAGTCTCTACAAAGTTGGGAGCATAAACACCGATTACCTGACCGGTGGGACGCAGGGGATTTACCAATGGTCCTAACAAGTTAAACACTGTCCGGACCTTGAGGGTTTGCCGTAACGGTGCCACTGCTTTCATGGCTGGATGCCAACCCCGAGCAAACAGAAAGGTTACCCCTACCTCATCCAGGGCTGCCTGAATCTTGTCCGGTGCTGCTGCTAAATTTACTCCTAGGGCTTCGAGCACATCAGCCGAACCCACCTTACTAGAAGCAGAACGATTACCATGCTTAGCCACCAGCACTCCAGCCGCCGCCACTACAAAGGCTACTGCGGTAGAGATATTAAAGGTAGACGCGCCATCCCCACCGGTACCACAGGTATCAATGACGGGTTGGTTGTGTTTAATGGTTGTCTTCTGCAACGACTGGGATTGTAGCACCTGAGCCATCCCTGCCAATTCGGTAGCCGACACCCCTTTAGCCTGGATAGCTGCCAAAAGTGCGCCAGATAACACAGTGGGAATTTCTTCATTCAACCATCCCTGCATCAGTTGTGATGCCTGGTCACTGGATAACGATTGCCCATCCAACAACTGTTGCAACAAACTGGGCCAGTTAGAAGAGGTTTGAACCATTATTATAGAAGTAGAGTATTTTATCTGGAAATGCGATCGCATTAACTATTCAATCACTATTTCCGATCAATCTCTAACTAACAAGGTTACAGCATAAGCAGCAATTCCCTCTTCACGTCCCACCGGACCCAACTTTTCATTAGTGGTTGCCTTAATGCCAATTTGGTCAGGCTTCAGGTCTAGGACTACACTTAAGCGATCGCGCATGGTCTTAATATGAGGCTTAAGCTTAGGACGCTCCGCCACCACCACCGAATCAATATTGCCAATCCGCCAGCCATGGGATTGGATCAACTGATTCACCTGACTCAACAATACCAAACTATCCGCACCCGCCCATTTTTCGTCAGTTGGGGGGAAATAATGACCAATATCGCCCAAACTCAAGGCTCCCAGCATGGCGTCCATGATGGCGTGAGTCAGGACATCGGCATCACTATGACCGACTAATCCCAATTCATGAGGAATGTCTACACCTCCGATAATCAGACGGCGACCTTTGCCCAATTGATGGATATCGTAACCGTTGCCAATCCGAATAGTCATTTTTTCCACTGAATCCCACGTTAACAGAGCAAGCGATCGAATTTTACCTGCTATCTAGGGCGTGTCATCAATTAAGCCAGATAACGGTAGCAGCCAGATAAATTGCGGATAGAAAGTTTATTGCCCCTTTATCATAGCGTGTGGCAATCGCTCGATATTGCTTGAGTTGGGCAAAGAAGTTTTTCCCGATTCCCGATTCCCGATTCCCGATTCCCGATTCCCGATTCCCGATTCCCGATTCCCGATTCCCGATTCCCGATTCCCGATTCCCGATTCCCGATTCCCGATTCCCGATTCCCGATTCCCGATTCCCTGTTCCGAGATCCCTTGTGCTACAGGCTATAACATTGTGTTACAATTACTACAAAACCAATTTAACAATTCCTTTATTATTTAGTGCATAGCAGTTCTATAGGATTGGTCAACAGTCAGAGTTCTTATCCAGAACACAGAACATAAAACTCATAAAAATCTACCAATCTTGATGACCTTGGCTGGAAAGGTTGAGGTAACTGGTAAAAAGGATAACTGGTAAAAAGGAAGGTATTCAACCTATGAAATACACCTTTGAAATCTTAGGAGTATCTCCTGTCCTAGACTTTTTCAATCATCAACAGACGTTGAGTCAGAGAAAAGTCCCACCAAAACTGAAATACTTAGGTACTTATCAGTGTACCCTTGATGCTTTAATTGAATCAGCTGAAACCCTTCCCTCCCAGGCAGATTGGGGTATAGATAAAGCTGTAGACAGTGTCATTGAATTCTGGATGAATCACCCAGAAATCATCAGTTATTGGAAACAACGATTAAATGATGCTGGTAAGGATAATTTACTGGTGTCAAGGGTGGCAGATTTTGAATCATTAAAAGCTGAGTTTGAATCCTTGATCAGTAGTTAAAATAGGTAAGTAAAAGGTAAGCTACCAGCTATCAGCTATCAGCTATCAGCTATCAGCTATCAGCTATCAGCGAACAGCGAACAGCGATTAGCGCTACGCGCACGCTTGGCCTTGGCCGTTGGCCACGCTACGCGAATGGCCACGCTCCGCGAACGCGAACAGTTTATTTATGGGCTATGCACATTCTTATTGATCACGAAAGCATTTAGAATAAAAGAAAGAGGTAAGCATTTGTTTAATCTGAGTTAAATCTGCTGACCGCTGACCGCTGACCGCTGACCGCTGACCGCTGAATGCTTATTTTTCCAGCTATTGCGGCTCAGATTCTGCTGATGACGCACCTATCTTAGTTTTCAAACTATCTTCCAAGTACTGTATTCTTTTGCGTTGGTTATCAATATTTACTATTGTTTCATTATAATCCTGCTCTAACTCATTAATCCGTTTCCGTTGCCGAGCTAGTTTACGACTTTGGTTGATTAGGGTAGGTGTGGAGATTAATAAACCAGTTAAACAGCCCATAGATAGAGCTAAAAGAATCACTATAGATAAGGGTTCTTCTATAGTCCAAACCCCAAAGTTGACCGGCACAATGGTTTTATTTTGGAGGGCGAATAAGATAGCTGCTATAGCTAAGCCGATCACGAAGCCCGAAATCAAAAATAATAAGCGCATAGTCTCAACTCACTCCTTGGTAATCCCCTAGATCGTAAGCATTCAGCCGTGAGCGGTCAGCTATCAGCTTGTAGGGTGGGCAAAAACAGTTTGATTGTTTTGAGTATTAATGATTATATTACTTTGCCCACCCTACTTTAATTCGTCTGATACACCACACGCTGATAGGGTGGGCAAAAACAGTTTGATTGTTTTGAGTATTAATGATTATATTACTTTGCCCACCCTACTTTAATTCTACTTTAATTCGTCTGATACACCACACGCTGATAGCTGATAGCTGAATGCTTACCCTAGATCAGACTTGACTCAATTATTGTAAGCTAAAATCTAGATGGAAAAAATCACAGAGGGGTACACAAGCATTCAGCAGTCAGCAGTCAGCGGTCAGCGGTCAGCGGTCAGCGGTCAGCTTAAAATAAACCTTGAACGGGAGCATTGAATAATGCTTACCTGTTTTATTCAAAAGCACCTCAAGTAGCCTGCCCATAGCCCATAAGCTGATAGCTGAGGGCTGACTGCTAAAGGCACCTCAAGTAGCACCATCTGTAGCGCATATGCTTACCTGATAGCTTACTGCTGTTGAGCCTTCTGTGTCTTTTTCCGACCGCCATCGCCAGTTCTTAACTATTGGAGACATGAACAGATGTCTTTACTATTTATCCAACCCAAACCGATCAGGCAGAGCCAGTTACTCAATCGTCTAGTCTTAGAGCGTCAGACGACGGAAGAAATTGGTCATGTCGATCAACTCTTGTTGGACTATCAAGCTCATCGAGTCGTGGCCTTAAGGTGTAAGTCTGGATTACTTGGGGCGAAAAAACGCTACTTTGCTTGGGGTCAAGTCGAGAGTATTGGCACCGATAGTATTCTCGTCAACACTAGCAAAAATCACAAAACTCAACAGAAAACGGAGTCTTGGGATTCCCTGATCGGACATGAGGTATGGACAGATGCGGGTAACAAAATTGGTAAGCTAGTGGACTACTTGCTTAAACCCAAAAGCGGTAGTGTAGTTAACTATCTCTTCTCGGACCTTGGCTGGCATGGGGTTATGGATGGTATGTATCTACTCCCACCCGTAGCAATTTCGAGTATTGGCAGCAAGCGGATAATTGTACTGGATGCAGTTGCTCAAAATAGTAAACAGTATGGGGAAGGACTTAATCAAAAAATTAGTCAAGCTACAGACCTGATCAAGGAAGATTATCAAAAAACTGTCCAGGAATTTCAAGATGTCAAGCGAAAAGCTCAACATATACCAGAACAGTTTAAAGATAAAGCCCAATCAGTTACTGAACAGTTGAAGGATAAAGCCAAAGCGACCACTGCACAGTTTAAAGATAAAGCTCAATCAGTTACTGATCAGTTGAAAGACACAGCTCAGGCTACCACCGCACACTTACAGGATAAAGCCAAATCCGTTACGAAGCAGTTGAAAGATAAAACATAACAGGACTCTAAGGATTTATAATCAGGCGATAATTTTTGCCGATGGCTGTTAATTGGGAATTGGGAATTGGGAGTTATGAATTTTCCATTTTCCATTTTCCATTTTCCATTAACTAAGACCCAAGACCAATAAGTCTTTACTAATAAGTCATGACGTGAACTAGATCTGATTGCTTATAAATACATTTTACCAACTATATTAGTATTCTCCCCTTCTGATAATTTGCGGTTAAATAAATCAATAAATCAATTTTTGTCAGTCATACTAACCACTAAGCAAGCAATGGTAAACAGACAGTAACACGAGTACCTAAACCTATTTTACTTTCCATAACTATCTCACCTTGATGGTGTTCCACATAACTTTTGACAATTGATAACCCCAATCCAATTCCCCCTATGGAGCCGATATTACTCCCACGACTAAAGGAATTAAATAACTCACCTTGATCGTGCTTAGGAATGCCAATTCCTTCATCGGTAACTTCCAGTATTACTTGATTAGTGTCACATTTAAGGTTAAGTTCGACTTTGCCTCCTTGAGGAGAATATTTAATAGCATTAGAGAGGAGATTAGTTAGCATTTGGCTTAGTAGCTTAGGATCTGATCTGAATTCCTGACAGTCACCTTCATGCCTAAACAAGAGCTGGTGCTTATAGGTGGTTTTAGATTTGATTTCATCAACTAATTTACTACAAAATTCAACTAAGTCTATAGGTTCGGGTTGTAAATCTAGTTGCTTAAATTCTGTCTTGTTAATAAATAGCACATCATCCACTAAACCAGTCAGTTGCTGAACCATGGATTGGATACGTCTACAATGTTTTACTTGCCGAGTCAGATCCATTTGATGACAGTACCGTTCCAGGATTGCTGCTGATGAAGAAATGGTAGTTAATGGGGTGCGGTACTCATGGGAAATGCTAGAGATAATCCGAGATTTAAAATTGCTCAATTCTTTTTCTTTAACCAGTGATTGACGTAGTTTAATTTCCAAAACTTGGAGCTGATCATTAGCTACTCTTAGTTCAAGTGTGCGCTCCTCAACCCGACGTTCTAGCTCATCATTCAGTTGCTTCTGAGCAATTTCTATTTCCTTGCGAGTGGTGATATCTCGCAGTGATGCCATATAGGCTTTTTTACCTTCCCATTGAATCTCTACTAGCTGGATTTCGGCAATAACAATTTTTCCATAGGAGGAGCGAATATCTAGTTCTGTAGTTTCGCCAACCACTAGGGAACTGCACCATAGTTCTCCTTGGAGTTTCTCCGCTTTACAGTTCATCAGGGATTCTGCTGCGGGATTAACAAATTGAATCATTCGATTGTGATCAATAATCACAACACCATCAGCATTTCTGGTAATCATGGTGCGAAATTGCTCTTCACTGGCTCGTAGGGCTTCAGTTTGTCCCTTCAGTGCTAACAGCAGTCGTTGCCGCTCAATGCCATAGCGCATCGCTCGTACCAATAGGTTCCGATCAAATTCTCCTTTAACTAAGTAATCCTGTGCTCCTTCTTGTAGCGCTTCTATGGCTAAATTCTCATCAGTCAGTCCACTCAGAATGATTATAGGCACTTCGGGACACTGGGCATAAATTTCACAAAATGTCTCTAGACCTTTTTGATCTGGTAAGAACAGGTCACAGAGTACGATATCAATATTTCCCTGCTTTAGGCATTCGAGACCTTGCTCTAAGGTCTCTACATGGGTGAGTGTTGCTCGAAAATGTTTTGCCTTTTTGAGTAATGCTTTAATCAGCTCAACATCCTGGATATCGTCTTCAATTAATAGGATTTGGGTACAATCAGGATGGTCTGCTCTTTCTGTGGGGAGTTTATTCTGAAAATAAATGACTGAAGCAGGGACTGGTGCAGAGAAATTAGTTTGATCAGCTGAAGGAGAAGTGACTGGTAGGTACGTTGATGACATTGGAATACCGTTAACTAATCAACAAACATCGGTTAGATATCAATTAAATCTAATATGTTAATATTGACCTAAAAAAAAACCTGTTTCCACCGTAATTTCACTAATAGTCATCTCCGTACTTATACGGATAATTCACTAAAAAATGCACATAAAACCCGTATAATCCTTGAGATCAAGGGGATTAAAATACAAAAAAGTATACCGTCTGAGGGTCTTCGATGGCTAACTTAGCCTCGAATCATAAAATTAATCTTAAATATCAGGAGGCGTAATGGTGGTAAGATTTCAATAATTAGGTTTATCCTTGAAGGCATTAGCCATGATCAGATTAGGCTTGAGGCTAATGGTTTCTGACCTATAGCGCTACCCACTGGGAATCGGGAATCGGGAATCGGGAATCGGGAATCGGAAATCGGGAATCGGGAATCGGGAATCGGGAATCGGGAATCGGGAATCGGGAATCGGGAATCGGGAATCGGGAATCGGGAATCGGGAATCGGGAATCGGGAATCGGGAATCGGGAATCGGGAATCGGGGGAAGACTGTGGGGAGAGGGGAGAGGGAAGAAGGGTAGTTGTACAAAAGTAGCGATTTTAGCTCCCGTTACCTTGACCAGACCGTAGCCAAACCACTAGATCTTTACCACTACCTAGACATGTAAAAATTTTGAATTTTGAATTTTGAATTTTGAATTCCGCTACATCTTTACCACTAGTTAAACATGTTTGAATTTTGAATTTTGAATTTTGAATTTTGAATTCCAGCTAGTTTATGGCGGCGGTAGTTTCACAACACTAAACCAGAAATCTTCTAGGGCTTCGATAATCTTGTCAAATTCTTTTAAGCTAATTGGTTTTTTAAGATAACAGTTAGCTCCCAAGTCATAGCTTTTTACAATATCTTCCTGAGCATCTGAAGTGGTCAGCATCACAACGGGTATTTGCTTGAGGTTATCATCACCTTTGATATGCTGGAGAATCTCTTGTCCATTCATCCCAGGCAGGTTTAGGTCTAGCAAAATTAAGTCAGGTTGCTGGGAATCAGCATACTCCCCCTCTCTGTACAGGTAAGCCAGGGCTTGAGTACCATCCATAACCACATGGAGGTTAATCGCCAGTTTCGCTTTGTTGAGTGCTTTCCTGGTGAGTTCTATATCTCCAGGATCGTCTTCTATTAGCAGAATTTCAGGGAATTTACTGTACATATCATAGTTATTTGAAATTGGGTTATTTGAAATTGGTTATAATATCGTTTATTATTGATTTTTTATCCACAAACCCATGAGTCATATTTGGCTACCAACTCTGATGAATTGGCAGGGTAAAATAGAATCTTGAGCCAACACCAGACTCGGATTCGACCCAAATATTTCCGCCGTGACACTGGACAATTTTCTGACAAATGGCTAAACCAATCCCGGTACCGGGATACTTGCTCCTACCATGTAGCCGTTGGAATATGGAAAAAATTCGTTCAGCATACTTGCTTGGAATACCAATACCATTATCTCGAACCCCTATTAACCATTGGGATTCCTGCAACTGAGCTTCAATGTGAATCTCAGGAGTTGCCTCGGAACGGAATTTGATGCCATTACTGATTAGATTCTGGAACAATTCCACCATGTGTTGAGGATTAGCTGGGATAGTTGGTAGTGGATCATGGGTGATGACAGCATGATTTTCTTTAATGGTAACACTCAAGTTTTCAAGAACCTGCTCAAGCACTTCAGCTATATCTGTGGGTTCAAAGGTCAGTTCAGACCTACCCAAACGGGAGTAGGCGAGCAGATCTTTAATCAGAGTCTGCATCCGGAAGACACCATCAACAATGTAAGCCATGTATTTGTCTGCTTCGCCATCCAATTTCCCCTGGTACTCTTCCACCAGCAATTCTGTGAAACTCTTGACTTTCCGCAGGGGTTCTTGTAAATCGTGGGAAGCCACATAAGCAAACTGTTCCAGTTCTCGGTTAGAATTCTGTAGTTGCTCAATCGACCTTGAAAATTCTGTATTGGTTATGCGATCGCTAATGTTACAGCTATACCCCAACACAAATTCTACTGAACCATGACTGGCCAACTCTGGTACCAGACAGGATTGATAAAACTGTCGCCCATTCTCTGTGATCCACTGGAATTCAATCCTCTTTTCTTGACCTGTGGCAAACACCTTTTCCATCGCTCTATCCCATAAGTGGATAAAGTCTTCTGGCATCTGGAGGTCATGATGGGTTTTGCCGATTAATTCTGACTGGGCTATCCCAAATGCCTGTGACAAGGCCGGATTAGCATAGACATAACGAAATTCCCGGTCAAATACCGCTATACACTCGGGAGAATTTTCGACTAGGGACTCCAAGAGGTCTTCCCGAGAGCTTAGAAATAGTTTTGCTGGTTTGCGATCGCTTTTTTGAAGGCTCATTCTTTTGGCAGACAAGTCGGAGAAGGAACAATCAA
Source organism: Moorena sp. SIO3A2 (assembly GCF_010672265.1). NCBI lineage: Bacteria > Bacillati > Cyanobacteriota > Cyanophyceae > Coleofasciculales > Coleofasciculaceae > Moorena > Moorena sp. SIO3A2. Next base: position 264,071 of record NZ_JAAHHC010000001.1, read on the forward strand.
TCAAACCTTCTGTGTAGAGACGTTGCAGACCAAGTCTCTACAAACAAGAACGATTTAACCGGAGACGATATCAATTTTAGCTTTGACCTCAGTTATTACTCTACACTGGCAGCAACTGGTTCGCTTCTCAGTTGTGCTCAATCCGATCCTACTGGAATTGATAGTAGCCATTACCCATGACCCGATCCTAGATATGATCATTAGTCAACCGGATTTGATCAGGACTTAGGCACCTCATAAATCAAAGGCTGGAATCGGTGTAATTATTTTAATAAACCGGCTTGGCGGCGTAAGTCCTGTTGATCTTTGATGTCTGTTAAATTATCATGTTTCAAACTACTCGCCGACGCCTTGCTCTGTGGTATACTACGGTCACAGCAGTCTTACTGTTACTATTTGCAACTGGTGTCTATCTTTATGTCCGCCACACCCTGATTGAACGGGTTGATGACACCCTCAAACATGTCGTAGAAGTGGTAGAGCGATCACTGGTGATTCAACCTGTGGATGATGGCGAGAGTCCCTACCAATTCAACATTGAAGCCAGTTTTCGAGACAATAGTGATGGGGTAGAAGATGACCACATTGACCTGGAGTGGTTTAGTCCGAAGGGGGATTTGCTGTGGTCAACCTTCTCTGAACCCTTAACTATTCCGTTAAAGGCCAACACCACTAGGGCAACAGTTCATTTATCAGCAGAGCATCTCCTGCGACAGTTAACCCAACCGGTGCAAATCGAGGATTATATCTTGGGTTATTTACGGGTTAGCCACCCATGGTTTGAAGTCACCAAACCCAGCCACCAACTGATATTTGATCTGACTCTAGGTACAGTGGTGATGATTATCTCTACTGGTGCTATTGGTTGGTTACTATCTGGTATGGCTATGAAGCCAGTACGGGAGTCGTACCAACGGCTCAAACAATTCACTGCTGATGCCTCCCACGAACTCAGAAACCCAATTGCGACGATTCAGACTAACGTGCAAGTTGCTCTGGGGGATCCCGATTTAGCATCTGAGTTGCAACGGCACCAACTCGAAGTGATAGAGCGATTAACCCAGCGCTTAGGAAGACTGGTGAATGACCTGCTGTTTTTGGCTCGTGCTGATAGCGGTATGGTAAAACCCCAGTGGCAATTAGTCCACCTGGATGCTTTGCTGATGGAAGTGATCGAGGAGCAACAGCCGATTGCTACAGAAAAACGCATTTCCCTTTACTTGATTGAAATCCCCAATCCCGATCAGGAAAAGAGCACAGAGTTAACAGAGGGAACAAAGGAGACAGAGCAGACAGAGGAAGAGATGGGGGCTGATCAGGTATTTCTGCCACCCTGCCCTAGTAAAGGGTTCCAAAATCCAACATTGGACGAAGATGCCTTTACCCTTGAGGGGGATTGGAATCAATTGGCACGTTTATTTACCAATCTAGTGAATAACGCTGTCCAATACACACCAGCCTCTACCAAAACTCCAGGGGAAGCATTTATTCAAGTGGAATTACAACAGTTAGAACCTCCCAGCAAACGTAGGGCAAGAAACCTGCAATTCCTGCTTCAAGTCAAGGTAACTGATTCCGGTCAAGGCATCTGTGCATCAGCATTACCTCATATTTTTGATCGCTTTTATCGAGCTGATCCAGCCAGACCCTATGATACAGCAAAAGGAGCAGGGCTAGGTTTAGCGATCGCTAAAACAATAGTTGAGAATCACCACGGTCAAATCGAAGTTGAAAGCACTCTCAACCAAGGGACAACCTTTACAGTTACAATACCCGTTTTTAGAAAAAGCAAGGCTGAAAGCCCTGTCGAAAGCGAGCAGGTATGAAAGCAAAAATATTTTGTATAATCATGTGTCTGCCAAAATTGACAATGCGATCGCGTAGCGCTTCCAAAGGAACATCCCTCTGTAGTCAGAGGTAGTTTCGCGCTATAGTTGAAAATAAGCTCAACTAGCTCCAAAACAGGACATAAAAGACATCACTCAATAAGTGAGGTGGTTATGGTTGCTTCTTATCAGGGAGAATACATGACTCCCGAAGCTTATCTAGACTGGGAGGAAAAGCAAGAACTCAACTATGAATACATCGACGGCGAAGTCTATGCTATGACTGGGGGAACTATTCCCCACGGAACCATTGCTCTGAATCTTGCGACTGCCTTAAAAAGCCATCTACGGGGAGGTTCGTGTCGTCCTTTTATCTTTAGTGTCAAAGTGGGTGTATCAGAAAAAGGACCTTTTCACTACCCGGATGTCATGGTAACCTGCGATCAACGAGACAGCAATCGGCTCAAAGTCATTTATCATCCCTGTCTGATTGCGGAAGTACTCTCTCCCTCCACTGAAGCCTTTGACCGAGGTCGCAAATTTGCTAACTATCGCCGCATCAAAACCTTACAAGAATACCTTTTGATTGATACTCAACAGATCACTATCGAGTGCTTCCGGCGCAATCCACAAGGGAAATGGGAACTCAATCCCTACACAGAAGGAGACGAAATTCACTTGACCAGCATTGATTTTAGTTGTCCCATCTCCTTAATTTATGAGGATGTTACTGTATAGTAGTGAGTGCTTAAGGGCTGATTTTTTAGATAAACGTACTACCAAACCTCAATAATTTGCTCAAACTGGATTAATTAGTAATAATGTTTAGATCCACAATCAGGATTTACAATACTAGCCAACTCCGGGTAAATGATCTATTACCAATCACTAATATCTAAAAATTAATATCTAATATGTAATATCTCAGACTATCATGCTATCATAGCTATTACCTAATACCTAATACCTACTTCTGTGAGAAAGGCATTGAATGTCTCTTGATCAGGCAAAGAGGGCTGAGCCCCAGCCTTAGTAACAGCAAGCGCCCCAGCTGCAGCTCCCCATACTACCGCTTGCCGCAAGGGTAACCCTTTGGCTATTGCCACAGCCATTGCACCATTAAACGCATCTCCAGCCGCCACAGTATCCACAGCATCAACAGAAAAAGCAGGGACGAAGAACGATTCAGAACCAGTGGCACAGAAAACCCCCTGCTCTCCTAAGGTCACAATCACCGTATCCACACTTCGTTGCAACAGTACTTCCGATGCGTTCTTGGCTGACTCTATGGTATCCACAGGAAAATCCACTAGTACAGAGGCTTCCAACTGATTCGGTGTCATAATATTCACCATGCCATACAGTTCCTCTGGCAACTCCTGAGCTGGTGCTGGGTCAAGAATCACTGGACAACCCACTTTCTGAGCTGCCGCTGCTGCTAAGAGCACCACGGACATGGGAATCTCCAACTGCATCAATAAAACAGCGGCTTCTGGCAACAAACTACTGAGGCGTTCCACATCAGTTTCATTAACATGCCCATTAGCACCAGCCAAGAAAATAATGGTATTCTCCCCAGCCTGATCCACGGAAATCACTGCAATCCCAGAACTGACCCCCTCCTCAACCAAAACGCTATCAGTGTCAACACCCGTTACCCCTAGACTGTGGTGTAGCTGAGTTCCAAAATCATCACTACCGATGCGGGCCACCATTTTAGTGGGGATACCCAACCGTGCCACCGCCACAGCTTGATTAGCCCCTTTCCCACCAGGAGCAGTAAAAAATTCATGGCCTTGTAGTGTTTCACCTGGAACTGGTAACCGGGGAGTTTTGGCTACCAAATCCATATTGATACTACCGAAAACAATAACTGGTTTCATAGTTAACAGAATTACAACTTAGCAAGTTGAAAGTTGAAAAGAGTTACAAGGCAAGCAAGTTGAACGTTGAACGTTGAACGTTTTAACCTTCAACATTATAACCTGACCACCTTCAAGATTAATGGTAACAACAACCATAATTGGTTTCCTATTTAATTTAATAGAGTTACCTTAAACAGAGTTACAATTTGTTGAGTAAGGTTAAAATTGAACGTTTTAAACTTAAAAATGACAACCTTTAACCTGAAAAACTGACAAGTTTAAAACCTGCCAACCTCCCCTAATCTAATCCAAATTGCGAACAACATTATAACCTTTCAACCTTAAAATAATGCATTTATAAATCTGGTTTATATGGTTTCAATTCAAGGAGCTTTATCAACTGCTCAATATCGAAATATTCATTCATCATCTGTTGCATACACTCCACCTTAATTGCTTCATGGAGATGTACTTGACCAAAAGAATTGTCAATAATCTCAACAGTAGTGAGGGTGTCTAAATCAACGGAAAGTACTGGAATTTCAAACTCTTCAGCACGTCTGAGAATAACTGATTGAGGCTGAACTTGACCGGTAAGGATTAAACAGTGGGTTGAGGTTTCTAGAGCAGCCATCTGAAGGTCTGGGCGATCGCCTCCGGTCACCACCGCCATATTAACGCCCTTGCGTAGATACTTCAGAGCAGCATTGACATTCATCGCCCCAATGGTCAAGTTTTCCACCATCAAATCCAAACGGTCAGGGCAGCATAGCACATTAGCTTGCAACTGACGTACCAGTTCCCGAACACTAACACTGCGCAACAGATTATTTCTAGGCATCATTCCCAATACTGGGATTCCTTGCCGTTCCAGAAACGGTTTCAATGTTGTTTTTACCCTTGATAGCTTGTTTTGGGGAATATCATTAATTAAAACTCCCAGTAAGCTTTCTCCCAGACGTTGCTTAGCAAATAACAACGCATCTGCTAGTAAAACCGAGTGAAAACGAGCCACCAACAAGACAGCAGCATCAATTGTCTGAGCAACTTTTGGTAATGATAAGTTAAACAGAGTCCCCGCACTCAAGGTTCCTGCTCCTTCCACCAAAATTACATCACTACTTAGTGGTTGGAGATAGTCTTGAAGAGACTGACGGTAATCTGTTGAGTCTTGTCCTCCCAAGCGTTTTTCAATGGTTTGAGCATCCATAAACAGCAAAGGCGATCGCACCATGTTCTCCGGCAACTTAAGTATCTCAGTGATAAACTGGACATCTTCCTCTATCGTTGACCCTTGATTGCTACTCAAAAAGGTACCCAGTGGTTTACAGTAGGCAATCGTTATCCCTTTTGCTTGCAGTTGATCGGCAATTCCCAGGATCGTTGCTGACTTACCGCTGTAAGCTTCTGTTGACCCAATTAGTAAATACTTAGCGGATTTTGCCACCCCTTATTTACACTCCTATAACTAGAAAACTGGTTGTTTATTCATCAATGCGTAGCAGTTTGCGGTAGAATGCCTTGGAAAAATCCGTTATGCGCGATCGCTTAAAGTTCATAATCACTTCGATTAAGTAATTCACAAACTCAGAATTTTGCATAGTAAGTTCGTAACTGAGATCCGCGTTACCATCAAACTGTAATCGGCAACGAGTTAATTCCGAAGGAAGATTAGATACAAACCAAGTAGCAACGAAGGGAATACTATCACCACCTTCTATGTGGCGACGACCTTCCAAAGACCCTTGTTGGTAGAGGCTAATTGCTATAGGTAAAAGATTCCGTTTATTACCCTGGTAGTAGGGCACATAAATCCCGACAGCTCCTTTGTCGGCAGGCTTAAGTTTTTCGATCGACATGGCTGAATATCACTCAATTGCCGTTGATGGTATTGATGTAACTATTCCTATGGGACAATCTCCGTGATGGAAAACCCATCACGATCAGATGATCAGTCCAGGAAAATAAATATTCTAATACATTACATTGAACTTTCCTATAGGTTAAGCTTATCCCCACAGTTTATAATAGGGGCTTATGTGTTTATAATTAATTGTTAGCTGATAAAAGTTGATTGAGTCTCTAGTCTAGCCTCAACTGGGATTAGCCTTGCAACCTACTGGATAAACCGATTTATACGTAGTAGAACGCTTACCAAACCAACTGTAACGATTATCCCGAATCTGCTCGTAAACCTGATCGCCTACCGACTTCACCCCAGGCATTGCCCGATAAGCGGATACAAAGATATTACCCAATGGCAATAGACGCCCAATCTCTTCAGCGGCATCACTTCCTTGCCATCGGCAATCATCAGAAGAAGCATCGATCAAAATCATACCCATCTCACACTCGAGAGGTGTTACCTGTAATTTGCCGCAAGCTTCTTTATCCTGCATCGGTATGTAATCAAATAGCTTGCCCTGATCCAGATTTTCTAGTAGCTGTACCAGAGTGACACAAAGATTACAATCGCCATCGTAAATAACGTGATATCCCATTCAGCTTCTTTCCTAAATCCTAGTTTATCTGCCCCAAAGTAGCTTATAACCGTATTTAGGACTACTACAGTAGTCCTAAACATTGCGGCTAGTGCCCTGTCAAGTTTGAATTTAAGCTTTCACCAAGCGGTGCGACCCGAAGGCGCGACCAAAGGCCGGGTTCCCCGACCATTGGAAAACGCACAAATAGCGAATTTAATTCGACAACTGTAAGCGCACCGGGCAGGATTTAGGCATGATAGCACGCTTGGATGAAGGGCGCGATCGCACGCTTGGATCAGGTATGAAGACTTTTGAGCTAACACCGTGCCACCTAACATCGTCCCACCATTACCCTCAAAACTAAATTGACAGACTACTAGCTCATAAACATAAATTTTACATTTTGCCAACACAATTACCCACATCAGTATTTGACACTGTAACTAGCTTCCTCAGGTTTTTCGGCAAAATGCAGTAGGGGGAAGTAAACGGTCAAGTTATCTCGGGCAGCGGTGCGACCTGTGGCAAATTAAATTCGACGACTGTAAGCGCACCGGGACGGAATTGCTGGTTTCGGTCGCATAAAAGACAAAATTGAGGCTGATAACTAAATTGAACAGATTATCACAACCATAAACCTAACCTCCCTCACCTATAGTCAGGAGGTCTGATGCAATGATAATACGATGGCGGCAGTTATTGGTTAGAATAGCGATTTGGCTAGCAGCTGAGATCATCCTCAACTTTCTGGGGCTGGACAATCTAGCTGACTACAGCGAGTTCATATACGAGCAGGAGGTTGCCCTATTAAGTCAATACACGCTTCCAGCCATTGAGAGGCTGCCCCATTCCTAGTACACCTTGGTAGATATTTGTAGCCAGTTCCTTTGAAAATGAAGGGATCAGGGGGTGAGGGGGTGAGGGAGTGATCAGCTGTGAGGCATCTACATCTAATTTATAGATCTATATATTTAATTTTATTTTATATATTGAATCGGCAAGGGGGCAGGGAACCAGAGCAGCAGGGCATAGGGTTAATCAGTTTTTCGAGCTTACTCAAAGCTATACAATTTAAATCCGCGACAGCTTAGAACTATATTGATTTTGTGCTTAATAAATCAATATATCATAATGTCTAAGTCCTATTCAACTAATGCCTATTCAAATTACAGGCTTTCCGGCACCCCCATGCCCTTATCCCCCCATCCGTTACATCTGTTAACCCATCCGTTGCCCCATCTCCTGATCACCCTACTGAAATAGGCAAATTAGAGGGTCAGCAGCTTACCGGAATGGCTTAAGCGGGGAGATTTTACCCTTTCTAACTAGCAGCAGTGTCTTCCGCTACATTTCTTTGAGCTATCTTGGATAAGAATTGTAAAAGAACACTTAGCTAGATGCAAAACGACAAAAATTATTTCGGTCAACAAGCTTGACACATGAAACCCCGCATCATTATCTGTGGCTTGGGTCGCACTGGATACAAAATATTCCGCTTACTGAAGCAGCAGGGAGTAGCTGTTGTTGGCATCAGCAACAGAATAATGCCTGGTGACGAAAACAATATTATTATTGGAGACTTGCGGGCTATTTCTACCCTACTTGCAGCTGGACTCGAACATGCCCAAACCCTGGTTCTGGCCTGTAATGACGATGCTCTCAATCTGGCAATCCTGACTCAGGCACGAGTGATTAATCCCCGGATTCGGATCGTTAACCGATTGTTTAATACCAGCCTGGGTACTCGTTTAGATCAGACCCTACCCGATCATGTCAGCATGAGTGTTTCTTCTCTAGCAGCACCGGTATTTGCCTTCGCAGCAATGGGGAATCGAGCCATTGGGCAACTCAAGCTATACAATCAAACCTGGCCGATACACGAAGAAATTATCACCGAAAGCCACCCTTGGATGGGAACACAGTTGAGTGACCTGTGGGATGAGCGATCACGAATGTTGATCTACTACCTACCGATGGACTCGAACTTAGATTTAGTTTCCGCAGTAGCTCAGGGCAAACAGTTACAACCTGGCGATCGCTTAATTATTGGTACTCAGCCTCGGTTTCGTCCTAAACGCCAATCCTGGCTACAGAAACTGCTGAAAGTCTTCACAAACTTACAACAGTTTCAGCATCATGCTCAACCAATGTTAGTAGTGACCCTTTTCCTACTCCTGATAATTTTTACGGCCACATTGACTTATGTGTGTGTCAACTTAGAAACCTCTATTGTTGATGCTCTATATTTTTCTGTGGGTATGATTACCGGTGCTGGTGGTCAAGAAGAAGTAGCAGAAAAGTCCCCGGACACTATTAAGGTATTTACTGCTGTGATGATGTTAGTAGGGGCTGGTGTGATTGGCATTTGCTATGCTCTACTAAACGATTTTGTTTTAGGTACCCGACTCAAACAGTTTTGGGATGCGGCGAGAGTTCCCTACAGAAATCACTATGTTGTATGTGGACTGGGAAATGTAGGAGTCCAAATCCTCTACCAACTTCATGCCCAAGGCCATGAATTGGTGGTGATTGAAAGTAACCCCAACAATCGTTTCCTGAACATTGTTCGTTCTCTAGGTATTGCAGTCATTCACGGAGATGCCAGTTTACCTGCTACACTCACAGCAGCACACATCCAACGAGCAGAAGCCCTTTTAGCAGTTACGAGTGATGATACAGCCAATTTAGAAATTGCTCTAAGTGCCAAAAGTCTAGCTTCTAAATTGTCAGTGGTTGTCCGCAATCAAGACCCCCACTTTTCCCACATGGTACAGCAAGTATTTGAATTTGAAGCAGTATTCTCTCCCACAGAATTAGCCACTCCTTCTTTTGCAGCTGCAGCATTAGGTGGACAAGTGTTAGGCAATGGTATGATTGGTGATACGCTTTGGGTTGCCTTAGCCACTAAGATTACCACCGATCATCCCTTCTGTGGACGCCGTGTTAAAGATGCTGCCAGATCCGCTGACTTTGTGCCACTGTATCTTGAAACGAAGTATCAAACGATTCATGGCTGGGATTTATTGGAAATTAACCTAGCCGCTGGTGATCTTTTGTATCTAACTATGCCAGCAGTTGGTTTAGAGCAATTGTGGCGCACAACACCGCCTCAAATGATGGTGATGTGAGTTAAAAATGGAAGCCATGGGATCTAAATCGAAGCCATGGGATCTAATCTGGAAATTATCGACGATGAAGGATGAATGATAAAACCCTAGCTATAGTCTAAGGTTGATCATTCATCACTCATTATCCATGATTACTCGTGCAGGATTAGGGTAGCTAGAAAATACCGACTAGGACAATGGAAGTGATTAAGAAACCAGCCAATATCAGAAGCATACCAGGTAAGTTTAACCAATGTTTAACTTCCTCTGATTCTTGAGGCCACTCTTTTTGCTGCAGTTGCATTTGCCGAATCACATCGGAAATTGCTTCAGCATCCTTCACATGGTGTAGTGCCTTGGTTTCACCATCAGGGTATTTCACGACAAAGTAAGTGGGAACTTTGATGTGATCCCCTGTAATATCAATCGTATCCACAGCAACCTGCTTCGCTTTTTCCTCAATAGTTTGGGGTTCAGTGGCAATCCTATCCCCTGGGTTAGCTGTTAACTTAACTCCCATTCCCATTGGTGATGCGTAGCTGACCATAGAAACCTCCAGATAGGTCAAAGTCTTTTATCTGGATTTTATTTTACGTAACTTGGAAAACAATTATTCAGCTTAAGAGCGATATTTTATTTATATTATCAATACTTTATATTTTTTAGTAATTTAGTTAAGATTGCAGCGGTTTCCTGTAATCAAATGTAATCTAACAAATGTAATCTAGCAATTTTTTCTTGAAAATCGCCCTGAGTCGGATCGTTCCTGAATCCTGAGTAAAACCTGTTACTGTTCACGAATCCGATCCCATTGCTATAGATTAATAATTAATTTTTTGTTAATTTCCTTAACCCTTAAATTCACCTAGCTTATAGCCCAAAAAGGAACTTACTACTCTAAGTTACTAGTTGTGTATAAATGTTATAAATTGTGTTCAAAAAGATAAAATATAAATAGTGATAGATAACTATGTAAAAAAAATGTAAATAAATGATTATTTTGGCTATCCGATGTTAAATTAAGGCGGCAACGATATAGCAATCGAATAAGAGAGCATCTATGGAACTGATTCAACTGTTAACCGAAAACCTGGGAGTGCAAGAGAATCAAGCCCAAGGCGGAGCTGGACTTATTTTCCAACTGGCCAAGGACAAGCTGGGAGATGAGAGTTTTGCCCCAGTACTGCAATCTATTCCAGGAATAAATGATTTGCTCCAAGCAGCACCAAAAAGTGGTGGCATGATGGGAGCCTTGGGAGGATTAGCGGCATCAATGGGTGGTGGCGTTGGACAATTAGGCACTCTAGCTACCCTGGCAGCAGGTTTTTCTCAACTAGGCATGGATAGTGGGATGATTTCCAAATTTCTACCGATAGTCCTCTCTTTCGTTCAAAACCAAGGTGGGGACGAGATCAAAAACCTTTTGGCAAAAGTGTTGAGCTAGAGCGATTGATTGGATGGCTGATATGTGATGGTAATGAGGGATCAACCCAAGACTTGGGTATGTTTTCCCAAAGTCAGGTCATCAAAGAGACATCTCCATAAACTCGGTTTTGACCCAGGCAGTGCAAGGGTTTGAGGTTAATTTTTGGAGATGTCTAAGGGATGAGGGAGAATGTTTTAGGTGGTCACTTAATTTCATCCTTGATGCTTCATCCTTGATGCTTCATCCAGACAAGACACTGGTTCAGCTGATCTTGCATAGTCTGAGCATAAGTATGATACCGGCGTCCATGTCCTGGTAATACCCACTCGAACAAGTAGTTGGTTAACCTCTCCATTGACTTGATTAATTCCTTCCAGGAGTAGAAGCAGTAGCGACGAAAGGCAATCAGTTGCTGAAGTTGATCAGACCAAGCAAGATGGTCACCCGTGAAGAGAAATTTGTTATTGTACAGTAGAACCGTGTGACCTTTGGTGTGACCAGGAACGGGGATAATCAACAGATCCTTGTCTAAGGGATAAGGCTTAGAAGTAGTGAGCTGAATTTCCACATCACGGGTATCAGTGGTAATGTCATCTCTATGCAAAATGCGTTCGCACTGGAAATGCTGTCTGTACTTGTGATGATCTGCCACATCATCCCGATGGGTCAGGAACATGTAACGAATCCCACCCATTGCCTCTAGACGTTTGACTAGTGGTGGTGTAAAGCAAGGAGAATCGATTAAAATATTGCCTTGGGGGCGTTGGATAAGGTAGCTAGCAGCACCGTAGGAGTTTTCTGAATGGTAGCCGCAATGGTAGACATTTTCTGCTACTGGGATGGGGAAACTATGCTGAGCGTCTTTAATGTCTTTAGGTTTCTCAACAGTACCAATAGAAGAGGTGGGACAAGATAATAGGGCTTGAAGAGCTCTCAAGCGTTCTGTATCATTAGCAGGTTGATGATAAACTGCAGACTGGTGATCAGCACGATGAAACACTTCCGGAGTCATCCAACGGCAGGCATCACAATCAATACAGCTGCTATCCACTTGACACTCCCCGGCCTTTAGGCGCGGGGATTCCTAGATCAACGAGCCGCCTTAAACCATGGAGTTCTCATCTTTGACGCCGCCAAAAACAAGACAATACTCAACCGAGAATCCGTTAAGACTAAATTCCTAGTTAATTCACCATAGACCCAGAGGGCAGTTCTCCTTAGGCGTTTAACTACTCTTTGGAAGTGCCTTAAAAAGTCTGTTTCTCTTCCTTTCGTTTGGTTCCGGTGTGCCCCACCGTACCGTTTTTTTTTCAAAGTGTGATTCTTCTGGGTTCACACACCAACTGTTAATTGATGATTGGGTTTTTAAGGAGGAGATTCCCTACCCTCCGGGCATTACTACTTTAAGGTCGATAAGTTACGGGTCTCTCTCCCGGCTCAGCCTACGGTTTTTCAGCCTGTACCCTATATTTTAATTATAACCTGGCGCTAGATAAGCGTCAACTTAAAAGCCGTCCTAGAAGGACGGGGCGCGATTACCCATTTTTTTGGTAAAAGTCACCAGTGATATTTTGAGCGCGGCGTTGGTTGAGATGAGCCATAACTGTCTAACTCTCGTTCGTCATAGGGATTGCGCTTGCTACCAGGGGATATAGCTAATTCAATTGTAGCTAAAGCGCGATTAACCAAAGCGCATTTTTAACCCAACTATGTTTTAACCCAACTTATGTAGGACAATAAGGCAATACCCGAACCTCTTAGCATCTCGTGACTAAATTTCTGTTTGTAACTGACCTTGACAATACTCTAGTAGGGGATGATGAGGCTCTGCTTAAACTGAACCCTCTGCTAAGTCAGCATCGCCAAGAACATGGTACAAGAATCGTTTATGCTACAGGGCGATCCCATAGTTCCTACCACCAGCTGAAAGCCGAGAAGCCACTTCTTGATCCAGATGCTCTGATCACCTCTGTGGGTACAGAAATTTATGATAATGATGGCCAAGATACACCCAATCCAGACTGGTCGTCCAAGTTATCTGAAGGCTGGGATCGGGAAATGATTGTGGAAACGGCTGCCCAATATCCTGACTTAATTCCTCAAGTAGAATCAGAACAACGTCCCTTTAAAGTCAGCTATCACCTGACGGAAGAAGCAGCTTTGAGGGTGCTACCTCAACTGGAATCTCAGCTTCAAGGAAGGGGTCTTAATTTCAAGTTGATCTATAGTGGTGGGAAAGACTTAGACATTCTACCCAGCAATAGCGATAAAGGTCTAGCGGTAGAATTTTTACGGCAACAGTGGGGAATTGAGCCGGAACGGACAGTGGTTTGTGGCGACTCAGGAAATGACATTGCCTTATTTAGCGTTGGCTTTTCCCGAGGAATTATAGTGGGTAACGCCCGACCAGAACTTCGCAAGTGGTACGAAAACAACTCAGCAGATTACCATTACCTGGCTCAAGCTCACTGTGCAGGTGGTATAATAGAAGGTTTAAGTTATTTTAGCTTTTTTGTCAGTAATGATCGCCAATAAATAAGAAATAGTTAATAGTTAAAAGTTGCAGGTTAATCGAGTTACAACTTGCAGGTTAGTAGGTTGCAGGTTAATCGAGTTAAAAGTTGCAGGTTGGTAGGTTGCAGGTTAATCGAGTTACAAGTTGCAGGTTAATCGAGTTACAAGTTGTAGGTTAATCGAGTTACAAGTTGTAGGTTAATCGAGTTACAAGTTGTAGGTTAATCGAGTTACAAGTTGTAGGTTAATCGAGTTACAAGTTGTAGGTTGGTAAGTTGCAAGTTATGCTCTCAACTATCCTTCACTATTTTCGTGGTGGAGTACAACCTTAAACCAAGCTTGGCCTTTCGGCCACGCTACGCGAACAACATTCAACTTTCAACTTTCAACATTCAACTTTCAACTTTCAACTTTCAACTTTCAACTTTCAACCTTAAAGCTTAAACCAACCTTAAACCAACCTTAAATCTTCAACCTTCAACTAATGATCAGCTATCTCAAGGGGACAGTAGCTAGCATTCAAAAAAGCACTGGTAATCGGGTCACTCTGATTTTAGATGTCAACTACATTGGCTATGAAATACAAATTACTCGCCGTTTGTCCCAGGAGTTGCCCGTAGCTTTATCGGAAAAAACCGTGCAAATCTTCACCCATTTGCAAATCCGGGAGGAGCAACAGGTGCTATACGGTTTTGCCTCAGCCGCTGAGCGGGATTTGTTTCGTCAATTAGTTAGTGTCAACGGTATTGGTGCTCAATTAGCGATCGCACTACTGGACACCTTGGGATTGCCAAATTTAGTCCAAGCGATTGTTACAGGTAATATTCGTGCCTTATCCAAAACCCCTGGTGTGGGTAGCAAAACTGCTGAACGCATTGCTCTAGAACTGAAAACAAAGTTGGCTCAATGGCATAAGGTATCGGAGGTAGAGTCCCCACTATCTGCTAATGGACTCTCACCAGGGATTCAGGAAGATGTGGAGATGACCCTGTTAGCTTTGGGATATGAAAATGATGAAATCGCTCAAGCACTCCATGCTATTAGTGAGGATACTCAGGTCGCTAAAAGTAAGAATGCGGAAGATTGGATTCGAGAAGCGATCGCTTGGTTGAGTCGCTGATGATATTCCTGATCGTACCCATAAATATAGCGTTTCTAAATATAGCGGTTCCACGAGTGAGCTACATCTGGATCAGCGCTACTAGGGGGAGAGTGGCAATAGGGGGAGGAGATTGAAGAAATTTGGGTTTACCTCATCCCACAACAGAACCGCTATAATCTGACTGAAACCTGAAACCTGCAACCTGCAACCTCCAACCTGCAACCTGCAACCTGCAACCTCCAACCTCCAACCTCCAACCTCCAACCTAATAAATTACCCTTCGAGCACGAAATCCTTGAAGAGTCTGGGGCAAAAACGAACAACCTAGGGTTTTAGATTGTGGTAGATCGCAATCATGACAATCGCCAGTAGAAGCTTTTACTCGTCTAGGAAACTTGACATGGAAGGTAGACCCCTTACCCAGCTTACTCTCTACCGTAATCGTTCCTTGCATCAACTTGACTAAAGATTCTGTAATGGCCAGTCCTAAGCCGGTACCCGAGTACTTGCGAGTTGTAGTTTGATCAATTTGTTGGAACTCCTCAAAAATATGCTCTAAGTCATTCTCGGCAATTCCAATTCCCGTATCCCTAACAGTGAGCATCAGCCAGTCGGTGGAAATTTCCTTGACTACCACCTCTACCCTGCCCATTTCGGTAAACTTAATCCCATTGGAAACCAGATTGACCAAAATCTGCCGCAGGCGGAGGCTATCATTGATTACGATCGGATTTTTTAAATTGGTTTGGATATACAACCCTAAGTCCTTCTGAGCGGCTAGACAACGGAATTCATTGATGGTTTCTTTGATCAACCTGTCCAAATGCAAACTTTCCAAGGTTAACTCCAGACAAACTGCCTCAATTTTGGACAGGTCAATCATATCCTTAATCAGAGTCAGTAGATGTTGAGCATTATTGACAATGCGCTCCATTATATCTGCTTGTTGGTGAGTCAAGGAGCCCTGACGCTGACGCAATAGAAGCTGGGAAAAGCCAATAATGGCATTCATGGGAGTTCGTAACTCATGGGATATCGTAGAAACAAACTGGGATTTCAACCGTGCTGCTTCCAACAATTGCAGGTTCTGTAGCTTGAGGGATGCATCTCTCCTTTCCAGTTCCCGATTCTGGCGAGCCAGCATACTGTTCTGACACTCTAAACGTGCTTCTTGCTCCTCTAAGGCTTTAATCATGCGAGCATTATCAATTGCGATCGCAGCTTGTTCATTAATCATGCGAGCATTATCAATTGCGATCGCAGCTTGTTCACCCACTGCTGCTAGCAGATTCCGACCTGATTGGTCTAATGCCTCTGGGTCTTCCCAATTGCCAATAGCTAGTACTCCCAAGGGTCCTGCTTGCACAGACTCAATCGCCACAGCGTAAATAGCTGTAGGTACTTCCTCTTCCGGATGCCGCGAATCCCAACCCTTGCGCTGAATTAACTCAGATGTTCCAGTTAAAAAGACTTGAGAGAGTAACCCTTGCTCAAGGGGCAAGATGTCTTCCCACTGGAACTTTTGTGTATCAATTCCCTCAATAACCCTTAAGACTTCAGAGTTACCAAGAGAATTATTGAGAATGATGAAACAAAATTCAACCCCAGCAATCGCTTTAACTACCTCCGATACCATCTCTTGCAACAGATTTGGAAGGTTAGTCAGCCGTTGATTGAGGAGATTAGTCAACTGGTGTAGGGTTCTCAATTGCTTTTGCTGTTCATTGAGAATGGTAATTACCTGCCTGAGATCATCACTCGCCTGGTTTGCCTCTCGGTATAACCGCGCATTTTCAGTGGCTAGGGCAGCGCGACTAGCTAAATCCTCAGCCAACTTGACATCGATCTCATTGTAGCGGCGACCTGAATCACTCCTGACAAACCAAATTGAGCCCAAGATTTGTGAACCCATTCGTAAAGGTACACAAATGTAACACTTAATTTTCAGTGCCTGTAACATTCTGAGATGGTCAGGATCATCAGCAGCAGCACTTAGGAATTGATCAGAAACCTCAAAATAGGCATCCGTACAACCTGTACGTAAAACCTTGCCGTTGCCATAGTCTTCATCCCCCTGGGCAGGGTAGCAACGGTGCAGTTCCCAAATCAACTGCTCTTGCTCTGGGTTAACATGGGCAACGGCAAGGCGCTGGTAAGACTGGGGAGTATCATAGCTATCAACTCCCGATACCACATCAATAGCACACCAATCAGCAAAGCGAGGGATTACCAGCTGCACTAGGTTGTCCAATGTAGTCTGGTAATCGAGGGAAGCTGAAAGTACAGCAGAAGCCTCCGCCAGAAATCGCTGGGATTCTTCTGCTCGCTTCTGCTCAGTAATATCAGTAATTACACCAGACATCCGGAATGGTACTCCTTGATCATTCAACTGGGCTTTGCCACGAGCAGTACAGTAGCGATCTTCTCCAAAAGCACAGGGTAGGTTAAATTCTACATCCAGTTCAAGGTAATCTTGTTGGTAACTAGCCACCGCCTTAGTAACTTTGAGTAGATCTGAGCAATTTAGTAAATTAAATAACACATCAGGGGAAAAGTTATGGTGGTACTTCCCTATCTGTTCAGGCGACAAGCCAGTAAGTTCATAGAAGCGGTCATTACAATACAGTTGTTTAGTGATCAGGTTCCAGTCCCAGATCCCGTCATTGGAACCTTCTAGCACCAAGCGGTAGCGTTCTTCGCTTTCTTTGAGCCGCTGATGAGCTACAGCTGCTTCCCGTTCTGCGCGGTAGAGGCGAACTGCATTAGAGAGGCTACGTAAGAGATTTTCTGATGAGATTTGGCTTTTGGTCAGATAGTCCGATGCTCCAGATTTCATCAGCTCAACCGCAATTTGCTCATTAATTTGCTCGTTCCCTTGGTCACTCAACACAATCACAGGGACTTCAATGCCAGCATCACGGATTTCTTTAACCAGAGTCAATCCGTCCCCATCCGGTAAGTGATAGTCCAATAGAATGCAGTCCAAACTCGGTTGGGTAAGGCTAGAGTTAGCGCAGCGTGATGCGATGATCGACCTAGCGCTTTTGCTGTCAACTGCAACAGCTATTTTTACGGGTATACCCCCTCTGTTAAGAGCTTTAATTATGGCTTTGCAGTTAACTTGATCATCCTCTACGATCAGTAGTCTGATAATCTCGTCCATGATTTAGCGGTTGAGCTTTTGTCATTGGTTATGGGCTAATAGACCTCTTGCAAAAGTTTTTCGTGGTATAATCAGTAGTTTGGGAATTTTCGAGTTAGCGATCGCTTAAGACTAACAAACTTACTTTGTACTTTGTTTGTGTATAAGCCTAGTACACACAATCTACATAATTTTTACCAAAACTATTATTCTAACTCAAAATATTTTTGCAAGAGGTGTAATGATTAGTGGATAGTGGGTAGTAGCAGTTCTTGACTGACAACCGACACCTGAGGAGGCTAATGAATTATATTGAGCATACTCTATTGGTTCAGTTTAGGTATCGCCCCAATTTAGTCAACCTTACGGACTTGACAATCTCTCCACATCGCTGATTGTAGGCTTCTACCTTACCTCGGTACTAGTCAGAGAGCTTCAGTAAAAATACCAATCTGACTAGGTAGAGGAAATCCCATGGTTGTGTAGTATCACCGAAACATTTGCCAAATTGATGAGTAGGCATGAGTATACTTGTCGAAAAACTCCCTTGATTAGTAATCTCACCCATCTAGGGAATCAACCAATCGGATTGGCCGTTGGCCAAGCTACGCGAACGCAATCAACCCATGCTAATTTTCCAGTGGTATTTCCTGAGAAACAAACTCCCTGAGATAGATTTTTTAGGGGGTTTTACCCCCTATTATATCCTGCTGTTGGCTCAGGAAGGGTGGGACGATCAGCAGATGAGCAGAAAGAGTAGGATTTATCGGAATTGGTCATTTCGTGCTGGTGAGGCTACCTTAGTTACTCAATAAGCCCATCCCATGTCAATCCTGTTGAGAATCTCCTCTAACTGTTGGAATGGAAAATCGTGCCAACCCCTCTGACAAGTACTTTTGGCACGACTCACCCCTTATACTCATAAATAAATTGTAAAGATTATAATAAGTAACTACCCCCTGTAATTTCTCAATAACTTTATATGTGATACTGTAATAGCTTTTGACAAATGCTTTCATTCCAGCTAACTTTAAGTGATTGTTGCCAAAATCTGGTCTTTTGGAAACTCTATCCCAAAGTCATAAATATCTACAACTACCAATAGGTGGAGATCATGATGATTTTTACCAAAACTTTACAAATTTACTCTAAAAATCAATAAACTATAAATCTCACCCCCCTAGACGTTAATGATGGGTAAAATTCGTGTGGCTCTCATTGAAGACCATGATCTGACTCGGATGGGTCTGCGAACAGCCCTCCAACAAAACGGTGAAATTGAATTGGTGGGCGAAGCGGCCAATGCTGCTGAAGGACTAAAGTTACTCGCGGAATCTAGACCAGATATCGGGATTGTCGATATTGGTCTTCCTGACATGGATGGAACTGAATTAACTAGACAATTCAAAGAGTTTCAAGCTAAACAGGATGATTCTAAACAGGATGATTTCCCCACCAAGATTATGGTACTGACCTTGCAGGATGATGAAGAAGCGGTACTAGCTGCTTTCGCCGCTGGAGCTGACTCTTACTGCATGAAAAATATAACTTTTGATCAATTGGTAGAAGCTCTGAAAGTGACCTATGAAGGTAATGCTTGGATTGATCCAGCCATTGCCAGGATTGTACTTGAGCAGATCAAACCAAGCCAAGAAACTCAGCCTACTGAAGCTAGTGAAACGAGAGCTATCCATGCTGCTCCCAATGAATACAATCAAATGATTGAAGCTTATCCTTTAACGGAAAGGGAATTAGAGGTTTTGCGGTTGATTGTAGAAGGTTGCAGCAATGCTCTGATTGCCGAAAGGTTATATATCACTGTGGGAACTGTCAAAACTCATGTCCGAAATATCTTGAATAAACTCTGTGCGGATGACCGTACCCAAGCAGCTGTCCGTGCCCTCCGGTCTGGCTTAGTTATTTAACGATGATACCATAGAGTAACCTTTTACAATTAAACGGCTGTTCGCGTAGCGTGGCCTTTTGGCCAAGGTTGAAGGTTGAAGGTTAGTTGGTTGAAGGTTAGTTGGTTGAAGGTTAGTTGGTTGAAGGTTAGTTGGTTGAAGGTTAGATGGTTGAAGGTTAGATGGTTGAAGGTTAGTTGGTTGAAGGTTAGTTGGTTGAAGGTTAGTTGGTTGAAGGTTAAAGATTGAAGGTTAGATGGTTGAAGGTTAGATGGTTGAAGGTTAGTTGGTTGAAGGTTAGTTGGTTGAAGGTTAGTTGGTTGAAGGTTAGTTGGTTGTTCGCCTTTGGCGTCCGAAGTAGGGTAGGTTGAAAATTAGAGCCTTAACAACTGAAAGCCGGATGTATAATTGGGAACCTGTAACTGGCAACTTGTAACCTTCAACCTGTAACCTTCAACCTGTAACTGCCAACCTATAACCTTCAACCTGTAACCTGTAACCTGTAACCTGTAACCTGTAACCTGTAACCTGTAACCTGTAACCTGTAACCCAAATCACTATCAAGGTCTACCTTGCTCCCATCTAGCGATCGCTTCTTGGGCAGCCTCATAGTAAGGGGTATCTTGTGGGACTAATTTTGCTGTGTTAATCGCGGAGAGAAACTTGCCTCGCGAGGCACGGGACTTAGCAATCCGATAAATCTTATCGCTAGCTTGAGCAATTAACGCTTGTGCTGTGGCATACTTCGGTTGACCCGGTGGAATCTTACGGAGGGTTGCGATCGCACGATTATAACTAGATGCTTGATTGCGTTGGACTTGTTTGATGGCTGTTTGGATAATCTGTTGATTCTGCGACTTCTGTTGGGAGAGAATCTGCCACTGTTTAATGGCATCCTGAGCCAAAGGATAAACAGAAGGGTTATCTTTAGGAACTAGTTGGGCAGCTGCGATCGCTCCTTCAAAATCACTTTTTTTTGCCCGTTTGTTGGCTAGAGCCAGAATTGACTGACTCCAACCAGTGATATATTGTTGTGTCTGCTCATAAAGAGGATCCCCAGGTTTCACCTGACGGGCAATTGCGATCGCATCGCTATACACAGATGCCTGCTTCGGTTCAACTAACTGTCTTGCCTCGTCCAAAGCTGCTTGATTCGCCTTAATCCCACTCGGTTCCCGGGATTTCTGTGGTTTAGTTTCCAGGGATTTACTCTTGGAATTTGGCAAGGGAGCTGGAGTTGCCTGGGATGTTGACCCTGCAGGTAATGTTACTGGGGAATTCCTGACCTTGGTAGTTTCTGGTAATGTGGTAGTTAATGTGGTCGTCTGTGTGTTTTTAATCATCTGTTGACTAATTAAGCCTTCCTGGTTACGGACAACAGTTAGGCTTACTAGTCCTAACAACAAAGCTATACCACTACCCCAAAACAACCATTCTCGCCATGACGATAACTCTTCTGTATCAGTTTGAGGCTGGCTGTCTGAATAAGAAACTAAAGCTACTGAGTTAGATGACTCCTGGTTTGAGCTGTCAGTGTTAGTGGGTAAAGACCGATTCGGGTTTTGCTTTACCACCGATAAAGGTTTTTTCGTAAATTCACTCTCAAGGTGCGCTTTCCAATGGCCGGGGAACCCGGCCTTGGGTCGCACCTCAAGATTATTCCCATCTTCAGAAAGAACTACCTCGGTAGCTTCTGAGTCAGTGCTTGGGTTAGCCCATTGATTTTCTGGTGGTGAGCTTGCCCCTTCAGGCCAAATTTGTTGTTGTCGATACTCCTGTAAAGGAATCACCGTCAGAGGAATCTGAACTGGTCGCCAATGGTGTTGGCTCAACTCCGGTAGCCGCTCCTTGAGATACTCGTCAAGATTCTCAAGGGTAATGTCAGTATGATAGTAACCCAGTGCTTCTAGAAGTGCTGAGGTGAATAAGCCATTCCCTAGAGCCGCAGCTTCGTGAGAAAACTGGTTGAGTTGACTAGAAAGTACCAGGGAAATATCCATTTTGTAGGCTAATTCCACTGTTTCAGCACCAACCGGTTCACCAGATGGCATTCCCGGTGAGCGGTTTATGTCTAACAATACCAGGATTTTATTGCCCCCCATAGTCTTGAGAGAGGAAAACAGGCATTCTATTGGTATACCTGTTCCTGGAATGTCATCTGGGTTGCCATCAATCGGCATGAGGTAGTCAACTTTATCCCAACTGACCCCGCAGCCACTGAACAAGAACCAACGCCAACTTTCTGGAGAACCTGGACTCTGGCGAATCCTGTCGAGACATCTTAAAATATTTTCTCGGTTGGGGTAGGTTAAAAAATCATCAATCGGTGGTGAATTATCAGTTAATAACAGAAACTCATTGGGTTGCAGATGAGCTTGGTCTACAAAAAACCCTTGTAGTCTTTGAGCGTCTGCTTGACCATAGTTCAGAGGTTGTAAGAACTGATAGCGGTTGATGCCAATTGCTATACCAGCGTAATTTGCCATTTACCCCATACCCTAGCGGCTGAAACTAGTATATTTTATGCCTAATATATATGCCTAATTTTATTACTATTGCTGTAGTTTCCCCTTACACTTAAATTCTAATTCAACCTTGTTTAGCTTAAGCTAACAGCTTAAATTTATTAATTAATTAATCTAACACCATCGAAGATAGTCCACCTCTAAAGGCTCTCGAACTAGGCTTTCCAACTAATTTATGTCAATCTAGCTTCTGTCAAGATTTTCCTTCATTATAAGAGTTAACCTTTTTTGGCCTAATCAGAGGATATAATAGTATGCTGTCCAAAGTAATCCGGCTATTGGTGTTACCCGGCTTAGTAGGGGTTAGTTGGTTGACTACAGTTGCCATTGTTCCCCAAAGCGCCGAAGCCAAGACAGCTCGTATTAATGTTACCCTGAATCGTGAGCCTGACGAAACTTACCAAGGCTTTATGCGCCGTGCTGAAGTAGTTGCTAGAGCAGCAGCTCAACGGAGCTTCGATAGTGACATATTGACTACAAAGGTAGCGATTACTATTCTAGGGCAAAATCAAGGAGAAATTGCCCCAGTCTTGTTGTTAAAAGTCAGCCGTCCATCCTGGAAAAGACGACCGGATGCCAAGTATTGGGCAACTTACTTTCCCAATACCCAGTTCCTACTGCGAGTTGAGGAACCTGATTTTTCTGCTCAAACTCAGCCACAGTCACTGGAACCAGCTTCCCCAAGTCCTCAGGCACCGCCAGCAAACAACCAGGCTCCTGAGTCATCATCACCTGACAACCAGGCTCCTGAGTCATCATCACCTGACAACCAGATAGAAGACCGAGATACAAGACAATGAAATAAGATAGAAAAGCTGTCTAACAATTTAAATAATTTACACTTATGGCTGTTCCTAAGAAGAAAACCTCAAAATCCAAACGGGATAAACGTAAAGCTAACTGGAAGCGCAAAGCGCATCTGGAAGCACAAAAAGCCCTCTCTCTCGGTAAAGCAGTCCTGAGTGGGCGTTCTAGCTTTGTTTATCCAACAACGGAAGAAGAAGACGAAGACTAGGTTTACTCCTCCCCACCGGGCTTCGGACGGCGTATCGCTGATTTTTACCATGGTTCCGGTGGGTTACGTATCACTTAGAAGGCGTTATACGGCTTGCTGCTCTAAAACCTAGATCCGACTTTCGGGTCTCCAAGCTACTGATCTGCCTTAATAAATCGGAAGCTAATACTGAAGCTAGGCGTGAGAGTCTTGACTGATCAAGGAGTACTGTCTTCTCACCGGCGTTAATAAATTTTAAAAATTTTCTAGCCTCATTATCAGTATCCTGGTCTTTATATACCAGGGAAAGTCCAACCCTCAACCCCTACCGGAAAACTATCTGAGGTTCCCATAGGTTGCTGGGGATTGAACTGGCATATCTAAAATTAATTTCTGTTCGTTAACTGTTGGTGGTTAACAATTAACAGAAACTGATTAGTTGGGCTGTGGTAATTAGATGTATCACAGCTTAATACCATTGAGTTAAGTTTCAAGTCAATGCCAGACAATTTACCAAACATTTTGAAGGGTCAATTGTTAAGTTTGGTAACTAAATTTGGTAACTCAATGATCAGTAACCAAGGATAATTTAGCTAATACCGCGATTGATTGTTTTGAAATCGTCTATACTGAAAATAGTAGGGAAAACAAATTAAGAGCTAACCGCCACCTACGTGCTTTAAAATCGAACTTTTCTGTATTGTTCCGGTGCGGAGGGGCATCCCGTATCGTTAATAAAGCTTGCCGAGTATCCGAACCGATAGGTGGAGTTGGCAAGAAGCCCACACTGACTCGTTGAGTTCAGTGTGGGAGTATGTCACTAACTCCAGCAATAATTGCCCAATGATAAGAAAAATTTTAATATCTGTAGCTGGTCGGGGACTGTGTGAAGAAATGTTCAACATGTTGGCCGAAATCCCTGCCATACAACAGGCATCGGTCACAGTTCTACATGTCGTGCGTCCTCAAGTCACAGCTGAAGCCATGTCAGCTAAGTTAGAAGAGGGGGGTAAGATTTTAGCAGATGCGGTCAAGTCGTTAAAAGTTGACCCCAGCAAAATCACTCCCAGACTCAAACAGGGAGACCCTAAAAATATCGTTACCCAAGTGGCAGACGAAGAGGAAACCGACCTGATTATTATGGGTTCGAGAGGACTAACTCGCCTAGAAGCGATTTTGGAAAACTCCGTTAGCCAATATGTGTTCCAATTGTCCTCCCGCCCGATGTTGTTGGTCAAAGACGATGTCTACGTCAAACAAATCAGACGGGTTATGGTCGCAATGGATAAATCTGATGCTGCTCAAAATTCCTTCGAGTTGGCTCTATCTCTAGTGCGAGACATGAAGAATGCTCAACTATATCTAGCTCGTGTCATCCCCGAAGCCAAACCTGATCAACTGATGAGCAATGCTGAAGCAGACCCAGTGCTTGCAGAAGCAGCAGCAAAAGCCAAAAGGCAAGGTGTTTCTTACCGTTGTGTTCTAAGTGGCGGTAAACCCGGACCAGGAATCTGCCAGTTAGCAGAGGACAAGAACATCGACTTGCTGATTCTCGGTTCTCCTGACCGTCGTCCTTCTATCGCCAAGAGTTTAGTAGATTTAGATCGATTACTGGGTAATTCTTTATCAGACTACGTCAGAGTCAAAGCCAATTGCCCAGTGTTGTTATCACGCACAACTACTTGAAGCAGTCAGTTATTAGCCATTAGCCATTAGTCATTTGTCATGTAAGCATTCAGCCGTCAGCTATCAGCTATCAGCTATTAGCGAGTAGGCGCTTTAACTGCACGGAGTCGGATGAGTAAACGAGCAGGGATTTTCAACCAGCCATACTAGTTCGTAAGCTTGTTTACTACCGCCCGTTGATTAGTTAATTAGCTGACGGCTGACGGCTGATAGCTGAATGCTTACTTTGTCATTAGTATTGCCAGTAAACCTCTTGTTGCTTACAAGTTGCTTAAAAAGGGTTTATGATCAAGGCTTAATGAGAAAAAGTTAATGACTAACTATTTAAACTTCCACGTACTTTAGCTTCCATGCACTTTAGTCGTGGGAGATATACTCGTAAATCCGGTAACCATCACTTACAATCCCGCCTAGTTTAGTGGCGGGAAAAGTTAAATTAACCGTTGTTTAATTCTAATTAATTAAACAACCTTATACAAAAAATACCTTAGACTTTTATCCTGGGAAGAATCCCACCCTGACCTTTAGCTAAGGAGCAATGCTTGCGCTTTTGGTACAGGCGTGGGGATTATCACCAGATCAGCTAACTAGTTTCCTGAGCCTTCACGGCTCGCGGTTTGGATATAAAGAATTAGCAGGAAAACCGCCGGAACCAGCACAAACAGGATGCTGGCAACAAACCCTAGATCGTTAACTTGCATGATTATTAGTTCCTCTAAATCGTTTTTAACCCACCAGCTATAGGATACCATTAACACGGCTGGTAGAAATAGAAGATAGAAATCGAAGCCTGGCAGGAGGAAATCCGGCTAATGGTAGATAAGCGCGTTGATAATACTGGTGAGATACAGTCAATTATCTTAGCTCTACTCCCTACTCCCTACTCCCTACTCCCTGGCCTTTGGGCCACGCTACGCGAACAAACCCAGGACGAAAGCACCTCATCCAATTGATAAATCCTACAAACCCTATGTACACCTCTATATAACGAGCGGTATTCAGCTGACAATCCCTCGCCAGCTAGCCCTTAAAATCCCTTGGTAGGTTAGATGGCAGCAGATGGGGATTTGCTCTTAAGGGTTGGTTTAGTTTTCACACTCACCGGTCCATTCACCAAGACTTGACAGGCTAATCGGTAAGTATCTGGCTTTTTCTTGAGTTTCCGATTTTCCACCTCAGTTCTAGGGGATAGATTTTCTATGCCTGCCACAATTTCCACAATACAGGTCCCACATTGACCATAACCGCCACAATTCACCAGCTTGCCCCGAAACGTGTAGAGATCTATGCGATTTTGCAGCATTTTCTCCCGTAAGTTCGCTCCATTGGCAGCAATGACTTCTTGGTCTTCCTTGACAAATTTGATATTAGCCATGATTTGTCCCAAGTCTGATCTTATTTTCTGATAGTATTACTATTTTATTAAGGAATGTTAAAAAAATAAGCATCCCTGGTTAATGGTTCATGGCTAAGTTAGCCATAAACCGTTAACCATAAACCATAGGAGTTACTCTGTCAATTTAGTTTTGAGAGTTAGGGCAAGGTTAATGGTATTAGATGTTAGGGGTTAGTTTTTAACGCCTAATACCTAGTGCCTAATACCTAGTGCCTAATACCTAGTGCCTAATACCTAGTGCCTAATACCTGGGGTCTAATTAGGACAAGTCTAGTTTACCCCTTCATTCAATTTTGATGGAATACTAGGGAATATCGCTAACTTTACTATCTGGTAAATTACTCACTGCCCGTTGCAGGTTGGCCAGAGCGCGGTTGTAGCCCAGAATTGCAGTAAGTTGGTTAATCCTAGCCCGGGTAAGAGCCGTTTGCTGGTTAATTACGTCGGTTTGGGTACCAACCCCTGCCTGAAATCGTAACCGAGCTAGCCGGAGACTCTCTTGTGCTACTTCTAGGGCAAAGGATGCCGTTTCAATACTCTCTTCATTGGAGTTTAATTGAGAATAAGCTTGTTCGATCTCAAAGCGTATTTGATCCCGTTGGTTAGCAAAACTGCTTTCAGCTAAGGCAACATCAATATCTTCCTGCCTAGCTCTGGCCATCGCTGCTCCGCCATCAAAGAAATTCCACTGGAATTGTGCCCCTACCGAGTAACCATCACCAAAACCCAACGTATCATTTAAGCTATCAGCTAGGTCGATTTGACCAAACACACTCAACTGGGGCCTTACTGGAGCCAGAGCAATGGTGCGCTGTTCCTTGTTGATCTTTCGTTGGACCAGTTGCTGTTCTAACTCAGATCGGTTTTTATAAGACAGGATCAGGCTCTGTTCTAGAGATAAATCCCAACTTCCAGCAATTTCGATGGGATCTGCTGCAGTAATTTCTGCGGATTGAGATAAGTTTAATAACTCCGCCAGCTGACGTCGAGCAATACGTTGGTCACTCAGAGCGTTGGTCAACCCTTGAGAGTCATTGGCTAGCTCAACCTGTTGTTGCAAAACCTCAAATCGGGTTCCTAAACCAGCTTGTTCCAGTAACTCCGTATCCCGTAGAATCTGAGCGGACTCGGTGACTGCCGCTTGGGAAATCTCAACTCGAGCATCAGCTTCTTGTAAATTGTAATAGGCAAGGGTGACCTGAAGTCGGATCTCTTCAGAGAGGCGTTCTACCTCTAGCTGTTGCAACTTTAGCTGTTCCTCAGCTACCCGGACTTGTGCTGGTCGTTGCCCACCAGTGTATAGGTTATATTCTAACCGTAGGGCTGCAGTGAAACTTCCTGACGGCTCATTGATTGGAAGTAATCCTTGCTGAGCCCTTAGTTCGTCTGTTACCTGGCCTGATGCACTATCGGCATAGTTAATGGCTGCACTTGTTGACAAACTGGGATACCAAGCGGTTAAGGCTTCTTGGAGAACAAACTGATTACGTTCCAAGGTCAGTTGCGCTTGCTGTAATTCCTGATTATTACGCTTTGCCAGTTCTATGGTTTGTTGCAGGGTAATGGGCTGTGTGATATCTATCTGGACTTCCTGGCTTTGGGTAGGAAATGATAAAGGATTGGGATCAGGATCAAGAAACTCTGGCGCTGAGGTTCCAGGGGTTGGTGAGCTTCCAGAAGTTTGTGACATTAACTCAGGGTTTTCCTCTGTGGCAGATTCAACCACCGTATCCTCACCAACGTCTACAGATTCCGATGGCGCTGCTAGCTCAGCCACAGCAGGAATCGACTCCTCTTGGTTTGGCTGATTAGTTGGCGCTGCTAGGAGTTCAGCCACAGCAGGAATCGACTCCTCCTGCTTTGGCTGGTCAGTAGGCAGGATGGTTTGATCAATAATTTCTTGGACTAATTCTTCTTGGACTAATTCTGCTTCTGAAGGTGAGGAATCTACAGAGGGAATAGACTCCTGTTGCTCTGGTTGCTTGGCAGCTGAGGTAGTGTTATTGATGACTTCTACCACTAGCTCCCCTACCTCTGAGTTTGGGGCTGCTTCTGTTAAGGATTCTTGGTTAGGTGTAGCTACTGAGTTATTCTGAGGCTTAGTAACTGATGGTAAATCTTCTGAGGCTCCGGATTCCATGCCGCTCAAGGCAATTGCCGTCCCCACACCTACAGCTAATATATAACGAAAAGTTGGCATAGATTTTACAGTTGATTTTTAGTCTTAGCAGAATTACTTCTCTTGCTCAATTTAGCAACCAATGGCAGGATAATGGCTTGCTATTGCGTTTAGCAAAGGAATATTCCCGGTTTGCATATCTAAATCAGGATTGAGCCTCAAATTGCCATTTTTTATAGGAGTTGCTCTTTAACAAGACTTTATTATAGTGGGCAATGGCTTCACAGTATCCTCATATTGGCAATTTTTTGTTGCAGGGAGAAAAGTGACTAGATGCGTTCGCTTTTAGCGGAAGCTGAGGCCTTTGGCCACGCTTTGCGAACGCTTCATCGCATAACCCCTAGAATAATCTGTCACACATTTCAATTGTGAATAGGGGCTGATCGCTTTTAGCGGAAGCTGAGGCCTTTGGCCACGCTTTGCGAACGCTTCATCGGGAGATGGGGAGATGGGGAGATGGAGACCTCACTTGGGTAGGTTTTTTACATTTGGGCGAGTACGTACTGGCATTGGGAATAAATTTCTCAAAATATGTCGGAAAATCTACAAGAATTTCCACCGATTACCGACCCATCTCCCCATTAGCCATTACCGATTACCCATTACCGATTAGCCATTACCCATTACCTATTACCTATTACCTATTACCTATTACCTATCTCCAAAGTAAAAAACCTACCCTTGTCAGGAGATGGAGACTGGGAGATGGGGAGATGGTAGACTCGCTTTTGCATAAGGGTCGCGATTGACCGTAGGTCACGCTACTTGAGGTGGAAATTTAAATGCATATTAACTGACTGCTTGCTGTGATCGTAAAACTGGGTTGACTAGGGATGGGAAGATAGGGAAATGCCAGGATGGAGAGATGGGAATCGAGCAACTTTTTGTCAATCCAGATATCGGGTTGATGGGTTAAATTCTATTACTGAGCCGATGCTCTAGTATCAGTAAGTGGCCTCAATTACGATAAAACTATTCTTTTTTGACCTTAGGTTAGATTGGGGTGGGGTTGAACAGCAGAACAGGTTTTCCTGTCTGCC
Source organism: Moorena sp. SIO3A2 (assembly GCF_010672265.1). Lineage (NCBI taxonomy): Bacteria > Bacillati > Cyanobacteriota > Cyanophyceae > Coleofasciculales > Coleofasciculaceae > Moorena > Moorena sp. SIO3A2. Next base: position 293,260 of record NZ_JAAHHC010000001.1, read on the forward strand.
ACACTACCAAAACCTTATCCCTTTTGTGACGATTACTTGATGCTCAGGGTTAATTGTGTTCCAAGGGTTTTGCCATCGCTTTTAGCGGAAGCTGAGGCCTTTGGCCACGCTTTGCGAACGCTTCATCGCGTAGCGGCTCGTACCGAGCATCGCATTCTCTTGCTTACTATCTATTCGGCATTCACAAATTCACCAAATTGTGTCTGCCTAAGGTTTATGGCTAAGGATTAACAGTGGGATAACGTTCTTTCTTGAAACAAGGCGTTAGCAATCCGGCAATAGCAAGGCGTTAGCAATCCACCAATAGACCTTACGCCAGTCAAATTACCTAATTTTTTACAAAAATAAGCAGCAATAAAATTTAGTAAACCCTGGAGCAAAAATCCAGAAATAAACAGACTTTTAAATAATTATTTGTATTTATTAATTTCAGGGTATTATTTATTTAGCCTTAGGTATTTATATGACAACCTGTTAACTAGTGAATAAAAATCCATACATATTTTTTTTCCTGTGCTCTGTTCCCTGTTCCCTGTTTATACACTTGATCCATAGCCTAAGTTTTTATATTTTTTTTTATATTTTTTGATAGTTAAGATTATATAATTAATTCAGTAAATTAAGAGCACCACTGACTCATAAATCATAAATAATGATAAAACCATGAGCTATATATTCTGAATCACTCTGAGGTTAATCATAATTATAAGGGAGTTAAACCAAGAAATAATGAAAAGCGATTAATCACAAAAAATCTTGAAGTATTGAATTATTTTGTATAAGTTTTATAACTTTTTTTATGTCCTGAGTACGGTCTTTTTTTGCAATTAAGGTAGCATTGCGATCGCGTACCACCACCACATCGTCTAAACCAATAGTAACAATCACCTCATCTTCACTACTGGAGTAGACAATTGCTCCTTGAGTATCCAGTTCTACATGATTAGCCATTGCGACATTTTTAGCATCGCCATTATGCAGGCGTTCTAAGGCATTCCAATCTCCCAAATCATCCCAACCAAAGGAGGCTGGTAAAACATAAGCTAGTTGTGTTTTTTCCATCAAAGCATAGTCAATACTTTTCTTATCTAGCTCAGCATAAGCCGCCACACCTTTTTCTTCTAAAGGGGCAATAATTTCTGGTGCATGGGTGCGCAATTCATCTAAAACTACCCCAGCCCGGAAAATGAACATTCCACTGTTCCAGCTGAATCGACCAGTAGACAAAAATTCCTCAGCGGTCTCTTGGTTAGGCTTTTCGGTGAACCGACTGACCTGATACACTGGCAATCCTTCAAACGTGCCAGTCTTATCACCTTGCTCAATGTAACCGTAGCCTGTAGAAGGGTATTGGGGCGTGATGCCTAAGGTCACAATCGATGACTCAGCAGCAGCCAATTGAGCAGCCGCCTTGATAGTTTCCTGAAACCCTTGCTCATCTTCAATCCAGTGGTCAGCAGGGAAAAAGCCCACTACCGCATCTTCTCCGTAAGCCTTAGCAATCTCTAGAGTTGCCCAAGCCACCGCTGGTGCTGTATCCCGTCCTTCCGGTTCAGCTAATAGATGCTTCTGGGGTAACGATGGTAGTTGTTGAGTCACCCCCTCAGCTAACATAGCAGAAGTAATCACCCACAACTGTTCTGGCCCGACCGTCAGCTTAATCAATCGGTCAGCCGTTGCCTGTAAAAGACTCTTACCACTACCATCCAAACATAAAAACTGCTTGGGTCGTTGCTTACGGCTCAACGGCCAAAACCGTTCTCCTTTGCCACCAGCAAGAATCACAGGTATGAGAGAGTTATCCATGATGTAGCCTTAACTGTAGTTTTCTGCTACATACTAACCTCACTTTCCCTGATTCAGCTGGTATAGGCTGTAGATTATGAAAAATGGTTAAAGTACTTCTTTAGCCATGAGATTAGTCATGACTAATCTCATGACTAATCTCATTTGTCCACCAATTCCTTCATACCTGTTCAGGCATTCCTGTTGTGCATTGATCATAAACGATTAATCACTCATTGATGTTCCTCAAAGCGCTTTCCCCAGGAGCTTTAGCCGTGGGTAGCCAAAGCGCTTTTTTCAATTAAGCCACTTTGAAGGTAGGCACAATGGTTTATTGGCTTTGACTTCTAGACTTATAGACTAATAAATAACGTAAGCATTCAGTCGTCAGCCGTCAGCTAAAAGCTCACGCTACTTGAGGTGCCGTCAGGCGTCAGCCGTCAGCATTCAGCTGACGTAACAAAGATTAAACGAATGCTTACTTGTTTTATTTAAAAGCTCAAAGCTGAGAGCTGAGAGCTGAGAGCTGAGAGTTGATAGCTGAATGCTTACCAAAGAAGAATATCTTAAACTGTAGCCACAGGCTACAGTTTAATTGGATAGCCAACTATAGGCTTGGAACTTGAATGCTTGGCCTTTCGGCCAGGCTACGCGAACAACAGTCATCACAATTCATAGGTAGATTTGGATACAGGTGTGATTAATAATGCCTCAGCTTCAACACCACAACCATCACCCCAAGAGGGTGATACAGGAGTCTCTTACTCTCAGCTTGACCTGACTACAGACCTAGACGCTTCTGTCTCTGGATTAAGATTAACCTTTGCCCCCTATTTGCGGTGGGTATTTTGGAGTAGCGCTTTTGTCCTGACAGCAGTTATTTCTGCGGCTTTGGGAGCCACCTTAGCCCTAGTTACCCCATTGTCGCCCCTGATTAAATCCCATTCTCAACCGGAAAACTCCAAAATCCCCCAGAATCAACCAGCGGCTTCTGAGCACAAGTCTTGGCGTAAAAGCTTTCCCTATAACCTGTCACGACCGGTTAATATCCTGGTGATGGGAATAGACCGAGTCCCAGATGCGTTGCCAGGTTCCCCAGAGGTTTTTGGAGGTCGCAGTGATACCCTGTTGCTGTTGCGCTTAGACCCTAAAGACCACTCAGTGAATATGCTTTCAATTCCACGGGATACCAGAATAGAAATTCCCGGTGTTGGGATAATTAAAATTAACGATGCCAATGTCAAAGGTGGATCTACCTTAACCGCAGAAGTGGTTAGCCGTACCTTGAATGATGTGCCAATTGATAGGTATGTGCGCATTACCACTGATGCATTTCGGGAACTTGTGGACTTGGTCGGTGGCTTGGAAGTGTTTGTGCCTGAGAGGATGGAATATGTAGATGTCACTCAGAAACTGGAAATTGATTTAGAACCAGGGTGGCAAACTTTGAATGGAGACCAAGCCGAACAATTTGCTCGATTCCGAAAAGACAATGGTGATATTGCTCGGATACAGCGGCAGCAGATCTTACTCAAGGCCCTGCGCCAGCGTTTAGTTACTCCCAGTGTCTTGCCTCGTTTACCCAAAATCCTGCGAGTGATGCAGCAGTATATTGATACCAATCTCAGCTTAGAGGAAATCTTGGCACTGGTCGGTTTTGGTCTAGAGGTTGGTAAAGATAATATCAGAATGGTACTCTTGCCTGGTCGATTTAGCAAGGCTGATGAATACATTGCCAGTTACTGGCTGATGAATTCACGAGGGCGAGACCGAGTGATGAGTGAGTATTTCGAGCAAGAACCGAAATATAAGAGTTCATTAAAGCGCCGCCGTTCACCCCATCGGGTCAGAATTGCGGTTCAAAATGCTACCGATGACCCAGAACTTGGTCGCCGTGTTGCCCGCTATTTAGCCAGACATGACTTCTACAATGTCTATTATGTCTCAGATTGGCCTGACCGCTTGTCCCAGACTGAGATTATTGTTCAGCAAGGGGACATAAAAACAGCAGATATTGTCAAAAAAGTCCTGGGACTAGGTAGAGTAGAAGCATCCTCTACTGGTCATCTCAAATCTGAGCTGACGATTAGAGTCGGTGAAGATTGGTTAGAGAGGGAGTTTTAGGCTTTAAGTTTTAAGGAGTCAGGTTCACAAGTGATTAGGGTGATTTGGCGACGCTTATTGGGACTAATTTTAGTTCTTGTTATGGCTTGGCTATGGGTGCTTTTATCGGCTACTCCTGCCTATGCTCAGGAGAATACAGTAAATTATGCCCTTACGGATTTGAGTTATCGTGACTTTTCCCATGGCAATTTAGTTCGTGGCGTATTTGCAGGCGCTGAAATGCGAGGCACAAACTTCCAAGGTGCTGACCTGAGTGGATCTATCTTCACCAAGGGAAATTTATTGAAAGCCAATCTCGAAGGTGCAAACCTGACCGATTCTTTGGCAGATCGGGTAATTTTAGACCAAGCTAATTTGACCAATGCTATTTTGACCGATGCAATTATGAATAGCACCAGGTTTTACGATGCCGAGATAACTGGTGCTGATTTTACCGATGCCTTGATTGACCGCTATCAGGCTAAACTGATGTGTGGCCGTGCTACGGGGGTAAATCCTGTAACTGGGATCTCCACACGGGATAGTTTAGGCTGTCGCTAGGCTGAAGGAGTTGAGCTGGGCTAAGGGGTTCCAGAGCAGGATGTCTTGTAATAATTCCTGATAACCAGCCACATTGGGATGGAGACCATCTGGAGATAGGTGTTGAGAGCACCAATCATAACCACGGGACGTCCATAAATCAAAAACGTCTAGATAGGGAATTTGACGCCTCAGACAAGCAAGGCGAGTAGCTTCTTTGTAGCAGTACTGGTCAGCATGAGTGTAGTAAAAACAATCGAGAAAGGGCATTTTCCTTTCATCCACTGGTACCATGCCCACAAATAGCACTGGACAGAGTTGCTGGGCTAGCTCAAGCAGATTGGCTAGTTCTTCCTGGAAACTATCAAAATTAGTAAAATTCTTGCCATCGGGACGTCCCTTACGGGCTGAATCGTTAACGCCCACTGATAAAATAATGGCATCAGGTACACGGTTTCTGAGTTCACCACGACTGCGAAATTCATGCTCTAGTCGCTTGTGGACTTGGGTAACCCCATCACCCCGAACTCCTAAATTGTAGAGTACATGACCAGGACTATCGGGTAACATCCACTGACGTCGCAGTCGCTCTACCCAGCCGCCACCTTCTGGGTCTCCAAATCCATAGATCAGACTATCTCCGAGGACAACGAATTTCAGGGGAGTTCTTTGGCGCTGATGGAATGACTCAAAGCTAGGAGCGGCAAGTGTTTGCATAGACAAGATTTATTTAGTCAGATAATTGTTAACAACTCGACACACTCTTGATAGCTTAGCAATGGTATGATCTTTTGTATATGTAAAAGGTACATCTACCACAGGAGTCAATCCAAGTACTCTGACCCCTAAGGTAGCCCATCGATGCGATCGCATATACACTTCCCATATACACAACATAATCCCATATGCGCATCATCTTATTTACATACTTATTGACATATAAGTAGGCTGGGATAGTTTGGTAGAACTTCCCAGCCTGGGTTAGATATATAGTTTCGGTATAGTTAGTCGATTCGGTATAGTTAGTACAAATTGACTGTTCTTTCTTATTATTGTCATACATACCAAGCAATGTAAGTAGTAATCACGCAACTTCACAAATTCTTTCACTTTTTGATGGTATATTATTAACCTCAAGAAAAGTTTTATGACTTGTCTCAGGGGTAACCCCTAGTTTAGGAGTGAAGTATGCTAGGGTAGAGGGGGCGATACTGATTTTAACCAGAAAGCAACACATCATAAACCTTATGCTGCACAAAATCTATAACTTTGATTCAATGGACATTCTGCAACGGACGGAGCAGCTAGTAAGTGCAGCTTCTAATCGTTATCGGATAACTGTACAAGTGGCCAGCCGTGCTAAGCGCCGTCGCTTCGAAGATTTTGAAAGTCTAGATGAGCCATCAATGAAGCCAGTGCTGCGAGCAATTGTTGAGATGTCTGATGAACTGACGCAGCCAGAGATTATTGCGGACTAAGCTATAGTGCTGAGTGAGTCAGGGGGTTAGAGGGTCAGGGGCAAGAATAGTTCTTTCACCTAGTTTTATCCCAAGGTTGTGCAGGAATGTTCAATAGTCGTCTCTAAGCAATGTACAAGACTAATAGAATTAAACTAGCGCTAGGTTTAACTATTACTACTTTGACCAGTGGTTTACTATTGCTGTGGGAATCCTACGACCAAGCCCCCGGTGTCTTCCAGCTCCTAGGAGCACAGCCTGCTGTCGCCCAGTTTTTTATTCCCCCAGAGATTAGCAAGGTAGTATATCAGCGTTTACCGGATTTACCACAAGAGAACCAATACATTAGCAAAGAAAGCGGTGAAGTAGCTGCCAATAATACCCTGGTTAACCGCTTAATTCGGTATCACGTCTATGGTAAAAAACGGTTGCCCAATTACCGTTTTGATTGGAAATTGACCATGGCTGACTATCTAGGTGCACACGATTACCTAGTAGCATCCCAGTATCCCAGTGGGAATACCTTAACCGAAAATCCCATGAAAGGGGATATTGCAGCGATAGAACAATTAACTCGTGCCGAACGGGATGCACTAGTAAGCGTTTTGGTCAGCATATTCAATCCCAATCGCACCGAAACTGTTGCACCAGAGTCGAGCACACAACCATCACCTGGGACACCATCACCTGCCACAACCTCCAATCCTACATCACCTGCGACAACCTCCAATCCTAGAAGAGGACTATCCTTACCTAAACCAGGAGATGCTCAGTTACTCAAACCTAATTGACTTGTCTGGTGAATTGGGCAGAATCACGTTAATGGAACGTCTTGTTAAACATGGAGAAGGCTGGCGTATTGGTTGGGATCCGGAGGCTCCTAACTATAAAGGTTTAGTCGGTGGCGAGCACTGGGCATTTGAGCTAACGGAGTCGGAGTTGAACGACTTTTGTCGGTTGTTGCTGCAATTAGCTCAGACTATGAGTGAGATGGCAAGTGAGTTGATGGACGAAGAGAAAATTACTTGTGAAGCAGAAAGTGATTGGCTGTGGATGGAGGTAGAGGGCTATCCTTCCGCTTATACCCTACGCTTGATTTTGAATCAGGGACGCTGTTGTGAGGGGAGCTGGGTGGCAACAGCGGTTCCAGGGTTGCTAGCAGCAGCTAAGTCCCTAAAAGTATTTTAGTTTAGTTGTTCAAATCTCGAATAGTGTGGTATAATAGATAAAGTTTTCCGGGGCGTAGCGCAGCTTGGTAGCGCACCACTTTGGGGTAGTGGGGGTCGTGGGTTCAAATCCCGCCGCTCCGATTCGGTTTTAAAATTCGCTAGGGTAGTCAGTCCCAATTTGTCACTGTTGTCTGATTAATGTGATCTGGACAAAGTATCTGTGAAAAACTAAAAAAGCGGCGTTGCATCGGGTGCATCTCATATTTGTAAAAAAGATCGGGAGTGTGGGGAGTTTGGGGCCCCTCACAGGGGTAGGTTTTTTACATTAGGGTAAAACATGGGGCGACCCAGAGGGAGAGGAAAAGGAAAACAACTTAGGTGCGCTTGACCTATTAAGAATTAAATTCGCCACGGGTCGCACCTGAAGAAGCGATGCAGCTTCGGAACAGGGGGTTTCCCCCGGAGACGAAACCTAAGACAGGGGAGCCTTTATGGTTGGTAGGCTATGCAGATGCATGGTTAAAACTTGAGGCGCGACCCCGTAATTTAATTCTTCACGCGGAAAGCGCGCCTCCATTGATTAAGGCTCCCCTGTCTTACGGTAACTTCAAACCACTCGCTATTGCATCAAGACAATGATGATTTTGAAGGACAAATTAAGTACATTTTCTTATCCCCCACACCCCACGCCCCACACCCCACACCTGAGGTCTTTGTAAAAAACCTACCCTTATGAGGTTAGGGGGGATTCCTCTTGCCTTGCGCGTAGCGCTATATTACTTCACCAATCAAATGGTTTATAGTCTTTCAGGAACACCCCATAGAGGCGCTCCCCTGCTAACCCGCGCACAATGGGATCATAAACCCGTGCAGCGCCATCAATCACATCAAGTGGTGGACGGAATCCTTGCTGACGGAGGTATTCACGCACAGGATGAGGCTTCTCGTCCGTAATCCAACCCGTGTCAACACTGGTCATATAAATGCGATCGCAAACATAATCCATCCCCACCGTTCGGGTCATCATGTTCAGTGCAGCTTTAGCCATATTAGTGTGGGGATGATAGGGTGTCTTATTACCATAGGAGAATTGACCTTCTACAGCAGAGACATTGACAATATAACGATCCTCGAAAGGAGATGCCATCAGTGACGGCTTCAAGCGGGAATTAAATAAGTAAGGTGCCATAGTCGTTACCAACCAAGCCTCAACCATCTCGATCGGCTCAACCTGGTCAAGTAAGAGTCGCCAGCTATTAACATGCCTCAAATCTAAGGGCTGACCCTCAATGTCAAGGACTCCATCCGGAAAGTTTGGATCCTCCTTGCTGCTCAGACAGAGCTGGTAAAAAGCGTTAAGTGCTGACTTCTTTACCAGAGCCTCTGATTCAGCTTTCACCCATTGCCTGGTTTGTTGATCCAGACTCTCCATCTCCCCTTGGACAAGAGCTTTGAAGTATGCAGGTGGGCGGCGAATGGTTTGGGCAGCATTATTGATAATAATATTGAGTGGGGGAGATGCCAGCAACTGATCGATAAATGCCATCACCCCACGCAGATCACGAAAGTCTAGCCCGTAGATTTCCAATCGCTCACCCCATACCTGTGAATCTTTCTCAGCCAGGTATCGACGGGCGGCATCTTTCGGGAATCGGGTGGTTACAATCACATGAGCACCGTCCCGTAGCATTTTGAGTGCAATGTGATACCCAATCTTAATCCGTCCACCCGTGACTAGCACTCGCCGACCCTGTAAGTCAGTTCGGGCGTAGCGCCGACTATAGTGTTCCGGGGCACAGTTAGGACAAAACTGGTGGTAAAAGTGATGTACACGTTTGTAAGGCTGCTTGCACAGGTAGCATAGCTGGGGAGTATAGAGTTGATCATGCTCAAGGGATACCCCTGCAGCCAGCTGGCGTAATCGTTCCGGCAAGGCTTCGCCATGAATCTGGGCGCGAGCGAGCAAAGCCAAGTCATGCTGACGGCGAGCCTGCTTGCGCTGGTGGCGACGCTTTTGTTTGAGTCGCTTCATCAGTGCTGAGGCCGCCCGTTCAATAGTCAACAGCTGTGGATTGTCACTGGACATCCTACCCGCTGCCTCCAGCACCCTCAGGCAAATGGCTAACTCCTGCTCATTGAAACTTGGGTGATGGGGTTGGGTAATATCCATAGTTGTATGTACTACACAAGCTGTACTACACAGACAGAATTCGGCGGGGGCGATTCAGCAAAGCCGACTTGTTCACAGCTTAGAAGGCTGGTGTGACTGCCTCTGCACTACGTTCCATTATAATACAATTATATTACAGAAGTAGATTAGATGTTGATAAATACCACAAAGTTAGCAGAAGGGCAAGATATGGGAGTATAGGAGTTTCTAAGTCAGTCAATCAGGATTCACCCACAGGAAACATTTATAGCACTACCCATTCAGATGTTTGACATTTCTAAACTCCGAAACCTAGTCCTAGCTGACTTCTGACTTTTGACTTCTGACTTCTGACGCTAAGCGTAGCGCTATACCAACCGAGCCAGAGTTCCCTCCATGATAGCCGTGCTTTGACCAGAGACAGTAAATACCAAAGCTTCCCGATAGACTCGCTGGGCAGCATGGTGTTTGTAGTTAGCAGCACCACTAGACACAGTCACCCCTGCTTGAGCACATCTTCCTGCTAAGTTAATTGCCCAAGTCCTCAGTTGTAGCCGTTGTTGAAAAGTCTGAGAATTTGCTTGTGCTGCTTGGATCATAGCTGTCTGGCAGCGAGTGAATTCCCCGTGGAGGGATTCAAAAGTATTGTATAGAAAATCCAGTTGCTTGGTTTTGGCAGCCGCTTCTACAATGTCCAGTCCAGCTTGGGCACATCCTAGGGCCAAAAAACCAGCAGACAAAAGTTTCTTCTGGTCATTTTCGTGAATTGCACCTGCTTTAGCAATCGAGACCACACGTTCTTCAGGTAAGAACCAATCGGTAAGGGTAGCACTAACCGTATTGGTGGATTCCATCGCCGCCAGTGCCATGGGTTTGCTAAAGGTAATAGTACCACCTCCATCTTGGCAAGTTGGAGTCAATGGCACCATACCGTAAACTTCTCGACCATCAGGCAATACTGCACCAATGACAAACTCTTGAAACAAGCTAAACCCAGTAACCCAAGGCACTTTTCCATTGATATGATATCCACCATCTACCGGAATAGCTTTCACCGGTGGGTTACCTGTTCGTCGCACTTGGGAAAAGCCGATACCAACTAGCACTTGACCCTTGGCTAATTTAGGAAGATACTGGTGCTTCAACGATTCATTCTCAGAGTAGGCGATCATTGCTCCAGCACTCTGGTGTTGCATTTGCAAGAATGCCAAAGCACCGGAATACCGTGCTAACAGTTGCTGGAAGTAGCCAAAGGTTGTGCTACTTACTTCTAGACCTCCCCAGGATTTCGGAATCCTTAGCCCTAGCAAAGTGCGAACGCTCATTCCCTTGAGAGCCTCTCGTAACACCTCAGGAGCACTATCAATTTCTGAAGCCAAGGGAGCAACGGATTCCCTGAGATAAGACTCCGCTGTCTCTAATAGGGTTTGGTGCTCATTATCGGGATACCGTTTGATCACCTGCATCAACCTTTCTAGTTACTCTGATCTACTACATTAATACTGCCACTGTGATTGTAAGCTATCAGCTATCAGCTATCAGTTATCAGTTATAGCAACCGAAGTATAGTTTAGGACAGAGTATTTTGGTTGAAAGGGACTTCGGAGCAGGGACTTCGGAGCAGGGAGCAGAAATATGTCTTAAGCTTTACTTCGACTGCTATATCAGTTATCAGTTATCAGTTATCAGCTTTTGAAGAAAACAGGTAAGCATTCGTTTAATCTGAGTTAAGTCTGCTGACAGCTGACGGCACCTCAAGTAGCACCATCTGTAGCGCATATGCTTACCTGTGATTTATAGCATTGCGTAATTCAGTGAGCTACTTTCACCAAAAAAAGCGATCGCGTAGGGTCGGCAAAGCCGAATCGCAGCTGTGAATACCAACTAAAAAGCAACTAAAAAACCGTTTCTTCCACGTTGTGGATCAAGACAATGAACAAAAGTTTATTTAAAAATATCTTCTTATCCAAAACTACTTCTTCCCTCCCCACACTCCCCACACTCCCCACACTCCCTACACTCCCCACACTCCCTATACACCCTATCTGCTCTATAAATTCCACACACCCCACACTTCCCACACTCCCCACACTCCTCCCTCTTCAAGCAGTTGCGCTGGCGCTATCTTGTCTATTAATCCTCACAGGTTGTCATCCGAACCAGTTTAAGACTCAAGCAGCTCAGGTCTCTCAACTAGTGTTAGCTACTCCTAGTGACCCAGCTACCTTTAACGCTATTGTTAATACCTCTCCCTTCGGTGTATTTGGTTACCTCTACGAAGGATTGTTGAGTGAGAATGGCATGACAGGGGAGTTGGAACCAGGACTAGCTGAATCTTGGGACATTTCCTCAGACCGACAGCAGATCACCTTCACCCTGCGGGATGGGGTAAAGTGGTCTGATGGGGCACCCCTAACAGTGGATGATGTGATCTTTACCTATCAGCAGCTTTACCTGAATCCCAAGATTCCCACAGTCTCCCGAGATTTCCTCCAGATTGGTAGTACTGGTAAGTACCCATCGGTGCGCAAACTAGATCAGCGGCGAGTTGAGTTTACCTTACCAGAACCCTTTGCGCCATTTGTGAGATACGCCGGAACCCTAGCCATTCTACCGGCTCATGCCTTAAAAGAGTCTGTGCAAGCCACTGATGGTAATGGCAATCCCCAGTTTCTTGCCACTTGGGGCACTGACACCAATCCCCAAGATATTGTTAGCAATGGTCCCTATCGACTACAAAAGTATACCCCTGCTGAGCGAGTCATCCTACAACGCAACCCTTATTACTGGCGTGCTGATGCTCAGGGAAATCCCCAACCCTACATTCAACGGATTGTCTTGCAAGTTATCCCATCCTCTGATAACCAGTTACTCAGATTTCGCTCTGGGGAGTTGGATAGCCTCAGAGTAAATCCTGAGGCCTTTGGGTTACTCAAACGAGAGGAAAAGCGGGGGAAATACACCATTTACAATGGAGGACCGATGCCTAGCATTAGGTTTGTCGGTTTTAATCTCAACAAAGCTCGCAATGCTCAAGGAAAACCTTTCGTAGACCCAGTCAAGTCTCGTTGGTTCAATACCTTGGCCTTTCGACAAGCGGTAGCCTATGCTATTGACCGGGAAAGGATGAAAACTAATATTTATCGGGGACTCGGTGAAGTACAACATTCCCCCATTGCTGTCCAAAGTCCCTATTACCTGTCCCCAGAAGAAGGGTTAAAAGTCTACAACTATCAACCCCAGAAGGCCAAACAATTACTATTAGACGCTGGTTTCAGATATAACTCCCAAAATCAGCTGCTGGATTGGGATGGCAACCGGGTAAGATTTACTATGCTGGTGAAATCAGACGATAAGTCCCGAGTAGACGCAGCAATTCAGATTAAACAAGACTTAAGCCAAATTGGGATAGAAGCAGATTTGCAGGTACTCAGCTTCAACCTTGTGCTCAGAAAGCTTCTATCGACTCGAGATTGGGAGTGTTATGTGGGTGCGTTTGGAGCAGGAGTAAATGAGCCTCACAATGTATTTGTGTTCTGGTACAGTGGAGGCTCGTTTCATCAATTTAATCAAGGTCCTCAACCCGGACAACCACCACTGGCAGGATGGGAAGTGTCTGACTGGGAGCAAGAGATTGACCGTCTGTTCAATGCTGGGATAAAAGAACTTGATCAGAGCAAACGCAAAGTCATTTATGGTCAATTCCAGGAAATCGTTGCCGAGGAGTTGCCCGTGTTTTTCCTGGTCAATTCACTAGACTTTCAGGCAGTACGCGATCGCATCGAGAATATCAAATTTTCTAGCTTAGGGGGACCGTTATGGAACATTGATGAGCTGAGAATTGCGGAAAACTAATCAAGTCTTGGGTCTTGGGGGATGGGGATTGTGGGGAGATGGGGAGATGGGGAGATGGGGAGAGTGTGGGGGTGTGAGGGCTAATAATTGGTAGAAAAATTTCTGCAAGACCTGCCCACAGACCGTCCTTACAGCTTATCCCTATAGGGTACCAGGACTAGAATGTGCGCGGAAAATTTGCTAAATTATAGTGTTTTTGGCAACATTATTTTAGTAATAAAACTGACAAAATTCATGAATTTTTACTCTTCTCGAATAAAATACTCCTTTAGCCTCTCTAGTGCTATTTTTCTGAGTCTCGGAACTGCAGAAATAGCCACTGCTGCCACTTTCAGTGATGCACCCATTTTTTCTGAAGTTGATAGCTTCAGTACTACCATTACAACCAATGGCAATCCGGCAGACATTTACTTTCCAGTTGTATCTAGGACTAGCAAGGAATTATTTCCCACTACCATCCTCTTGCCAGGTGGATTGGTAGACAAATCCTTCTACTCTAGTTTTGCGACTCAGGTTGCTAGCTACGGCTTTGTGGTTGTCGTTCCTAACAATAGGGTATCTCTACCCCAGTTTAATTTTGAAGGATTGCTTCCTGAAGCTTCGCAAATTAACTCGATTTTCGACTTTATTATTGCAGAAAGCGAGAATTATAATTCCCAGCTTGCGGGTATTGTGGATACCGAGAAGCTAGGTTTACTCGGTCATTCCCAAGGGGGGGCAGTCGGTTTAACCGCGATTGAAGATTCCTGTATTTTTCCCCTCTGTTTGGATGATTTTAATCGTCCAGAAGCACTTATGGCCGGTGCTTTCTACGGTACAAATCGATTCGATCCCTTCTTAATGGAATTTGTTCCTACGGCTAATGATGGCATTCCTGTGGCCTTAGTTCAAGGAAGCCTCGATGCTCGGGCAACCCCTGAGGAAGCTTTGGGGACTTTTGAGTTAATCCAAGATCCTCCCAAAGCATTGATTACCGTTGCAGGTGCCAATCACTTTAGTATTACTAATGTTAATAATCCGATACTTTTTGGCTACTAAAGTCTACTAGCGCAGACTTTAGTTCACCAATGCAAGCTGCTCTCGCAGCCAGGGTGTATCTACCAAAGCCCTCAGGAATATCCCGCGAGCGCCATTGATGTCCCGTTCGCGAAGCGTGACCAAAGGTCAATCCATAGACCGGCCATCAATCTTTGACCTAATGGTCTTACTGCCGCCGATGTTTACCATTTCTCCTGTCCAGCTCACAGTCTTGGAGGTATAGGCTTCACAGACATCTACTACTGTTTTCCCAGTTTCGGAAGCTTTGTGTTTTAAAAACTCCTTGAATCTGAAGTGGGATAAAGTGAGTAGGTTTCGGACTGTCTTTGATCTGATTTTCCTTTTTCCTTTTTTTGACATTTCAGATGTCTCAAAGGTCGGAAGTAATATCACATCAAATTTATCTACCAAGAATCTAGCAGCTTTATGATGGAGTTCATTTATTAGGTTTTGAATTCTGAGAACAATCCGCCTGGCAGCTTTTCTCATTCGTCGTTTTTGATTCCTCTTGGCCTTACTTATTTTTGAGATTAAGTTATCAAGATGAGCGCAAAGCCTTTGAATCCGAGAAAAGTCACCGTGACCAATCTTGCCTGTAGAATTTTCACTCTTAAATGTCAGGAAGGTTCTAACTCCGGGGTCTATCGCGACTACCCTACCTTGGTTTTCGGCTTTTATTTGAGTAGTCTGATGGGGGACTGTTAAGTAGTAGTCCCCATTATTACTAGTCAATCTACAATCTCCCCTGTTCTCAGGCAAAGTCTCAGCAAAAGTTAATCCTCCCAGTTTAGTGTGATAAATGCCTTTGACTGAGACTGCTGATTTGGGGATGTAGCAAGACTGAATTGGGTTTTTCCTAGAGCGAAACCTAACCCGATTACTTTTTCCAGTCTTTTGGTATTTTTTCTTGGCCTCCCTAACAGCGGTGCAAGCATCCTTTATCGCTATCGATTTAATTTGATAAGGTACTTCCTTACACCACTCGGGAAGGTTATTTAATATGCCAGTTTTAATGGCTTTCCAATTAGCTTTTACTTTACTATTCTGAAGTATCTTGACGGTCTTGTTGAAGACGTAACGAGACACTCCAAACCACTTTCGGACAATCGATCTCTGATCAGCACTTAGGAATATCCTGATCTTCTTTGATTTTTGTCCCGTACTTTCGGAGTCCGTGGACTCGGCAAGAGAAGACGTGAATGATGGAGAGAAGATCTGCGGTAAGTTCTGATTCTGGACAACTTTTAGGTTGGTCGAGAACCAAGATTTTTCCACCGTTGTATCCGACCAAGTACTCAAACAGTTCAAAACCGAATCTGGTGAGCCGGTCTCTACAGGTAACAACAATCGTGAGCTGACATCCCTGCATAAGTCGTTCCAATATGGCTCTAAGTCCTTTCCTTTTGTAGTTAAGTCCTGAGCCGATGTCTTTGATGATTTCTGCTTCCGGGAAGAGCGAGTGCATGTACGCGACTTGCCTGACGAGGTCATCTTTTTGCTTGGAGCTACTGACCCGGCAATAACAGATGGTAGCTGGTTTTGGGGGTTGTCGTTTCCCCAAAGTGGCAAGGCTAACTGTACAAAACATCCTGTATCCGCTGGGGGTTCGTTCGCATCTGATCGTGCCATTGTCTGCGTACTTCCTTAGAGTGGTTTGAGAGAGTCCCGTAAGTTCGACCGCCTTACGGAGAGGTACTAATGCCATGACTAAAGTCTATGACTTTTCCATAGACTTTACTAGATATTGTGATACTTATTGTAACTGTCCACTAACCCCCTGGTGCGCGACCCGATTTTAGCAATCCCACTCTAGCTCAGGATGAAGCGATTGAAACCATTGCCCGTTGGAGTGCTTTGTTCTTGCGCGCTAATCTTCTAGATGATGCCAACGCTTTTGAGTTTGTATTCGATACAGGGGCAAAATTAGATCCTAATGTCACTGTGATTGCTGAGGTGAAAACTGTTCCGGAACCAAGTTCCCTGTTTGGGGTATTGGCAGTAGCTATGGGCGGTATTAGTTGGCTGTGGCAGCGTAAATAGGGGTTAGTGTGCTGCCCAGGGTAAGGGCAAAAATTAAGGCTCTCCTAGAGTGGCTATGATAAATTAGTATAAAATAATCGCCGTAAACCTTACTAAGTAAGCTTTTGAGTAATTTAAAAATGCATTTTTATTAAAATGGCATTTTTAGTTCATTGAATCCCTTGCTATTGAAGGGGTAATCGCTCATTTAAACTACTCATTTACCACACCCATTGTAGGAGAGCCAAAATTAATACAGCGGTTTGCACTTCAGTTAGGTACTTTCGTTTTGGGTTTGTAGGGACTTCGGAGCAGGGAGCAGGGACTGAGGCCGTGGGCCACGCGGGGCGCGTTCGGAAGTGGGAAGTCGGAAGTGGGAAGAGGAGAAACAATGTGTACCTGATAGTTATGCAAACCGCCGTAAGGAGTAATTATTACTAACAATATTGAAAAAAACTATTGAAAAAAAGTACAATAGTGCTGATAATCAAAGATTACTATGGTCATAATACTTGCCTTTTATCACATTTTGGCTCAATTTTTTCTGGGCTTACCCTGCTCTCTACTCCCTACTCCCTAAAATCCCAAGGGCTGGGTAACTCACCCGATTGATAACTGCTATCTATTTAATAGAAAGAAAGGGGTTGAAAAAAAATGCGATGCGCGAGCATTGAGCCGCTACGCGAACGCATTTGTTTTATGAATCTGGGGTATGCGATGCGCGAGCATTGAACCCCTACGCGATCGCATCAGGGAGTTGACTTGGTGATCGCGAGAGCTATGCCATCCTGTAGGTGCGAGTATATAGGTGCGAGTATAGCGATCGCGTAGCGTGGCCTACGGCCAATCGCTTTCTTTGTTAACTTAGAGTAGGTTAAGTCAGACTAGAGGGACTAAAGAACCATGAATGATCGTGATCAGATTCAGGACAAGCAGTCAACTGACCAGTCAGAGGAAAAATTATTCCGACAATGGTATCGTTTTATTAAGGATCATGGATTCACCTGGAAAGGAATTCTTTCTCGATATAAGGGTAACGGAAGTCTTGATGAAGTCCTTGATTCCACAAGAAGATTTACTCCTCTAGCAGATGCATCTCAAATTGAGCATTATGTGTGTTTTCTTAACCAAGACGATCCCTCGAAAGTCCAAGAAAATACGTGGATTATTGAAAAATGCGGTCCAGGTATCTCTCACCCCATCGATCTGAGTTCAACGACGATGTTTTCATCTAAATCCTCTGGTATATTGAGTAGACCTTTTAGGAAAGACCAGGTCAACTTGACCGAGATTTACCTGTTGGAAGGGAACCGTCGTATCAGTGTGGTAATTAGCTATTTCCCCGATCGCTCCAAGGAATCAGGCAATCCATGTGTACTCTCCAGGATTTCCTTGTTCCGGGAAGTGAAACTTGACGTTGTCCCATTTCCCTGGTCTAATCAGAGACCAGAGGTAAGTAATCGGGATTATCCGAGCATTAAGGCGATAGATACCCTGGTATTACGATCAGGCACATTTGATGAAATTCCCCTGCCAGATTACCCTGTCCATTGGCCGAAGGACGGTCGATTAATCTTTGATTTTCCCGACGGAATTTCCATAAACGTGCCAGAAACCCTTGAGCCTGGCCACGATAGCACTCTTATCCTTAGTTGGAGATACAGCACCGATCGGATCAAGAGAGGGATTGCTAACTTCACGGATGATACCCGCACAGCTGATTTGATTACACAGGAATGCGTGATTGTCTAAAAATAGGGTGGGCAATGTCTAGCAAGCCTTAGTACTAAGATTGACATTAAAGGTTTAGTATTGCTGGCGTCAGTGCCGAAAAAGCTCCAGATTCGCCATCTTTGATGGTCAGTTGTTTCATAGAGGAAGTTATCTATGAGAGTTGATACCAAAACACCAGAAGCAGTACAAAAAACTGGCACCGCTCCTATAGCTGAAACACAGCAAGAGTTCAACTGGCAGCAGTGCTGGTATCCTGTTACCTTTGTGCAAGACCTGCCCACAGACCGTCCTTACAGCTTTTCCCTGTACGACGAGCCTTTGGTCTTGTTCAGAAACCAAGATGGTAAGCTAGCCTGTTTAACAAACCGCTGCCCTCACCGCGCCGCTAAACTCTCAGAGGGACAAATCATTGATGGTAAAATTGAGTGCTTATATCACGGCTGGCAATTTGGTCGAGATGGTCAATGTTTACACATTCCCCAGTTACCAGAAGATGCCAAGATTCCAGCCAAAGCCTGTGTGCAATCCTTTACGGTTGTGGAACGGCAAGGTATTGTCTGGGTATGGATGGGGAAACCTGAAGCTGCTGATCAAGAGGGAATCCCAACTGTAGCGGATTTGGACAATCCTACAGTTGCCAGCTCAGACTATATGATAGACCTCCCCTACGACCAAACCTATTTTATAGAAAATGCCCTCGATCCCTCTCACCTCTACATCAGTCACGAGGGCACCCTAAGTAGTCGAAAATACGCTCAACCCTTAGAAATGGAAGTCCTGGAAAGTTCTACTTTTGGGATTCGAGGCAGGTACCGAAAAACCAGGCAAAAGAATAGCCCATGGGTAAACCTTGATTTCGTTGCTCCCAATTTAGTGACCTACAGAAGCTCAAGTGGGGAAAAATCAGTTCGTATCGGTGGAGCAGCACTTTATTCCCTTCCTCTAGGTAAAGGCAAATGCCGTATTATTATCAGGAATTATAATAATCACTCTACCTGGAAACTGAAGCTACAGCCTCGTTGGATGGAACACTGGTACCGAGACAAATTCTTAGAAGAAGATTTACCACTTGTGGTGGGACAGCAGGCAGAAGTGGAGCGGTTGGGAACAAGCCTAAACTCACTGTATTTACAACTCAAAACATCGGATATGTTGTTGATTGAGTATCGCAAGTGGCTCGATAAGTTCGGAACGTCTTTACCTTTTTATCAAGGCTATTCCACCAGGAAGCTATCCCAGAAAGAACGAGAGGATAATCAGCAACCAGCTCCCCTAGACCGATTAAGGCGACATACTCAAATCTGTGGTTCCTGCAATCGAGCCTATCAGGTAACCAACCGGTTAAAAACGACTTTTGTGGGAGTAGCGATCGCATTGGCGGCTTTGGCAATAGTTACGGATGGTTCTGGGACTGAACTAATAGCTAGTTTAGGGTCTGGCTCAGCCGTTGTTATAGCAACAGTTGCCCATCAAGTTAAAACCCATTTCGAGCGTTCTTACACTCGTCATTAAGGCTAATTTTGGCTCAACGCCATGTAAGCATTCAGGCGTCAGCTATCAGCCGTCAGCTTATTTTATTCAAAAGCTGTTCGGTGTAGCTTGCGCTATGGGCATAAACTGTTGCCGTAGCGTAGCCACAGGCTTTTGGCTGATAGCTGATAGCACCTCAAGTAGCCTGTGCCACGCTACGGGAAAAGCTTTTGAATAAAACAGGTAACCATTCATTTAATATGAGTTAAGTCTGCTGACGGCACCTCAAGTAGCGTGAGCTCTTATAGCAGTCGCCAGGGTAATTAGGACATGACAAAAGTCTCAAACTACAGTTTGGCTTGAGTTTAACTTCTGACAAATGACTTCTGACAAATGACTTCTGCTATAGCTCACGGCTGACGGCTGAATGCTTACCTAACAGCTACCAAAAAGATTACCGAAAGATGACAATACCCACCAATAATCCCAAGGAATTTAGACAATTTGAATATTGTGGATGGCAACAGTCAGTAGACCAATACCATTCCTCTTTTTCGTCTCTGACTAGCCAAACTATCGACACTCTGCTCGATAGTGTAAATGCGGCAATGGATATGGAATTACTTGATATTGCCACTGGTCCTGGTTATGTGGCTGCCCAGGCCCAGAAGCGAGGATGTAAGGTGACGGGGGTAGATTTATCAGACGCTATGGTTGCCAAAGCACGGCAACTGAATCCCCAGATCGAATTTTTTCAGGGGGAAGCCGAATCATTACCCTTTGCCGAATCTCGATATCAAGCAGCCGTAATGAACTTTGGAATTTTGCATTTGGCTGAACCAGAAAAGGCACTGGGTGAAGCATTTCGGGTAATTCGTAGCCAGGCCAAGTTTGGCTTTACTGTGTGGAGTAAGCCAGAAAAATCGATAGCGTTGAAGATTATGAATAAGGCGATTGAGACCTATAAAAATTCAGAGGTTACTCTTCCAGAAGGGCCGCCATTTTTTCTATTTAGTGAACCAGATTATTGCTTCAAGTGTTTGCAAAATTTAGGATTTCAAAATCCTTCTGTACAGGAAATTCCCCTAGTCTGGGAACTTACCAGTGCCGATGAACTTTTTGATGCTTTTTATAAAGGCACCGCCAGAACAGGTGGTATACTGCGCGCTCAAACTAGTAAATCCCTTGACAATATACGGGCAGCAATTCACCAGAACACTGCAAGCTATAGGCAAAATAATCGACTGCTTCTGCCTATGTCAGCCCTAGTTGTATCTGCTCAGAAACCTTGAACTCTTCCCCAACTAAAGTAATACCAATTCTTCAAACTAGGACTACAGATCCAGATGAGGAGATGGGGCACTCACAGGGGTAGGTTTTTTACATTAGGGAACTGATCGAAAAAGCTGGGTGTGAATTACTGTTCTTGCCCACCTATTCCCCTGACTTCAACCCCATCAAGCATTGGTGGCACAAAGAGAAGACGGCCATTAGGAAAGAGTTGCCTAAGTATGATTTTAATCTTGACAAGGTAGTCGATGCAGCCTGACAGGATCTGTAAATATAACAGCGCGCAGTGCTATAAAGGCCATCTGCCAATGTGCTGTCACTGAGCATCTTTCTGGAGAATTGCTGGGTAGATTTGCTCTGTTGCTCTGGCAAGCTGGTATCGGTCATCAATTTCTGCCCAGAGTAGATCGCTAATCACCGTATAGTAAACTGGATAGGATTTTGCTGCTGCTATCAGCCCATCAGTTTCATAATTCAGCTTGAGGCTCGTTTTAAATCCTACGGTGGCTTGGGCCAACATACTTTGAAACAAAGGCTGGGATATTTTGGAAATACCGACCAATTCACCGGCAATTTGACTCCCCAGTTCAGCCTTATTTTTAGACATCGCAACGATTGTCTCACCTGAGGTTTCCACATACACTTCATCGCCAGCATTGGTTTTACCAGATAGCAAGACGACATTGTCTTTAGGAAAGTTCAAGACTGCTGTCAAAGCAAGCTTTTCGTAAATCAGATCTGATTCCAACAATAGAAAATCACCCTCAATCAGCTCACGGGCACAATAGAGGGAATACATGGTACCTGATTCGGCATAGTGTGGGTTATGAACCGTCAATATCTGATCATTAAAACGTTGCTGGAGACGCTCATAAAAGTCAGATAAATGACCAGTGACAATGATGATGCGCTGGATACCGCAGGCAGTCAGGCGCTCTATGGATTCCTCAATAATGGGTTGCTCTCCCAACTGGAGAAATCCTTTAGGAGCCGATTGCCCTAGTTTCTGCAGTCTAATGCCCATGCCAGCAGCTAGAATAACAGCTGTTTCTACTTTCATTAGTGTTTATGGATCAAGACATTGAAACGATATTTGCTATTGTCGTAGCCTTGAAGGCACTGATCTTCAGTCGTTACTTCAACCGACTCAGTTGCTAGAACTTGTTGGAACCAGTCCTTGCTGTAGTATAAATGATCGAGTCCCCGATACCTCTGCTCATATTCCGCATCTCCGATGGCTGCTTTCCGGGCACTGATTGCTGCTTCCTGCTTAGACAGATCAGGAAGATCAAGAACGCCGATACTTTTCTGGGCGATTTGAACCATGCCCCGGAGTACTTCTGCTGCATACTCATAGGTTGGGAAATAATGGAAGACTCCCCCTGACACCACAACATCGAATTGACGGTCTCTTGGTAGATCAATTGCTTCTCCTAGGCTAATCGTGGCTTGGGGCATGGCCACTCGGGCAATTTTGACCAAGTTAGCTGAGTAGTCAATTCCCGCGACGGGGTTTCCTTGTTGGTAAAACGGATAGAGAAAAGCACCCGCACCACACCCAACTTCCAACAATGAATCCTTTGGGGTGATGTTGAGCCGAGCCGCGATATGCTTCCCATAAGCCATCCAGCCAGATTCTTGCACACCTGATGACCAGGGAGGATCGTAGCCATTTGCAACCAGCAAAGAAACTAAAGTTGGCTGCTCTGCGTGATCAGCCTGTCTGCGATTCCAGATGTCGTGCCAATTGTTCTGCAATGTCTAATCTTTAAATAGCTCTAAAACAATATGTATGTTACACCCTAATGTATTACTTTGTCTACAGTGAGCATCTCTATTCAGCAATTATGATTTGGGAAAAGATACAAATCATGTTCTATGGTGTTTGTAGAGAACATATTAAAATTTTTATATCAGATTTCTATAAATTATTCATATTGGATTATTTTCTTGACCAGTTTAAGCGATCGCCAACAGAACTGAATAACGTAATATTTATCCGTCACAGTTTACCATAAGTTGCAAAAACTGGATGACTGAGTATTTTTATATCTTCTTCACTTAATGAGGGATGCCATACATCGATAACTAAGACAACTCTTGATTTTTCCCCTTGATGCAATACTTCATGCTCGAAAGAATCGTCAAACGCCATAGCTTTACCTTGGTGCCAAAAGCGCCATTCATTTCCTACTCGTATTTTTGCACTTTCTGGTTCGGGTATGCGCACTCCTAAATGGTATCTCAATCTTAAGTTTGAAGAACCACTATGGGGCAATATATGACTATCAGAAACTAACTCGGAAAACAGCACAAAACCAAAGTTAATACAAAGGGGTAATTTTTCGAGTATTGAAAGTGTTTTTGGGCATAAATATGCTATAGCTTGTTTCTCTCGCCCAGTAGAAAAAATAAATATACCATTCCATTGACCTGACCCCATTAAGCTAACATGATCGGGATGTTCTTTCATATATTCATCTATTTTGTTGTACTCAGATATAATTATTTCGGCATTTTGTTCGAGGATTGAGGTAATTTCATCGTTATCATCAAACCACGGTTTACTGTTGAGGGATGTACAGTACCAAACACTAGGGTTCGGATGGTTGATACCATCTTCTTCCCTGTGGGAATAGTAAATAGTATTGATGTCGTAATTTTTGGCAATCGCATCTCGTTTTCGTTGGAATATGTGTGCGTTAAATATGTGAAAAATTCCGCGCCAACTGACTGCATATTTTAAGGGTAAGTCATACCAAAATAAGTTGTTTAAATTTTCGGATTCTACACCATTTAATAATCTAGCGATATCCCGAGAGTCTTGGATATATTTAATGTATTTTTTCATCGTTAATAGTTATGGTTAATTGTGTATAATATTATCGTTTATAATTCTACCCCCTTGAACAGTTAAGCGGATAATGATGTGATCTACAGCGGTTTGCACTTGCTGTTAGGTACTTTCGTTATCGGTTTTTAGGGAGCAGGGAGCAGGGAGCAGGGAGCAGGGAAGTCGGAAGTGGGAACAGGGAAGAGGGAAAAAAATCTTGTGTACCTGATAGTTATGCAAACCGCCGTAATTTCTGAGGCTAACTTTAAGTTGATCAATCCTGGAGGGGGATAAACTTTTGGAATGGGCATCTTGTTGTGGAACGGGCATCTTGTTGTGGAACGGGCATCTTGGTGGAACGGGCATCTTGCCCATTATCAATATTTTCGGGCAGGCAGGATGCCCACCCCACTCCTATTAATTGCTTAATTCAGCAACGCCCATAAAACCATATCTATGGTATACCTCAGTGTAATATTATGAGGACATAGAATATCATCGATAACACCGAAAATTGTAAAAACAAAGCCATGATTAAAGAATATGAAAACTATCAGGATACATCCAAAAACTACGACACCACTCGTATCCCAATCGGGGTTGAGATTTTATTAGGTTGCTTTGCGACTACCCCTCGTCCTTTGCCAGAGCAGGTGATCTTGGATGGTGGGTGTGGTACTGGAAACTATATCCAGGCGTTGAAGAGCAAAGTCAATAGCCTGTGGGGTCTAGAATTCAATGGGGGAATGTTGGCGCAAGCAACAGAAAAGTTCCGCAATCACCCCAATATTCACTTAGATCAAGGCAGTCTTATCGATCTTCCCTATGAGAATGAAACCTTTGATGGGATAATGTGTAACCAGGTTCTCCATCACTTGGGTTCCGACGACGCAGCTCAGGAAAATTTTCCTGAACTGAACCAGGTGTTTGAGCAAGCGTATCGAGTGCTGCGTCCCCAAGGCGTATTTGTGTGTAATACCAGCAGTCATCCACAGATTTATGATGGATTTTGGTGGGCTGATCTGATTCCAGACGCGGTATCAAGAATCGCTAAACGTATGCCACCCATAGCATGCATTACTCAGAAATTGGATCAAGCTGGCTTTTGCTTTGGGGGCATTGTTGTTCCAATTCATGCTGTTATGCAAGGTGACAATTACCTTGACCCAGAAGGCCCCCTCAAGCAAACCTATCGGAATGGTGATTCTACTTGGTCTTTGGCGAAGCAAGGGGAATTAGAACAAGCATTGGAGCGAGTTGGAAATATGAACAAGGATGGAAGCATCGTTCACTATCTTGAGCAACGGGAAAGTTTGCGCCAAAAATTGGGGCAAACTACCTTTGTTTATGCCTACAAGAAACAGAGTTGAGAGCCTCCATGTTTTAATTTCTAGAAGGACGTGAATTAACGACCTTTTAGAATCTCCAATGCTATGGGCTAAGGCGCAAGCTTCGCCAACAGCCCAGAGAGACATCAAATGCACACCTCATAGGCACAATACAGAATCTTGATCTTCTCTGCATAATCATGATTATTGGGAAGATAGGGTTGTGGTGGCGAAAGATAGGCTTGTTTTAAAATGCCTTCTGACTCCATCTGTTGCAAGGTAACGTCGAATTTTTTTTGAGAGTGGATATCCTCTCGGTTTGTAAACACCAGATATCCTCCCGGTTTTACTACTCGGCAAAACTCATACAACACATTTGACGTTTCCATATTAGTAAGCACAGCAGTGGAAATGATTCCATCAAATTCATTATCTTGAAATGGCAATGCTTGCTGTATATCTGCTTTATATAAAGCAGTATAAATATTTTTATCCCTAGCGAGGTCTAAAGATTTACCAGAAATATCAACTCCAATTATGGTTTGATAACCTTGTTCTCGAAGAGCTTGTCCAGCAAGTCCTGTTCCACATCCGAGATCCAAAATTTTGCCATCGGTAGCAACAAATTTTGCAATCAGTTCAGCAGCAACCTGATGACCAGCATACTGCCAATTCAAGACTTTATCCTCATATACTTGAGCTAAAGTATCATATTCCTTCTCAACCTCGCTGCTCTCAGTGTTCCATTTATTTGACCACTTTGCTAAGAATTGGGCTTGTTGATTATTAGTCATTAAGTCTTCTCTTTAATTTTAACTTTAATTACCTATATTTTAATTTCTACTATAGCATAGCATTAACTGTTTTTCTACAGAAAATAAAAACTAGTGAAAGTGATTAGTTTGAATCAAATGATTGAATAATATACTCTCTGGCATACCATAAATATTGAATACCAGAAACCCAGATCAATGATTGAGTTATAAGTATGAATAACACAGTCAGGTCAGAAAGACTCTCACTTGCAGGTCTTAATGTAGTTAATGTAATTACTGCAATAGTCGTGAAACACAATATTATAGAATTCCAACGATTTTCTAAAGGATCGGAATATCCAAAAATTCGACCTTCTAGTAGTATGTGTAAACCAATAACAATAAACAACCATTGACTTGAAAACCCATAAAGTTTATACCAATAAAGCCCTACCAACGGATAACCAATATATACGGCTTTTAATTTAGCAATAACATTTGCTTCAATCACAATATTATTTAAATTTAATATCTGTCTGGCAAATGTTGCTAAAAAGTCTCTTGTCAGAGCTAGAAAAACAAACCATATCGGGAGAATTCCCATCTCAATGCTAATGACATACAAAGCTAGGAAACCTATATAGTCTACAATCGGATCGAAATACTTACCGAAATCTGTTTTTAAGTCCTTTGTTCTAGCTAACCACCCATCAACAGCATCCAATAAAAATGCTATATAGAATAACACACCAATATACAGATAGTATTGAGGAGGAACAAGATACCATGAAACAAAAGCTATAAAAATTAAAAATAATCTAAATAAGGTAATGTGATTCGGTTTAATCACGATATCTATAACTCCTTGATTATTTCTTTGATAATCATTTTCCAGTCAACAGTTGTGGAATCTACAATATTCCACAAGCCAAATCTTTCAGGTCGTACTGAAGATAGTTTTTTCATTCTTTTATAAGTATTTGATTCTATAATAGTATCAAATCCTTGTTTTAATTCTAAGGTTATCTCTAATTTTCGACAATAATATAATAACTGCTCATATAAATCAGGTAATTTATAAATACATCTTATCTTCATGGCAACTAAAGCACCCATTAAAACTAATTTACCGTGTGACATGTCACTATCTGCTGCATATAACTTCTCAAATTCGTGTTCAGAACGGCTACACCAACTACTATCATTTTTCATTAATAAAGAAAATGAGTAAAGCTGTTTGATTATTTCGATTAATGAGTTTTCATTACGTTTCGTGTATTTGTTTATAAATCGTTCAATTTGATAAAAAGGTGTTTGATCAAATTCCTTGACTTTCTTATCAACTTTTAAGTCCTCCCACACATTCAATTTTGATAATAATTCACCCAGAGCACTAATCCAAAATTTATGTGGCATGTGCTTATTTAATAAGGGCAAACAAGCATAAACAGACTGAGGTGCTTTTGATGGATAACTCTGATTATATGACATTTCATCCGCCTTTAACGAACTAAAACTAGATGAAAATCCATCATTGGAAATAGAAGATAACAAAACAGTTAAATAAATTTTATCCCGTTGAGCACAAACTTTTACAAAATCTATGAGACTTCCCCCCCCAAAAACTAAAAAACGTTGACCACTGGTAGGAAACTTTAATTTCTCAATATTTGAATAAAATAAAGGATATTTTGGTACAATTATCGGTAGCTGATTTTTATTAAAATGCTCGTAAATGGGAGCAAAACAATTCATTGAATAGACAGTTGGACCTATAATACTACCGTCTATTTTTTCATTTATTAGAATTTTTTCTATGCATTTATCTATCGAATTTTTTGAAATATGTAATGTAGACTTCATAATAAGTTTGACTACTGTTTAACTAACCTTATATGTTTCAAATGTATTATTTCCTTTACCATAACCCCAAGAGGCGAAATAACACTTAACTTTTGAAGATTTACACAAATTCTCTATCCTATCATCAACTAAAACAGCCTGATTATAGTCTGAATGGTTATCTAAAAACTTTTCAATAAAATCTACTTTACCGCCATATTTTACAGAATGACTATAATCAAATACTTTTAGATCGGGTATTTTAATATTGAAATAGTTTTTTAAAATTAAAACATCATCCATATTTTTACGAGTTAGAATAAAATAATCTTTGGTGTTTTTTGGATTTGTCAGTGTTTTTCCATAATCTGTAAGACTATGTAACCCACACCACCAATTTAAATGATGATTTTGATAAAAATTTCTAATTTTTTTGAATTGTTTACTATAACTATCTACTTCTTTTTGATTTACATCTTTACGAATTTTGTGAAAGTCTTTTATAGTTTGATTTTCTAAGGCTTTAAATAAACAATATTCATCTGCATCTGAGTAAATAAGATGACAATTATTTTTATATAATTCTTTATGTTGATTATCATGAAGAGGTTTGTCGATACCATGATATGCAAGTACGCCAATGTGATACCATTCTTCAAGAGAATCTACGATTACCCCATCAAAATCTAAAAAAATAGCTTCCATTTTTTACTGCGAAAAAGACCTCTCCAAAACTATAAAAAATATGTGTGTAGCTCCAAAAATTAGGAGCTAGCATTTTAAATTTATATTCCCTGTTAATTCTTAAACAAGCCATGAAAACAATCCAGCAGACGGTCTAGATCACTCGGTTGGATATCGCCCATATTAGCTATCCGGAAAATCTGGTTTTTGAGTCCCCCCTGCCCCGCATAAATCACAAAACCGGATTCTTTGAGCGTGTCATGGATTTGGTCATAGCTGTAGCCTGGGGGCAATTTGAAAGAAGTCAGGACACAGCTATAATCCTGCACATCCAAGAGCGGTTTGATCTCGAGATTTTGCAGACTTTGCAAAATCTGCTGAGCACGCTCAGTGTAAGAGCTGTTTCTAGCCGACTGTCCCCCCATGTCCTCCATTTCCTTGAGAGCCTCCTGGAGCCCATAAGCCACCTGTACTGCTTGGGTAAAGGGCGAATAGCCCCTTGCCTGCTCTTGATGATAGCGATAGAGATCTAAGTAAACGGTCCCAGCGGCAGAGGGGCGAGTTTCGAAAATGGATCGCTTTACCAACACAAAGGATAGACCAGGCACACCATGCAAGCATTTATTGGCCGTTGCAGCACAGGCTTCTAAATTCCAAGGGGCAAACTCAATGGCCTCAGCCCCAAAACTGGAAACACTATCAAGTAGCAGTGCGACATTGTAGCGCTGACATAGTTGACCCAACTGAGCCACATCATTGAGCCGTCCAGTGGTGGTTTCGTGATGAACGGCAATCACATGGGTAATGGCTGAATCCTGGCTCAGGCAGGTTTCAACCTCTTTCAGGTTCATTGGCTCGTGCCAGGGAGCCTTGATCACCTCCAGGGACTTACCGTGAGCCTTGATCATTGCTGCCATGCGTTCACCATAGACCCCATTTGTTACCACTAAAGCCTTGCCATCCTGAGGCACAAGGGTTGATAGCATTGCCTCTACGGCACAAGTGCCGGAACCGGTAAGTAAAATCGCTTCATAGTCCTCAGCGGCTGCGGGATACACCTTGGCTAGGCGGGCTTTGATATCTAGGGTCAGCTCAGCAAACTCAGGTTCACGATGGCACAGGTCTGGCTGGAGTAAGGCACGGCGCACCCGCTCGCTTAGGGTAACAGGGCCAGGGTTGAGTAAGATGGTCCGGTTCATGTTGATGTAAAGCTTAGAGTTTGGCTGGATTGAGATCGAATCAAGGTGTGATTACGGCGATTTGATAAACTGCCGTAAACGTTGAGCAACTTCTAGGGGGGTAATGTGGGGCCGAGGTAATTTTTCAGGAATACCAGGCTTAATCTTGGCGTGAATGAACATTAATTCCTCGGATGGGTCTTGGGTCAAAGCTTTCACCTCTTCAGGGGTTGTGGCTACAGCAACTTGTTTGTAACCACAGGCTTTTGCGATCGCACCAAAATCAATGGAGGCCGACACCGTGGACTGTCCCCCTGTGGATTCATGGCGCTGATTGTCTAGGAGAATATGCCGCAAGTTGGGCGGACGTTCATAGCCAACGGTGGCTAACGCTCCTAGGCGCATCAAAGCGGCACCATCGCCATCGACCACAATCACCCGACGGTGGGGCTGAGCCAGGGCCATGCCCAGGCCGAGACTGGAGATACATCCCATGGAACCAACCATGTAAAGTTGATTAGCTTGGTCCTGAATGGCATACAATTCCCGACCGGTGTAGCCCGTAGTGGCCAACAGAATGTCTTCAGGCCCAGTTGCAGCTTGGATGGCTTGCAGCATGTCACGACGGGTGAAGGAGGGGTTCTGTGGAAGGGGGAGAGCCTCAGCAGGGGTGATCGAGAGGGGCTTGACGGTTAATTGAGAGCTTAACTGGCAAGATTCTACCGAACCCTTTTGCATCACCAGGGCATAGGGCGTCTGATGCTCCTGCATATGGGCAACTGCCCGGTCTAGAGTCGGCTCAACCTGGTCTATTTCCGTGGGAAAAGGTTCCCATGGCACCTGGATTAGATCTAGCAATTGGGGAGTAATGGCTCCCATCAGCTGGTGCTGGGGTTCGTCCGGTGCCCCACCGGGTTGTCCTCGCCAGGTCACAATCACCAAGATGGGAATTTTAAAGGTTTGATTCAGAGAAGTGAGGGGATTGACAGCGTTACCAAACCCCGAATTCTGAAACATGACCACACTGGGCACTCCAGCCAACTCGGCACCGGAGGCGATCGCCACGGCATCCCCTTCATTGGCAGCCCCCACATAGCGGAGATGATCAGAGTCAATCACAGTGTTAATAAAAGATTTGAGGTAGGAGCAGGGCACCCCTGTGTATAACCCAAACCCCTTTGCCTGAGCCGCTCGGATAAAGTCTTCGGATTTGATCATCTAGAAACTTCCAGCCTTGAACAGATCTTCGACTTGATCGATATCGAGCCAATGCCCTTTGATATAAAGCACATGTACCCGATGGCCATGGCTGATCAACCCATTAATCAGAGTTGGCATTCGTCCCTGTTGCCGCACCTGCTCTGACTGGAGCAGAGTATTAAGGGTATCCCGTAATTTCTGCTGCCCCTGTTGGGACACTTTCAGCAATCCGGTCCATATGCCACAGATTTCGCCCTCGGGCAGGTCAGGGGTGATTTGCTGTAGATAAACATGTTGATAAAATGCCTGAGTCGAGTCGGGTAGAGAACAGGCAACGTAATCGGGTCGGATCTGCTCGGCTTGGCGGTGCTGACTCGAATCTATAATGACCACAAAGTCATGATCAACCCCTGACAGCATTTGCAGAATGTACTTCTTGAACAGAACATCACCGTAGCCAATGATCCAATCCTGTCCATCCTGGGGCAACTCCTGCAAGCCTCGACTCAGGGAAACGAGTTCACCTGTGGTGTCATAGTCGTCGTTATCTACATAATCGAGGCCAGGTAAGTTGACAACTTCCTTTTTGTAGCCACGCACCACAGTGATGTCTTGAATACCGACATTGTGGTGCTCTTCCACAATCCGTGATAGCAGGGGTTGACCGTGCAGATCTACCATGCACTTGGGTTTATCTTTAGTGAACTCACCCAATTCAATCCCGCGCGAGGCGGCTAGCAGAATCGTGCGGATCCCAGCAGCAGCGTTCTGGGGTAAATAGCGCTGCTCCGCTTCCAGGTGTTCGGCAACCCCTTGAAGCCGGAAGATCTCAGACACAGGGACGATCTCGTCTTCAACATTCAGCAGGTTCTGCTCTAGCATTAACCTCTGAGCCACCTTTTGGGTCATGGTAACGGAAGCTCGGAGCAGGTGATTCGCCCAAATGGCGATAGAGAAGCCAGCATCCCTAAAGACTTCAGTCGGTGTTGCGTAGTACTTGGTCGGTACAATCACCACTGGCGAGCGATCGCCCCACTCCCGTTTGAAGGCCAACACTTCATCAGGCACATGCAAGGAGCTGTGGATCAAAATGCCATCCGCTCCGGCATCGTAATAGGCTTGGGCTCGCCTTAATGCTTCTGAGAGCCCCCAACCGGCAATAAACGCTTCTACCCGGGCAATCAGGACAAAGTCATCATCACTTTGGGCATCTTTAGCGGCCTTGATTTTGCCGCAGAACTCGTCCATGTCAGCCAGGGGCTGAGCTGTGCCCTTAATAAAGCTATTGGTTTTGGGGAAGAGTTTGTCCTCAATACAGACACCAGCGACACCACGCTGCTCTAATTTTTTGACCAAGCGTTGCACATTGTTAAAATTTCCGTAGCCCGTATCCCCATCCAGCAGAATTGGGATAGAAGTGGCATCGGACATGAACTCAACTACTTCCAAGACTTGAGTCCAACTTGCTTCGTTGTTATCACGCACACCCAACTGGGCAGAAATGCTGAGGCCACTGCCCCAAATGCCCTGAAAGCCTGCCTCTTCAGCAATCTTAGCGCTGATTCCATCATGGGCCTCTATCAGAAACTCTAACTGATTAGAGTTCAGCAGTGTTCTAAGTTGTGTTGTTTTTCTAGGTTGTGTTGTTTTTCTAGCTTGCGTTGCTTTTCTAGGTTCTGTCGTTTTTCTAAATTGTGCTGTTGTTTTCATGTGGCATCCTAAAATTGCAACAATGTTTAACCAAAGCGGTCTAGGGGATAGGCAAGATTTTCATCTTTGTTAAGGATCTCAATCGATCATGAGCCACTCAAAACACAGTTAACTCAGGATTAGCTCTCTAATCCCTGATGCTGCTGTCGGCTCATAGCCTTTCAGCACTACTTGACTAGCAGTGTTTAGAGACATGACAAGCTTACCTAGCTCCCAGCCCTTCCATGGTGGGGAAGAAATCAGGGGAGTTAGGGAAACCAGTGCAAAGGCTCAATAGCCTTATCTAACGACGTTTAACGAACCTTTAAACTAAATTTAAAATAATTTTAACCTTTTTTGTGCTCAATGAATATCGCTTCGGATCGTGATCAGGTCCTAGTGCGACATTCAAACGATGATTCCAAATCCTGCAAACCTTTAAAACGTCTTGCCCGTATCCTCTTTTGAGATACCTCTCGGCCTGGTTGGGTCCATAAATCTTAAAATTGTAGAATTGAAACTCTCGCAAAGGAAAGATCTCATCGAGATCTGGATACTGAGGATGTCCCCCTTCAGAGGGCAATCTCCTTTGGTCATAGATATAAATTTCAATCCCGTCAGTTATTTTGTAAAGATTTTTTTCGATCTTTCTAAAGTAGAAACCATGATCATTGAGGAGAGTTTCTAAAGTAAATAATTTCTGGAAATCTGCCTCTGTCATCTCAATATCAATGTCATCATCCCAGGGAATGACTCCTTCGTGTCGCAGAGCACCGATTAAAGTTCCTGAAATAGCCCAGTAAGGGATATGATGCTGTCTAAGGAGGGAATCAAGGAACTGGAAATCTTGGCGCAATTGCCAATGTATTGGTTTTAATTTCTCAGCCAAAGCAACCACCATGTCTGCGATTGTCCCTGTCATTTTTGACTCAATGCCCTTCTCGATGGCATAGTTGTAATCCGCGATCGCTTCAGCAAGTCCTTCTTGTTTTGTCAGCGCCTCGTGGGGTTGCGCTGATAACACATCTGACTCTAGCGCAAGGGCTTGCTGATACATGGTGGCTGCTTGTATCACTTGACGGGCACAGCGATCAATTTCTTCTAATCCCTGGGATGATATCTGAGCAGACAACAATAGGTACCACAGCTGCTCGTGAAATTCCTCGCAGTCCGGTTTAATCTTAATCGCTTTCAGGTAACAGGCAATTGATTCGACCCACTCACCTTGTTGGCAGTAGAGTTCTCCCAATTCTAAATAAAGTTGAGGATTATCTGGTTGTAGCTCAATGTTTTTCTGGGTGTTGGCGATTGCCTGTACTAGATCATCTGGTGAATTTCTTGACACTCCCCCTCCTATAACAACGCAGGGCTGTTTCATTGTCAATTTTTCGGTTCGCTAAAGCTCCCGAGTGGCAGCGGTTTCGCCCCTGTTTTTATATTATTAAAAATAGTATAAAAAAACGGCGATTTGCTTGACATTAACGGGCTTTGAGCCCCTCACCCAGGAATTTTAGCATCGAGCAATGTTACAGCCCTGCTATAACAAAGGGGATTCTTACTTGGCCGTAGGCCACGCTAAGCGAACAACGAGCTGTCTTGCCTATTCAGGTCTGAACCAGAAAAGGTAGAGGACAATTATCTATAAGCGTATTGGATCAGCGGATCCAGGTTTCGGTGTGCCGGAAACTAAACCATAGAATAGTGGAGCCTTAATCAAAAAGGTTAAAAATTTTTACACAAGCGCCGACTAACTATAAAGGCTCCACTATTTTTACGGTAACTTCTAACCCCACCGTACCTAAAATAGTTAACAAGTTTAAGTTAACAAGTTTAAGTTAACAAATTTAGATGAACATTTTTTTGATCAAAGACTTTCATAGATGTCCAAATCGTTAGACTTGATTGTGCAACATGATTATCTCAAAACATGTTTTTTACACTGTCTAATTATTCAATATCATGTTTATTTAGAACATTAATTATTCCTTTATATTAACACGGTGCTACCAAACTGTCAATACAAAGATGCTCCTTTGGAGCCTTCAGTTGCGAACAAAAAAAAAGCCCTCCTGTAAGGACGGGGCTTTAGACCCAAATTTTTTGGTAATCACTAATTAGGATTTTTTAGTGCATCGGTGCGGACAAACACGCTAGTAGTCTGCTTACCGCGCCTTACTTTTATTTCTAGAACCTTATTTACTCCACTATTTTCCACAAGGCGCTGTAGTTGTGTGGCATTAGTAACAGATGTTCCATCAATTTGAACAATTATGTCCCCACGACGCATACCAGCATCAGCAGCTGGTGTATCCGGCATTACTTGAATTACCAAGACACCATTGATTTCTGGTAATAGTAAAACAGAGTTGGGATCATTGTTGTTCTCTTGTGCTAGTTCCGGGGTTAGGGTTGTCATCCGAACACCGATATATGGATGGACAACTTTTTGCCCTTGGGCTAGTTTGTTGGAAATCTCTTTGACTTTGTTGATGGGAATAGCAAAACCAATTCCCATGGCATTAGCCCGAATAGCAGTGTTGATGCCAATAACTTCCCCTGTAGCATTCAACAACGGACCACCAGAGTTTCCAGGATTAATAGCAGCATCGGTTTGTATAAAGTCCAGTCGCTTGTCGGGAATACCTGCCTGAGCGCTGGAGCGTCCTATGGTGCTGACAATTCCCAAAGTCACTGTATTATCTAGCCCTAGGGGGTTACCAACAGCAATAGCCCAATCTCCAACCTGAACTTGACTCGAATCCCCTAGAGAGACAATCGGTAAGGAAGTACCGTTAATTTTGACAACAGCTAAGTCAGTGAATTCATCAACACCCTTGACTTGACCATTAAACTTGCGCCCATCCTTGAGGGTAACGGTTACTTTATCTGCACCTTCCACAACATGGGCATTAGTCAGTAGGATGCCACTGTTGTCAATGATAAAGCCAGAGCCTTGACCTTGTAAACGTCTTTCTTGGGGAATTTGGGCTGAAAAGTCATCACCGAAAAAGCGCCGGAAGAAGGGGTCATCAAACAAGGGATCGACGCGCCTGGAAACTGTGCGCTCGGTGTCAATACGCACCACTGCTGCTCCAACCCGATTCACCGCTGCTGTTACAAAACTGCTATTACTAGCTTGCTGTGGACTTAGCAGTTGTTGGGCGATCAGTGGCGGAGTTACTGAGTCTGTGCTGGGTACAGGAGCAGCCTTGGAGGGAGATACACGATAAACGCCAACTGTCAATAAGACTCCAAGTAAAATAGCCAAGAGATAGTTACTAATTGAGCGAAGCCAAATCGAAAATTTAGTTGATGACATAGTATTATCGTATTCTTCTGGTTAATTTTGGGGAATACTATTGCTAAGCCAATCCCACGACCTAAAACCCATGGGATTTACTTGGCTTTGGCTAGTGGTTAGTAGTCAGTTGTTGCTGACCCTTAGTGTTAACCCCTAACTCAAGTTTACCTTCCCTGATATTCCTCCCACCCAGAGCCAGGAGTGGGTTTCGAGGCAGATTTGTAGGATTGTGGATTAGTTGCTACAAGCATCTAATCGCTATTTTGAGAGTTATTACTATGACGTTAGTAGTACCTGGGCGAGTTCCAGACGGTGCGACCCTAGGAGGCGCGCACCGAGAGTGAGAGAGGTTGACCTCAAGGGGTGATCAGCCCTTGAGACCCGAAGAAGTTAAGCTTAATAATTATCAATAATGATATACCCAGGAAGTTGGTTAACCTTGGACTAATAAAACTAATAAAACCGCTATGATCTCGAAAGATAGAGAATATGCCCTGACTCAAGAACTGAATCACAACCATAGTGAACATACCCATGGTCACGTCCATGATGAAGAATCTCTGAGGCGAATTATCAATCGCCTGTCTCGAATCGAGGGGCATATTCGAGGGATTAAGACTATGGTGCAAGAAAGTCGCCCCTGTCCTGATGTTTTGGTACAGATTGCTGCAGTTCGAGGGGCTTTGGATAAAGTGGCACGAATTATCCTAGATGAACATTTAAGCGAGTGTATCGGTCGTGCCGCTGAGCAGGGCAACATTGAGGTAGAAATTGAGGAGTTGAAAGCCGCTTTAGATCAATTTTTACGTTAGGAGTCAGAGGCTTTATGCTGTTCTACAAACTGACGTAGCCTCAGCAAACTTAAGGTTTGACCCCAATTCAAGGGTAACAAAGACACCCCTTCTAGGCGAGATTGTACCCAACCATCTCCCCAATACCATTCATGATAACCATCAATTCCCTGGCTCAAGAGCAGTCTTAAACAGTTCGGCTGAACAAGCTCAACTTTGTGTTGTACTGCTACTGGCCCGATGGAAGAAGTAAAGGTCAATCCTAAATCTAGCTGTTCGGGTAACTCGGAAGATAAATTCTCCGGCCACAACCACTGGTGCAGTTGCGCGGTATAGAGCAGACTATCCCGGATCACATTTTGTGGTGCTTCGACTTCAATCCTCAGATGACTTTTTTGAAAGATTCCTAGCATTTTGGTTAGATCGTCCTTACTCGTAGGAAATATTTGTAATTATTGTGAATGAACCAATGGGATAAATCCCGTCTGTTGTTTTAATGCCTCGGCTAAAAGGAGAGGGCAAGCAAGGGACTCGATACTTTCTCAATACTTTGTAAAATAAACATTAATTATATTAAGAAGTGTAAGAGTTTTCTATGGCTGACCAGTTAATTCGCGCCACAGCAGCTTCAGGGGGTATTCGCGCAGTTGGTGTGATTACTACACGCCTGACGGAAGAAGCTAGACAACGTCACCAACTCTCTTATGTGGCAACGGCTGCCCTAGGTCGTACCATGTCTGCAGGTCTTCTGCTGGCTTCTAGTATGAAGCGAGCAGAGTCGAGGGTCAATATTCGGATCAATGGCAATGGTCCACTGGGTGGAATTATGGTGGATGCAGGATTAGATGGTAAAGTTCGAGGTTATGTAGACAACCCAGAGGTGGAACTGCCACCAAATAAGAAGGGCAAATTAGATGTGGGTGGTGCTGTTGGTAAGGATGGTTTCCTATACGTGGTTAGGGATGTGGGTTATGGCTATCCCTATTCGAGTACAGTAGAGTTGGTTTCTGGTGAAATAGGTGATGACATCGCTCACTATCTGCTAAATTCGGAACAAACCCCATCAGCGCTGGTGGTTGGTGTATTCGTAGGTGCTCAAGGGGTCACTG
This sequence comes from Moorena sp. SIO3A2, assembly GCF_010672265.1. Lineage (NCBI taxonomy): Bacteria > Bacillati > Cyanobacteriota > Cyanophyceae > Coleofasciculales > Coleofasciculaceae > Moorena > Moorena sp. SIO3A2. Next base: position 330,579 of record NZ_JAAHHC010000001.1, read on the forward strand.
CGGCTGGGGGTATTTTAATCCAAGTTATGCCTAAGGCAGCAACGGATGAGGCATTAGTTCAAACTTTGGAATCTCGCATTACCAAACTATCAGGTTTTACACCACTGCTCCAAGCTAACCAGACCTTACCAGAGATTTTTGAACAGTTGCTGGGGGATATGGAGCTAGAGATTTTTCCAGAAACCCAGATGCTGCATTTTAACTGTGGTTGCTCCTTTGACCGGATGTTGGGGGCTCTGAAAATGCTGGGAAAAGAGGAACTTCAGGATATGATAGAAAAAGACGGTGGCGCTGAGGCAACTTGTCATTTTTGCTCAGAGGTCTATCATGCCAATCCCGATCAACTATCTCAATTGATAAAAGAATTGTAAACTCAGTAGCTACTGGACTTCCTACTGTAACTGGAAGATTAGAATCCTGACTTGTAAAGGATTGCAAGAAATATGGATCAGCATATAAACTCAACCAGAATTATAAGAACACTACTATAAGATAGGGTGTAGACTCTATATGTGTAAGGTGGGTAAAATCTCAACAACTGAGGTTGCTGTAAACAACCTGCTGTCTTCCGGTGTAGGGAGTGTGGAAGTGAATTATGACCAGAAATAGAGAATTTCCAGACCGTTGGCCAACCTCAAATGGTTCAAGTTCAGGTAAGTTTAATGGCTGGCAACCTAACCAGAGCCAGCCGGTTACTCAACCGAACGTAAACTATCCTGACCGAGGAAACCCATCGACACAGCCCCCCCAGCAATCAGAAAAATTTGGGGTTGGTCAACCAGTAGCTAACTCTCGATTAAACACAGCACAAACTACCGGTAGACAAGCTCCCTCAGGAAAAACGACTGGAGTAAAAAACCTCTTGCCTCGCAGTTGGCAGTTTTGGTCAGCTTTAGTTGTGTTGCTTTTCGGTAGTGCTGGATTTGCTTCAGCAATGATGTTGTTAAGGTTGCCAGCTGTACCAAACTGCCGTGCTGTGTTTTGGCCAACGGCTTCAGCATCGATGCGCCTATCTTGTGCTCAGGTGGCAGCAAATCAGCAAACTGTCCCCCAGTTGCTAAAAGCGATCGCATTAGTGGATGCCCTGCCCGAAGATCACCCGTTACGCCCACAAGTTAACCAACATATCGAAGAGTGGTCACAGGTAATCCTAGAGATTGGGGAAGCTAAGTTTCAAGCTGGTCAGCTCAGTGAAGCTCTTAAGATTGCTAAACGTATTCCTTCAAAATCCGTAGCTGGCGCGATAGTAGAAAAGCGGGTAAAACGTTGGCAGAAAATCTGGTCGAGGGCAGAGGGAGTTTATGAGCAAGCGGAAAAACAGTTGAGGTTATCAAACTGGAACTTAGCATTTCGCGAAGCAGTACGATTGACCTATGTGGACAATGACTACTGGGCTACGGCTAAGTATAACCAGCTAACGGATAAGATTAAGATGGGACGGGAAGACTCGGCTAAGCTGGATAAGGCTTATGAGCTGAGTAGAAGTGGCAATATAGAGAAGATCCTGGCAGCTATTGAAAAAGCTAAGGAAATCACAGAGCAAAGTTATGCTTACAAAGAAGCTCAGGATTTAATTAAAGACTCTGGCAACAAGCTGGTGGAGATTGCTCAGAACAAGCTAGAGCAAGGTAAGTGGTCCGAAGTTCTTGACATTGCCTATAAACTTCCCGAAACGATTAAAGTACCTGAACTCAAATCGGATTTAATTGACCTAGCTCATGCCCTATCTCGTGCTGAGTCTGGTACAACCTGGGATTTAGAAGAAGCGATCGCATCTGCCCAAAAGCTGGGATCAGAACGTCCCCTATATAAGAAAGGGCAGCAATTAATTAGCCGTTGGCAACGAGAAGTAGAAGATGTGGCGCGACTTGAGCGAGCCAGAACCTATGCTACCTCGGGTTTACCTAGTGACTTAAGACTGGCAGTAGCTGAAGTGGAACAGATCCCTCGTGGTAATCCCCGCTATGAGGAAGCACGGGGCGAAATTCGAGATTGGACTCGTCAAATTCAGCTGATCGAAGACAGGCCATTCCTGGAACGGGCAGCACAACTGGCTAGTTATGGCAGCATTGATTCTTTGCAAGCTGCTGTTCAAGAAGCCCGTAAAATTTCCCGAGGTCGTAGTCTTTACCAGGAAGCTCAAAGTAAAATTAATCAGTGGTCTAGAAGTATCCAGCAGCAAGAAGACCAACCTTATTTAGACCAAGCACGCACTCTGGCAATCCGGGGTGATCTATATGCAGCCGTGGCAACTGCCCAACAAATTAAGGCAGGTCGGGCTCTGTACAATGAAGCCCAAAGCAAAGTCAGAAGCTGGAAGTTAGAACTAGAGGGTCAGCAGCGTTTACGGGAAGCTTACCAAATTGCTGAGGCTGGAACTCCACAAGCCCTAAGAAAAGCGATTCGAGTAGCTAGGCAAGTGCCAACCTCAACCAAATCCCGTAGCGAGGCGAGAACAGTAGTCAATCGCTGGAGTTACAAAATCCTATCCATAGCCAGAAGTCGTTCTGCCTATAACCTGTCTGAATCCATTGCGATCGCAAACATAGTTCCGTCTGGTACTCGCCCTTACCAGGAAGCCCAACGGCAAATTCAATCATGGCGCAAGATTTTAGCCCCACCTCCCCCACCTCCTGTGCCCGTAAGACGACCAAGACCGGTTCCGCCTCCATCTCCCCCACAAGTGGTGATCCCGAAACCAGCTCCCTCCCCACCATCAGTGGTAAAACCATCATCAGTGGTCAAACCGCCATCACCGGTTCGCTCCTTCCCAATTGTGGTTCCACCACCGGAAGTGACCTCACCATCGGGTATCGTCAAACCACCGACTCAGTTAGAGCCGCCCAGGTTTAATCCCCCCGCTGGTAGGAAGATTGAGTTGATTGATGCTGACTCTTAAGAGTTTCCGAGGGTAGTACAACCGGCTAGGAGCAAACCTGTGGAAATTGAACAAAAATGAGCGACGCATTCCCCCACCACGAGAACGCAGGTGGGGGTCAAGGAGCGGCAAATTGTGATATAATTGAATTATCTTGAGTGGTACGGCAAAGGGCAGAACGAGATTCTGAGCAAACTGGAGGCACGACCTCTCACGATAGGGAAATTAAACCTGTTTTTCCTCGCTCTGTCGGTTTATAAACGTCAGACTCTAGGTGAAAGTTTCTAAGCATAAGCCCCACAGCGGAAGCGATGCAGAGGTGCGACCCGTGGCGAATTTAATTCGCCTACGGAAAGCGCACCATTACGGTCTTGGGGAGGCAGCGCGGTCTTGGGGGTTCCCCCCATGAGCGACTGCCGTGGTTTCCCCCACTCGCTATTGCATCAAGACAACGACTTGGGGGAATAGTCCAGCAAAAGTCCTGGCAACAGGCGCGAGAATGCCGCCTGTCGCGAGGGATAAAACCTTGTAATTAAGACGGATACCCACACCATGAAAACTCAGGTGGGGGAAGCATTCAGAATTAAAAATTCTTAATATTAAATGGAGTGAATTCCATTTAATATAGAAGACTTTAACTTGTCATCAACCATCAAGTCCCGTCTTGACCAGTTCATTCATGCTCCCCAAACTGAATTCACCCTCATTCTGCTAATTCTACTTTCGGTAGTTCTAGTGGTTGTTGAAGCAAGTCTAGAGGGTGCAGGTTTCATATATGGACTGGTCTATGTAAGCGAAGAGCTACTGACGGGCATATTTATCGTAGAACTAACAATCCGCTACCTAGTGGCAAGAAACAAACGTCGGTTCTTGCGTCACTACTGGCTGGATATTGTTGCTGTGCTGCCTTTGTTCCGGGCATTCCGCTTATTGCGAGTTTTACGGATGTTAAGGCTGCTCAGAGTCGGAATTTTGGTAAACCGTAACCTCAACCGTATCTCTTCCTCACTGGCTGCCAGTATTAGTGCTCAGATTGGAGTTTTTCTGATTATCGGCTTAATTATATTAGTCGGTGCTTTAGGGATGTATTTGCTGGAGGGAGGACAAAATGAGTCATTTGCTTCCCTAAGAGACTCATTATGGTGGAGTTTTTTTACCCTAATCTCAGGAGAACCCATTGGTGGTGAACCCCAGACTGATGCTGGGCGTCTGATTACCCTCATGGTAGTCATTGGCGGGTTAACCATGTTTGCCGTCTTCACTGGTGTAGTGTCAGCAGTGATGGTGCAACGACTTAGAACAGTCATGGAGGTGAAATACTTGGAACTGGATGAACTGCGCAATCACATTGTTATCTGCGGCTGGAACCGAGGTGGTCACCTACTCATTGAGGAACTCCAGGCAGACTCTGAGCTCAAGCACTATCCAATGGTGGTTGTGGCAGAGTTTACCGACACACCAGAGTGGGAACTCAAGGGAGTTAACCGTTCCCAAATATATTTCTATATTGGTGATTACACTACTATTGATGTCCTCGAAAGTGTGGGGATCTATCATGCCTCACGGGCAATCCTCCTTGCTGATTCTACCCGTCCTCGAAGTGACCAAGACCGGGATGCACGGACAGTCCTAGCTGCCTTGACCATTGAAAAACTCCAACCCGGAATCTACACTTGTGCTCAACTCCTTGACCGGAAAAACAATGTCCAACTGCGAGTAGCGGGAGTTGAAGATGTTATTGTTGTTGATGAACTAGCCAGTCACTTAATCGCTACCTCAGCTCGGAACCTAGGGGCTGTAGATGTGCTGGCAGAGTTGCTAACTGTGCAAGTGGGAAACCAATTCTACAAAATTGTTTTACCACAGAGGTGGGTTGACATTTCGTTTTGGGAAGCTGCTCGGCGGTTGAAAGAGGAGTTTGATACAACGTTGATCGCAATAGAGCGCCATAGCAATGGAAATCGGGAAACCCTAATTAATCCCCCCAAAGATCAAACACTACTGTCTGGCGATCACTTAGTGATTATTGCTCGTAGTTTGCCGAAAATTGGGGTTCCAGTCCGGTGAAGTCTCAACTTGTCGGCAGGTTTTTATGGTGCGATCGCAAGTTCATATCCCCCTTCAGTTTACCATGATTCCGACGTTTTAAACCCACATTCCGCTTGTCTTTATCTAGATACCCTATCTGGGCAGTTACAATTTTTTAAAACTTACTTCCCTGGCACTTCAAAATTAAACCTCCTCTCCGTAATTGGTACAGGGCTATTTCATTCTAGATGGTAAGATAAGATGCTTTGGCACAACAGGGAGCATGTCACAAATGCCGAACATTTGTACTAAATCTTATGCCCCCTCATGGGTTTAAGCTTGCTGTGATGGTACATAGTTCATTTGTTCTGCAACGCAAGACCTGCTCCCGGCACAAGGGCACAAGAGAATCAACATCAATGGGTCAAATTGCTATTTTAGAAGCCTTTTCTGATTTACCAGATGCTCGATTAGGGCAGCGGATGTTGACACGAGCGTGGCTATATGTCTGGCTATCTTTACCCTAGCAGTAGCTGCAGGGAATAAAAGATTTTTAGCGTACGCTGATTGGATTGAAACAATCGTGAGGAGTTGAGCCAATTGTTTCAAGTCAACCGACTGCCATCATACAGCACAATCCGCCGAGTGTTACTGAAGATGGTAACTAATGATTATTCAGCTTCGCTCGCTTGCTTTTTCGAGTACACTCCGGAAGCGGGAGAGTCAAGCTAGAAAAGAAGCTGACCTCAAGCAGCAAGAACAAGAAAATCCAACAGCATCAGCAGTCGGCTCAAAAGCTACTGTTGCAGTTAGGGCAACAGGACTTCGCCTGTGCTGCTGATGCCTTCAGGGCAGGGGAAAAGTTGAATCAACAGTTGCGTTATCATGCGCTTGTCTCAGCTCGAAGTCGTGCCACATCCTTACTACCACAAACCGGGACGACCGCGAATAGGACAACCTCCAGACGGCTATCACTATCGTCTCCAAGGGACTTTGAAAGTTAAACAAGAGGTGGTTGCCCTGGCTCGAAGAAGGGCGGGACGGTTCGTTCTTGCCACCAATGTCTTGGAGTCGAAACAACTTAGCCCAGAGGAGATCCTCTGTGAGTACAAAGGGCAACAATGCACTGAGAGGGGTTTCCGTTTTCTCAAAGACCCGATGTTCGTATGCCTACAGTGTCTTTCTCAAAACTCCTAAACGGGTAGCCGCCAACGCACATGGTGATGGGTCTGTGTTTGTTGGTTTATACTCTGGCTCACAGAGCCTTACGCCAAGCTCTCAGCAGAACCAAACAAACCATTGACAATCAATTAGGTAAGCCGACGGCTACCCCAACAATGCGTTGGGTGTTTCAGTGTTTTCAGTCGATTCACATAGGTCTTGTTGATGGAGTTCAACAGATTATCAACTTAACCCAAGAGCATCAAGGGATTCTACAGTTTCTCGGTGCTCCCTGCCAAAAATATTATTTGTTGATCTGACCCACCTGCGGAATGTGGGGTACATTAGTCCTATTGATTGCGATATTTTAGCTGGCTTTGAGCAAAAGAAACAGAAGTCGTTGCGTTCCCGTAGCGTCGGCAAAGCCGCATCGCAATTAACAGCTGATTCGTAACGTAAATCTCAAAAAGTCTGAAAGCCTTGGTATGATTGTCTTTTGGTTATTAAATAGTTCAGTTTTGCTATTGTAGCGCAAGCCTTATCCTACAAGGTTTAGTGCGAATTTACGAATCAGCTAGTCTTTATCGGTTATCATTATAGATACCGATAAACTTCGCCAAAAGTTAAATAACTGCTTGGCTACTTCTGTTACTGTTTAATTTCATCTAATTCAAATTCATGACCTTAGGTAAGTCCGAACCGAACCAGATTGATAAAATTAATCGCAAATTACCAAAACTAAATACCACCCACCAACCTCTCGTTTCTGAAGAAGAGATGCGCCAAGCGGTACGGACTTTACTGTTAGGATTGGGAGAAGACCCAGACCGCGAAGGCTTGAAAGATACTCCTAAAAGAGTGGTCAAAGCCTTAAAATTTCTGACTTCTGGCTATCATCAATCTTTAGACGAACTCCTCAACGGGGCAGTATTTCACGAAAATACCAATGAAATGGTCTTAGTTCGGGACATTGACCTATTTAGCTCCTGCGAACACCATATCTTACCTATTCTCGGTCACGCTCACGTCGCTTATATTCCCGACGGTAAGGTAATCGGACTGTCAAAAATTGCTCGTATTTGTGAAATGTACGGACGACGTTTGCAGGTACAGGAAAGATTAACTGCCCAAATTGCCGATGCCCTTCAAGGATTATTAAAACCAAAAGGGGTGGCGGTAGTAGTGGAAGCAAGCCATATGTGTATGGTAATGCGAGGAGTCCAAAAACCTGGTTCTTGGACTGCCACTAGTGCGGTTAGAGGCGTATTTGCAGATGATCCAAAAACCCGTCAGGAGTTTATGAGTTTAATTCACTACAACCGTTCAATGCATTAATTAATTCGCGTGACAGCATGAGAGATGGGTATAAAGCTCATCTCTTTTTTTGATACAATAATTATCGTTATCAACAAAACTGCTTATGATTATTGCTGTCGCCAGTCCGACCGGTGGCGGTAAAACCCACTGGATTGGTCAACAAATAGCCCAAACCAATAAACCTGTAGGTTATTTCAGTCCTCAAACTGATTCCGTACCCATTGATGCAATATATCTCCAAAGTGAATACCCTCAACTAAAACTTTATCAGACAGGGGAAGAAGCGGAATTAGACAAAACCATAACTTATCTAGAGATTCCCTGGTATTTGGATTTAGCCGGAATTGAACCTTTACTGCAAACTTTGAACCCCCATCGAGTAGCCATAATCCCCGGCGATACAGATAGTACAGAGTTAAATACTTGGGCGGATGAAGTTATTCCAGGAAATAACATCAGTAAGCCAACCACAGCTTTGCAGATTCATCGGGGGGTTTTGACGGGGGAAATTGTAGATTTTGATAGTTTAGCTACTTTTTGGCTGGAACTTACTCAAGGTGCTTACGGTGAGGTAGCTCGGGTAAAAGGAATTTTCGACCTAGTGGATGGACAAATTTATTATGGTGACTTCATACTAGGGGAATCGGAATTAGCATTTAAACCTTTAAAATTACCCCGTTGGTTAAATGGTAAACCAGATCGTTTTAGTGGTTTTGAAATAGTAGGTAGTAATTTAGATAAAGCTGAAATTGTTCAAACTGTCCGAGATTGCTGTCTTCCCGAATCGGCAATTAATTATTACCAACAACAAGTAAAAGAGTCTTTAGAAAGTGAACCAGAGGTAGAAGTGGTATGAAAATAGCAGTGATATCTTGTATCCATGGTAATTATGCAGCTTTAGATGCAGTTTTACTGGATATTGACGAACAAAAAGCAGAAAAGATTTATTGTCTGGGGGATTTAGTGGGTTATGGTCCCTATCCTAATGCAGTGGTGGAACAAATTCGTTCTTTAGATATTCCCACTGTACAGGGTTGTTGGGATGAAGATATTGTAGAAGGACTAAATGCTTGTGAATGTAGTTATCCTTCCCTGTTGGCGGAAAAAAGAGGTAAAATTGCCCACGAATGGACAAATAAGCACGTCAATGCCGAAGTTAGGGAATATTTAGCCCAACTACCCCATACCTACAAAGAAGATAATCTCTGTTTCGTACATGGTAGTCCTAATAGCAACCACGAATATTTGTTACCCGAAATGGATGCTTTCACTGCTTTAGAAAGAGTTCTCTCCAGCGATGCAGATATATTATTTTGCGGACATACCCACTTTCCCTATGTCCGCACCCTAGATTCTGGACAATTACAGGTTAAAGTTCGTCAACCCAGTGGAAACGAACAACCAACCATAAGTTTTAATACTCCCCTGAAGCGAATTATCAATGTCGGTTCGGTAGGCGAACCCCGTCATGGTCGTCCCAATGCTACCTATGTTATCTATGACACGGAAACACAAGCAGTAAACTTGCGGGAAGTGGAGTATGACTATCAAACAACCTGCGCTGCCATCTTAGATGCTGGTTTACCACCGATTTTCGCTTGGCGTTTGGCTAGAGGTTTGGAATTTGCCGAAAAAGCCGACGATCCTACTCATGTGTGTGAGAGGTAAATTAAATTACTTAAATATTTAAATTGAAAATCAATGTGGGCAATTTTAAGCGGAATTGAAGGAAATATCGCAGCTTACGAAGCAGTGTTGGCAGATATCAAACGCCAGCGCGTTAAGGTGGAAGCATTGTATATTCTGGGCGATATCGTAGCAGCTAACCAAGATAGCGAACAAGTAATTAAACGAATTCAGAATCCTTTACCTGGAGAATTAGAACCCCAAGTATGCTTCGGCTGGTGGGAAGAACAATGCTTTGCTTTACACGGTTTGGGTTCGACAGCAGAACCGACAGAATTAATCGAGCGCTTTGGTAAAGAAACCGCTAAACTTCTTTGGGATTCGGTATCTCGCGAAACCGTACAGTGGTTACGCAACTGTCATTTTGGCTTCTTTGAATTAGATTGTTTGTTAATTCACGGTAGCACTGTTAGCGTCAGCGATGAGTTAACCCCCGAAACCTTACCCTGGCAAATGCTAGACCGCTTGCAAAGAGTCCAGGCAAATCATCTCTTTTGTGGTCGTTCGGGTCAAGTATTTGAATATCAACTACAAAGAGGTTCAGTAAATAGTTCGGTGATGACTTTAGATCGCCAGCAACCCGTGCAAACTATTACTGCACCCAAAAGAAGAGTTGTTGGTGTAGGAAATGTAGGCAAAGAACTAGGAAAGGCTATTTATACGCTTTATAGTCCAAACAGCGATTTTCTGGAGTTTAAAACAGTTTTTTATGGCAATAAAAAGGGATCTGGTAATTAGTTTCAGGTTACTAAAGGTATGGCTAAGTGCAAAAACAGGTAGTCGGAGACAACTTTCTGGAAAATGAGATGATAATTGCTATAGTAAAAAATATTATTGCTGAATCGGTGACGGCTTAGAAGCTACCTTGATTTGGAATTTTGAAATCAGCAATGAGAGCAACCAAGGCATGTGACGCTTGATCAGGACAATCAGCTTGCCGTAGTTTGTTATTACCTGTTCCCGTTGTCGTCGGGAAATAGCTTTAACAATTTGTTTGGCAGTTTGATCAGCAGAAATCAGAAGCCTGGGGGAAATAGGATCCTCCCAGTCTGAATGCCAAATTCCCTGATTGTCTAGCTGACGAATTTCAGTAGCAACGTACCCTGGACAAATGTGTGTGACCGACACCCCATCGGGAGCCAACTCTTGAGACAACGACTCACACAAAGCCCGCATCGCAAATTTGCTCATACTATAGGGAGAATCGCCACTCAAGGCAACGTAACTTTTTACGCTACTAATGATGACCAGTCTTCCTTTAGTTTTCTTGAGGTCATCTAAGGTGGCGTAGATGGTACTCAGTACCCCAAAAACATTGGTTTCCCAAAGACGTCGATAGTCATTCACCCTGAGGTTTTCGACATTACCCTTCAAAGAGGTGCAACTATTAGCCAGATATCTTACTAAGCCTTAGCAAACTTTACTAAAGTTAAGTATACTAGATTTAGTAAGGTTCACGGTCAATGAAAAAATATGTCACTCCAAAAGAGGCAGCCGAGCACCTCGGAGTCTCGATCTCAACTCTTAGGCGGTGGGACAAAGAGGGGCCCGTGTCGTTAATAAAGTAACCCGTGTATCCGAACGCGCCCCGCGTCGGCGAAAGCCGATAGTGATGGCTGGAGTTGGTAAGAAGCCCACACTGTAATCTTCGATGAGCGTGTGGGAGTATGTCACCGAAAATTCTGTAGGAAAAATTGGTGAAGGGGACTTTTCTCGAATTCAGCGTCTATGTTTACCTTTTGATAGGCTGATTTCAAAAATCAGCCTATCAAAAGGTAAACAAAAACGTCGAATCAGAAAGGCGGCCAGAATAATCACTATCAGAATACAGAACTTGATCAATGAATTGCATCACAAAGCTGCCAGATTTTTGGTTGACAATTTTGACTTTATTCTGCTTCCCACTTTTGAGACATCTCAAATGTCAAAACGACAAGAGCGAAAGATTCGTTGGCCAAAAGGCCACGCTACGCGAACAAAAACAGTCCGAAACCTACTCTCTTTTGCTCATTACAGGTTCAAACAGTTCCTTAAGCATAAAGCTTTCGAGACAGGAAAGCTCGTAGTTGATGTATGTGAAGCCTACACCAGCCAAACTGTCAGCTGGACAGGTGAACTCGTCAAAATTGGTGGAAGCAAAATCATTAAGTCCAAAATTGATGGTCAAAAAATGGATAGAGATATAAATGGCGCTCGTGGGATATTCCTGAGAGCTTTGGTAGATACACCCTGGATGCGAGAGCATCTTGCCTTGGCGGGCTAATTTCTACCTTGGTAGACTTTGGTAGCTAAAAAGTATCGGAATACAGTTGATCACAGACTTAATTATTGAAAATAGAGTCAGTAAATTTAGGTGCTATAGGTATCTTCAATGAATTGTGAAAATTTTTGATTCCTACTCCCTGCTCCCTGTTCCCTGCTCCCTTTCCTATGGGTATAACCCTGGCAATTTATAGATCCTGTAAGTATTACACAACTAGCGATTGAGCGTAGGTCACGGGACGGGAATGCCATAGGATCCTAATCATTAATCCAAACTAGGCTCAAATCACTTAATCCTTCTGAGGATAAAGGTTGTATAAATTAGCGGCTCCGAAAGGGTAAAAAAATATAGTTCATAGAACATACCACATTATAGCACCAGCCAAAAGCAAATCTGAATTGGGTCTAAAAAAAAGGCTTGACAAATTATTTTTAAGATATTAGTATGATTAAGTAAAACCAGAGCTGTGATGATTCAATCTGCCTATTATAACATAAAACTTCTGGTCAAAATGCTTATGGGTAAAGCTTGGCCAGGATTTAATCAGATAGGCAAATCTAAAGCTTAGATGCGCAACAGCTTATCAAAAATTTAGGGTGCTTAAAAAAATGAGAGCTAACCGGTTGTGTGCTAGGTCTGTTTAAGGATATACCTGCCACAATCACCAGCTGGTTTCTATAGCTATTTGCAGCTTAAAGGTTAAAGGTTAACTACCTCTGGACGTGTTGTTCACAGCCCTCTGTCAGCAAGAGGGTAATAACTTAGATACACATTAGATACACACCAACGAGGTAAATTAATGTTCAAATTCATCAAGCAATTGTTCTTAGCTGGTCTACTCAGCATTCTGATTACCAGCGGTATTTTTGTACCGAAAGCCTATGCTCAGTTTCCTTGTCAACCTCCTGGTCCTGATAACGGTACTCTATGTGCTGTTGTCTTCTCTGAAAAAGGTCCCCAAGATGGTCAAAGCTGGCGTAGCAGTGATAATTTCAGCACAGGATATTGCCCAGGAACTCAGATGATGTGGATCGCCCAAGGTCCGGATGCTGAAAACATTGAATTTGGTCTTGCAAAAGATGTAAGTGGAAGTGACCCTACTTTACAGGATCCAATTGTATACTGTGGAATCACTACTATGTTCCAAGATAACAATCTGTACCTAGGAAATCCAAGGGGAGCGGGTCAAACGTTCTCAGTGCATGTTTACACTAATGAACCCATGCCTCAGTAAAGTTCAAGTTGGCAGATTAGAGTAATCCAGAATTAGAGTAATCTAGTTTACCTTCTGTTCTGGCTTTCTAGAATAAAGAGATAGATGCAAGGGAATCATAGAATGAACTACCTTGTGTCTATCCTCCTGTGTCTATCCGCCTTTGTAGAAATCATACTCTAATTGACTACTCTAATTCACTAACGTTCTAGACAGTTACTGTTGAAAACACTGTTGAAAATACTGTTGAAAAACAAAGTGATTAAGATGTTCAAAACCCTTAAGCAATTTTTCATAGCTGCTTTACTGAGTCTGATTATTACCAGTCTCATCCCTGTACCGAAGGCTTATGCCTCAGCTTGTGAACCTCAAGGCGAGATCTGTTTTATTGGCTGGTCAGAATCAAGACCCCAAGATGGTCAAACTTGGCGTAGCAGTGATAATTTCAGCACACGATATTGCGAAGGTGACCTGATACAATGGCAGATCGAACTGACAGATGAAGCTGATCAGATTGAATTTAGTGTTGCACAAGATCAACCCGGTTCTGACCCCACAATTTTTCGAGACCTGCGTGATTGTTCTTTTACAGAGCTGGTAAAAGACCCTAAAATGTACATAGGAAATCCCAATGGTGCTACTCAACTTTTTCAAGTATTAGGTTATACTTCCACTTGCGAAGACAATGGTGGGGGAAATCAAAATACTACCTGTGACTATAGTGACTCCCTTAATATTGGTCAGGTTTTTAAACCAATGAGTCACAACAGTTACGAGCTACAATATGCCAATAGTTTGGCGGAAGTCCTAGACCAGGTAAAAGCGATCGAGATTGATATCTTTGATTCGCCTTTCGGAATTGGTGGTGGTGGCTCAGTACCAGGAAATTGGTTCGTATTTCACAACCCGACAGATTTCCCACGCAATAACTGTAGTGGTAAATTCCTATCAGACTGCCTGAATGATGTCAGACAATGGCACGAAGAAAATCCCGAACACGAGCTTGTTACTATCTTGATTGATAAGAAACAAGGTTGGGGGCAAAAGGGCGAACAAAGGGGTCCCCAGGATCTAGATGCTCTAATTATAAGAATACTATCTCCAAATAATGCAGATATTTTTTACGAACCCACTGACTTACTAGAAGGGGAGGGCTGCTTACAAAACAGCGAAGGACTATCATCTATGCGAGTTGCTGCACAAAATAATTGTTGGGGCAAAGAGGGTGATTATAAAGGACAATTCATGGTAATCATTGGCGGTAGTGGACCGGCAGGAGGAATAACAGGAAATCCTAACCCAGTAATTGCTCAATATGTTCGAGATACAAACTACAATCAAGGGTTGATATTTGCTTGCCCTGATGTAGAGACACTAGAAGAGATTACTGGAATACCAAAGAGTTTCGATGCCAAGACGGCGGAGTCTGTAGTCTGCGATAATTTCATTTTCGAAAGCATGTCTAGCAGTTTAGGAGAGGCTGTCAGAAGCAATAACTATGTATCCCATGTTGGAGTGATTTCCCCAGAGAATGATTGTTCCTACAGCACTGCAGTTAATAGCTATGGACTTAGCTACATTGGAATAGATAATTTTGAAATAAAAGACTGGAATGATGGTAGAATGAAAGGCGGCTACAATTGCGAGCAGTAGGATAGGGCAGCATTCCCTAATATTCCTAGGGGGGCTTAATTGGTGTAGCCCGATGTTAGCTATCAGCTATTAGCCGTCAGCTTATTTTATTAAAAAGCTGAAAGCTAATGGCTGATAGCTCAAGGCTTACACTCAGATTAAACGTTCCCGTAGCGTGGCCTTTGGCCTTAGCTTATCTCTTTTATTCAAAAGCACCTCAAGTAGCGTGGGCATAGCCCATTAGCTGATAGCTGATCGCTGATAGCTGACAGCCCCATCCTTAAGGATAGGGCTACACCAAAAAATGCTAACCAACTAAATTTTAACTAACCAACTCAGTGGCCCGTTTGGCCAAAGCCTCAGCAGTCAAACCATTAAAGGCCATAATTTGACCAGCACTGCTAGCAGTTTCACCACGCTTCCAAGAAACCACATCCCGCTTGCAAGTACTACGTAACATAATCGGTTCCAGCATGGCACTGGTACCACCAGTAACACCAATCAATCCATCCCCACCAAACAGCCGTTCAAACCCCTGATCATCTAAGAAACCCCCATCAGCTTCACTACAGGTTTTCCAAGCCGTATCATCAGGACGGTACAAACGGCGGGGACTGATTACCGAAACAATCCGCACCCCAATCCCTTGGTCTTCCAAATTAGAAGCAGCATCAAACACTGGTATCAGGCTCATATCCCCAATCACCGCAAACACAACGGTTTTACTGCCTTTAGTTTCATGCAAAACCACTGCACCATCTTGCAAGCCTTGACGGGTTTGCTCAAAGGTCGTGCGCACCGGTAAGGGTGACTTACTAGCAGTAATGGTAATTCCTTTATTCTTAGTACTCAGCGCCCACTCATAACACACTTGGATACTATTAGCATCACAGGGAAACAACGGGAAAATATTGCCATTGCGCATCATAGCAGCAAAGTAATTTTCAATTTCAGGACGCTGGTGAGTCCAACCATTCCGTCCTTGCTCCAGTGCCCCAGCCGTAAATAATGTAATAGTAGAGGGAGTAGGACGGCGCAATTCTGCCATGGCTTGGGTAACGGTTTGCCAAATGGGTAACCCATTGATAGCAAAAGATTCATAAGAACACCACAGAGTACGAGCTCCAAACAAAGCTAACCCTACCGCTAATCCAGCACAAGCATCTTCACTCAAGGGTTCATACACCTGACCTTTTGGGCCTTGGAAGTAAATTTCATCCGGGGTGGGGTGGATAATTTTTAGGGCTTGGTTAATATTATTAATTCCAGAAGCAGCATTCCCATCAGCATTGGAAATAATAAAATTAGGGTCTTTTTGCCCCACATGAGCAACTATCGTTCCCATCGCGGTAGTTGCTATTTTTTTATCGCCATCAATCACAAATTCCTCTAAAGGCAATTTACCTAAATCTGGTAAAGGCAATTCCTTTTCTGTGACTACAGTATGAGCCGCTGGCCCTCCTCCAGAACGCTCAAAATTTATCCTCACTAATTCCCAGGCTTGAGACGGTAACGCCCGAGCTTTAAGGGCACTAACAATATAATCTTTTTCCAGGGTATCTCCTGGGTAAAGATTGTGAGCTTTAGCTCCCCGTTTGTGGACTCCCGCTCCTTTTAGTTGTTTAACAATCAGCACCGTTAACTTACCACTCAAAGCTGATTTAGCCGCTTTATCCGTAGCTTCCAAAACCCCTTGGGTAAATGCCAATCGCTTCTGCAAAGAAAACTCAGTGCTATCGACATACTCACCAGGTTGGTCAGCATCATCGTAATCCTTAGCATTGATTAAGATTACTTCTTGGAAACCATTGCCCTGCCAGTATGCAATCATCTCTTGATTGGACTTTGTGGAAACCATACTATGGTGTTCCTGGCTGTAACCATTCCACACTAAGATGGGCAGAAAATTAGTCACCTGGGGATAGGCCGTAGAGAAGTGACCAAAACTGCTCATGATATAAGGTTCACCCAAGCCCCCATCCCCAATCGTAACTGGGAATAGTACCCCTGGATGAAGCAAAGCCCCGGCCATGGCAAAGTGTTGCCCTTGTCCGAGGGGACCAGCCGGATTGAGGAGTCCAGGAATTTGACCAGAAAGGTGTCCGAGCAATCCGTGCATTTCTCGGAAGCGTTCCCCCATCTGTTCTACAGTCTTAATACCCATCTCCTCTAGGGAGCCGTCCAGAAACATGTTACTGTAGAAGCCTGGGGCATGGTGTCCCACTTCAGTAATAATGTTTTTGTAACCCAGCATGACCAAAGCTGCAATCCCTTCCGCAATGCTGGCAAATCCCCCTGGATGACCAGAGGCTTTACTAGCAGTGATGTGCAGGGTTAGGTAGCGTAGGGCATCAGCAGCTAGTAAGGTCTGGAAGACAGCTGCTGGATCATCAGGAGATGGGATGGCTTTTTGCCCCAACGCGATCGCATCTCGTTGACCGTATTGGTCCAAAGTCGCTTCAAAACCCGGTATGGTATTCTCAAAATACTGAATTCCTTGACAGAATGTCGAAACCCTGCTACCAACTGTCATAGTGTCAGAAACCTTTTCTAATTATTACGAGTAATAAACAAATATTACAATCAGCTCGCTGAGTGCGGAATTAGTATATTGGCGAAATTTGGGTTTTAAACCAGTGAAATGTCTTATGGATTACATTGATTGAGACTACTATTGAGACTACTAGAGAACCTGCAACTCTACATCTATTGTTCTACCTACCTTGTAGAGATTCTAATCAAATCTTGCTTTATTTTAATTCCCAAAGACTAACAGAATAGGATTAATCGACTAGTTTTGATTACCATTAATCTTATTGATAGCTTGTCAATAAGCGGATTTCTGATAGTAATCAGGTAACCGAAGGTTTTGTTGCCATATGGCAGTTAGGTTAGATAATGAATTTGTCTTGAGAAAGTAACAGAGGAAAACGAGTGTGAGTAAATTACCTGATGGTCCTCAAATCCCTGACTGGTTACAGTTAATCTATTGGATTGCTAACCCCCTCAAGTATTTGGATCAGTGTGTAGAACGCTATGGAGATACATTTACCATACGGCTAACTGGTTCGAGAACGTTAGTCATCCTCAGCCACCCCCAAGCAATTCAGGAAGTCTTGACCGCTCCTCCTAGCCAGTTTAAATCTGGTGAACGAAATAAGCTGCTACAACCCTTGGTGGGGGAAACCTCAATGACTTTACTCGATGGTAAACCACACCAGCGGCAGCGTAAACTCTTGATTCCTCCCTTTCATGGGCAACGAATTAATTCCTACAGTCAATTGATTTGTGATATTACCCAGCAAGTAGCGAGTCAGTGGGTAATCGGTCAAGCCTTTACTGCCCGTACTGCCATGCAAGACATTACCATCCAGGTAATCATGCAGGGGGTTTTCGGTCTAGGTGAGGGTACCCGTTACCAAAAACTCAAGCTACTGCTGGCAGCCATGCTAGAGGTGACTGCTTCCCCCCTGCGCTCTAGTATGCTGTTTTTTAAGTTCCTGCAACGAGATTTAGGAGCTTGGAGTCCTTGGGGCAAGATGGTGCGGCGTAGGCAGGAAATTTATAACCTCCTTCAGGAAGAGATTAATCAGCGCCGAGAGCAACCCGAGCTAATGGGCAATGACATTCTTAGTTTAATCATGTCCACTCGGGACGAAAATGGTGAGTTGATGAGTGATCAGGAGTTACAAGATCAGTTGATGACTTTGTTGTTTGCGGGTCATGAAACTACTGCAAGCGCTTTAGCTTGGGCATTCTACTGGATTCATCGATTACCGACAGTGCGCCAAAAACTGCTAGAGGAAATTGATAGCTTAGGGGATCATCCAGACCCGATGGCCATTGCCCAACTGCCCTATCTCACAGCAGTTTGCCAAGAAACCCTGCGGATTTACCCAGTGGCGTTTGTGATCTTCGCCCGCATTACCACATCCCCAATTACTATTATGGGTCACCACTATCAGGCCAATACTGCCCTTTTTGCCTGTCCCTATTTAACCCATCGTCGAGAAGACCTCTATCCAGACTCCGATCAGTTTAAACCAGAACGATTCCTTGAGCGTCAATACTCTGCCTATGAGTATGTTCCCTTTGGTGGTGGAAACCGACGCTGTATTGGTGCTGCTTTGGCGATGTTAGAAATGAAACTGGTTTTGGCTAAGGTATTGTCTGACTATCACTTAGCCTTAGCACAAAATACAATCATTAAACCAACTCGTCGTGGAGTAGGAATTACTCCGGAAAATGGGGTTCCGATGGTGATGAGAGGTCAACGTGTTGCTAAGGAGCCAAAAAAACCTGCTACCGTAAATTCTCTTTAGGATCAAAGCAATTGTCCCATAGCAACAGAAACGGTTATCCGTGATCACCGAGAGTCTTTGCCGCCAGTAAGGTCACCGAAAAAGGCCGCTGGATGATCACCAGATGCGATCGCATTGTAAGCATTCAGCTATCAGCCTATGCGCTACGTCACAGGCTTCTAGCCTATGCGCTATGTCCCAGCGTCGTTCGCACAGCGTGGCCATTCGCGTAGCGTGGCCGAAAGGCCAAGGCCAAAGCCTGTGCCACGCTACACGGAACAGCTTTTGAATAAAATAAGCTGACGGCTGACTGCTGACTGCTGACTGCTGAATACTTACATCGCATTTTGCCAGCATACTCTTCCCAACCCGGTATGGTGTTACCAAACAAAATAGTGAATTACTCAGAATATTAAAGATTTTGTGTTCTACAAGGGCTGAGTATAAATAAATGTCAACAAAAGTCTAACTAGCACAGCATCAGAGTTTCAGCCACTGAGGTCACCAATCTGATCATGCTAATCCATCGGTCTGACAATTGGTAATCGAGACTCCTTAACATTTTCTTTACAAAAAGTTTTTAAATCCCTGTTTCCCAATTCCTGATAACACTTCACAATTAACAAACAGTTCCGGTTGTTATCGGTACGGGTATAGCTGAGATGATCAGCGATTTTTTGTAGTATAGCGATGCCACGTCCACCACCAGATTGAGGGTTCATTTGCTGCTTGAGGTCTCTCAGCTGCTGTTCTAAATCAAAGGGAGGGCCTTTATCCCAGATGCGTAACTCTAAACACTCAGGTAATAAAGTAACTTCGACATCAATCGAAACTTCTTCTGGCAAATCTTTGTGAGCATGACGAACGGCATTGGTAAATCCTTCAGCGAGAGCTAATTGGCACTGCAACCAGACTTTTTGGCGAACAGACGATGGTTTGAACTGGTCAAACCATCCCAAAGCGTTTTCTAACGCCTTAAGGTCGCTAGGAAATTGTTGGATAGATGTTTTCAATTTTTTCAATTCCTCAAAATCTTTTACATCAACCACATACATCAACCACATACATCAACCACATTGAAGCCTGATTCTCTTCCATTGGGTACTCTAAGATCAAGGAATCCAGTTTAACCTAGATTTATATCTCCCTGTACCATGGACTAATACTCAATTGCCTTTAAAGAATTGCCTTCAAAGAAAATTTTTTCTAGAAGCTTTGCCAGAAGCACTGGGAAAACCATTGGCGCAAATGGGGTTTCTTTTCCCCTTTTCTATCAAGCCAGGGGGTCTTGCCCTCTAGGGGGTCTTGCCCTCTATAAGCTGTTGCCCAAAATGGCAAAAATTGATGGAGATTTAGAAAAGGGGGAAGAAACCGGAAGCGGTGCAAGACAGAGAAGTTAGAACAAATAAATCCGATACGCCAATAGGGAATGCCATCAATAAAAGTAACTCAGTCTAACTTGTCTTGGGGTCTGATCTAGGTTTCGTGAAATTCAGCCCACAGAATATACTGGCTATCCTAATTGTAAGTCAGTGTATTGATAAATCCTAAAGTAATTTGTAGAACCTCAGTGCCATGAACCAAATTCTGATTATTGATGATGATCCAGCCATGCAAATGTTACTGAAACGGGCCCTTTGCCACCAGGGTTATGAGGTAGCTGTAGCTAGCAACGGTGAAGAAGGTTTGGTGCAGGTAGAAAAGTTACGTCCAGCGCTAGTCATTTGCGATTGGATTATGCCCGGTATGAATGGATTGGACGTCTGTCGTCAACTCAAGGTAACGCCGGGACTCTCAACCACCATATTTATTCTGGTGACATCTCGAAATTCCATTGAAGACCGGGTAGAGGGGTTAGATGCTGGAGCAGATGACTTTCTGTGTAAGCCGATCGAAATAGCAGAGTTGAACGCACGAGTCAGGGCTGGCTTGAGGTTACACCAACTAAGTCATGATTTGCAGCACCAAAAGCAGTTGTTGGAGGGAGAATTAGCAGAGGCAGCAGAGTATGTTAGTTCAATTCTTCCAGACCGGATGATCAAACCATCGGTGACCATTGACACCCGATTTATTCCCTCCCGGAAACTGGGGGGTGATGGCTTTGACTATTATTGGCTAGACTCAGAGCATTTAGCAATTTATCTGCTGGATGCTGCTGGACATGGCTTACGAGCTGCCTTGCCCACACTTTCAGTGCTAAATTTACTCAGGTCGCGGGCTCTAAAGTCGATTAACTACTATGAACCGAGTGATGTTCTACGAGGGTTGAACCAAACCTTCCAGATCACTGAGCGAAATGATAAGTACTTCACGGTCTGGTATGGGGTATATAACCAGGTCAAGCGTCAACTGGTCTATGCTAGTGCAGGACATCCACCCGCAATATTAATTGCTCAGACCCATGGTTCCTTGATGGAAGTACAACGTCTAAAAACCCCTGGCTTACCCGTTGGTATGTTCCCAGATGCCGATTACATTGATCAGTGCTGTGAAATTACTGAATCGAGCACCCTATATATATTCAGCGATGGGATTTACGAGATTAACCAATCCAATGGGAACGTTTGGGGACTTGAGCCCTTCATCAGGTTACTGGCAGAGTGTAAGCAAAATCACAATGGTGCTTGTCACCTAGATTTGATTTTGAAATCTCTGGAAGCCGTGAACCCTAAACACTATTTTGATGATGATTTATCGTTACTGGAAATCAATTTTGTATGAACACCTTTCCCAGGGTAAGCGCCAGAAAAAATTGCCCATAATGTGCATTGGCTGGATATCGGTTGATCGTGGCTCGAAACCCCTATAATCTCGTAGAACTTGATTCTCAATAGAGTTTAATAGTTGAGAATGAACCCAGTTTTTTCTCAATAAGCTACAGCTTATTGATTCTTGCGCTTACCCTGACACCTTTCCCTGGAGTAATCAACCTCAGTTTCCGTAGCGTCGGCCGTTCCCGTAGCGTGCGCCCATGGGCAATGGGCAATGTCAAAAATTGGCAGCTTTTGAAGATAATACAGGAGACTGAAAGGCAGTAAATCATCAGAAGCATTCAGCCAGCTTAGTAGGAGTATAAACAAGGATTGGTGGATTCTTTCGCCAATTTTTTCGAAAAATTCCTGAAAAATCAATTATCATGAATCGAAGCTCCTGAATCGAAGCTCCTGACTCCTGAATCGGAGGATAGTTGGTTATGTCGAATTAATCAAGCTTTAGGGAATTCTCATAAAACATCTTCCTAGCTTCATTAAGCTGGTCTTCATTTAAATTTCATGGTTATGACAGCAGGGAACCAGCGAACCAGGGGAGCAGGGGAGAGGGTTTGAGTTTTTTTTTCCTAACTGAATAATATCCAATTTAAATGCCCAACAGCTGAAAACAAAATCTAGGATTGGAAAAGGGCTACGCCCAACAGCGTTCGCCCTATAGACTTCCCGAGAATTATCTTCTAGAAAGCACCTCGCTTTCAAAATCTTCTCGTGTAGAAAATATTTCAAAAACTCTGTCCATGCTGGTCAGTTCAAATAACATTTTGATTTGCTCATTAACTGAGCAGATAGACATGGTGCTCCCAGCAGCACGAACAGTTTTAAGAGCAAGTACCAACGCTCCCAAACCAGAACTATCCATAAAAGTAACATCTTGAAAATCAATCAAAATAATATCTCCTCCAGCTTGCACCAGCTGATTAACCTCTTCACGAAAACTGGCAGCTTTTGTACCATCTAGAATGCCGGAGGGTTGAACTACTTTAAGAGTACTACTCATATACCAAGTTAAGCTAGTTACAAACATATACTGACTTTGCTAGTATAGCCGTGACAATTCATTTCAGCCAGACTTTGTTTGCAGAATAGGTATTGAGCTGACCCACGCCCTACCCTACTACTACAGCACTAATCGCTTCTTTCAGGATTAGCCTCACCGATAAAGAGCATAGTAAACTTGAATTTGGGATGAATTTGGGGGCTAATAACGGGGGCTAATAACGGGGGCTAATAACGAAAAGCAAGATTTGAACCCATCTACCCTTAGTGCTATCCGTGGTGTCCGCTCGGGTCTTCACGGTTCCATCCCCTAAGCCCACTCCCCCAAGAACTCCCAATATACACTAGAATTCCCTTGACAGAGCCCCAAACTATCCTGAAACCATGTCCAATTCAAATCCCATTCCAGTAGTTGTAAACGGTGCCGCCGGAAAAATGGGTCGAGAGGTGATTAAGGCTGTATCTGTTGCCCAAGACATAACCCTAATCGGTGCCATTGATACCAATCCTAAGTATCTAGGTCAAGACGCCGGAGAAGTTGCCGGGTGCGAACCAGTTGAAATTCCCATTCTCAATGACCTGCAAGCCAATCTAGTTCTGGCTACCCAAGAAAAAACCCAAGGGGTGATGGTAGACTTTACCCACCCTGACAGCATATACGACAACATCCGAACTGCGATCGCATACGGTGTCCGGCCTGTAGTTGGCACCACTGGTCTGAGTCCCGACCAAATCAAAGACCTCTCGGAATTTGCTGAAAAAGCCAGCACTGGCTGCCTAATTATCCCCAACTTCTCCATTGGTATGGCATTACTGCAACAAGCAGCTGTGCAAGCCTCCCAATACTTTGACCACGTAGAAATCATCGAACTCCATCACAACCAAAAAGCCGACGCTCCCAGCGGTACTGCCATTCAAACCGCCCAACGCATGGCTGGAGCAGGTAAAACCTATAATCCGGCAATGGTAGAAGAAACCGAAAAACTAAAAGGTGCGAGGGGAAGCATTGCAGAAGACAACATTCGGATTCATAGCGTGCGTTTACCTGGCTTAATTGCTCACCAAGAAGTCATCTTCGGTGCCCCTGGTCAAATCTACACCCTACGTCACGACACCAGCGACCGTTCCTGCTATATGCCAGGAGTACTGCTCGCGATTCGCAAAGTTACCCAGCTCAAGGGTCTACTATATGGGTTAGAGAAAATTTTGTGACCAGTTATTGGTTATTGGTTATTGGTCATTAGTCATTAGTCATTAGTCATTCGTGATTTGTCAAAATTGAGATCAATCACAACAAATCTAAAAACTAAATACTAAATACTAAGTAACTAAAGACTAAGGACTAAGAACTAAGTACAAAACCCATGCTAATTCCCATCACTCGCGAGAAGTTTGAACAAATCGTTCCCGTCCTAGCTACAGGACTCCAGTATCGCTACTACTGGGGTAAGTTTCGAGATTTTTTAAGGCGACTGTTAATTTCTCTAATCGCAGTCGTTGTGATTTTAATTTTAGCTTTGATTCTTGGTTCAGGTTTTGCTCCCTTCCGCGTGTTATTCGAGATCACTGCAGGGCTTTACTGGTTGTGGGGTCCTGTATATTGGGCAAGTATGCGGAACCTGAAGCTGCGCCGATATGCCTATAGCGGATTCTGGCAGGGTCGAATCGAGGATGTATTTGTGACGGAGGAGTTGATTGGTACAGAAGAACAAGTCAATCAGCAGGGTGAGTTGGTAATTGTGGAACACCGGGAGAGACGGTTAAATCTAGAAGTGGAAGATGAAACTGGATTTATGAGTCAGCTGCAAGTTCCCCTACAACGCCTCCACAAAAATATTTCACCTGGACAAATTGCTCAGATGTTGGTCATGTCCAATCAGCCTGACTTAGGCAAGATTGCCCAGACCAGTGATATTTATATTCCTAGCTTAGACATTTGGGTAAATGACTATCCTTACCTGCAACGAGATGTCTTTGTCCAAGTTAGTCGTAAATTGAGGGATGAAGAGCGCTCTTATTCGAGACAACGTCCCCGTAGTTCTAGGCGTCGAAGGTCTTATTAAGGATTAACGGTGTGCGGCTCGTTCGTGCCTAGGATCCTCTAGTTTCTAGAGGGGTAGTGGGATTCGTTGGCTAGAAACCATACCCTACACCCCACACCTAGTAAGGCTAACAAGGCTGCTTATCACCCCGTCAGATAAATGCTATTTGACATCTCCCCCGGTTAAAATACGGGGGATTCTACAGCGATGCAGCGCGGTCTTGGGGGTTTCCCCCATGAGCGACTGCATCAAGAAAGGTTGTTACGAGGCGGGTTAAAACCGCGCCTCTTCACTTCTTGTTCGGTCTAAACCGATATGAGAGTGTCAAACTCCCCTACCCACCTTGGTCAGAATTTAATCTAACTGTGTGGTTACTTTTCGCCATCAATTGCCTAGCCATTTTAAGTTATACCTCTTTTTTTGACGGTTTCCATCTTTTGGGTTTTTCACCATTTTTTTTGAGAGGTTAGTGGACAGTAGGCAAAAGTATCACAAAGCTTGGCCATTGCCTCAAGTAATTTGCGCTTACTTTAACTATGTTCTTAGTGCCACGATCTTGTGTCAATTAAATAAATTTCCCGAAAACCAAGGGTTTTGTAGTGACATTGGATCTGGTTTACGCACTTTCATGGCGCACGAGGAATATTTCTTCGTGAAGCGCGGAGATACCCCCTGGCGCTCGTAATCAGCTGGCATTGGCGGGCTAAGGTCTACCTTGGTAGATTTTGGTAGCTAAAAAGTATCGGCTATCGTCGTCAAGGTAAAACGCTTTACTGGTATACGACTTATTATAACTTATTCGCGCGCAGACACTGCGGGGTTTACCCCGTCGTGTCTGTTTAATCCTCCCTTTAGAAAAGGGAGGCTCTCACATTCCCGGATGTTTTGGTAGACTTGGGTTCAGAACCAGACACCACAGGAGCGCTAGAATTCAAATCCAACTCTGGATGGTCTTCTGCGACTTGCTGCAAATTCCACTGATTCTTAAACAATAGCACTGGACGTCCCCAATTATCTTTGACTGTCACGGTATTAAACAAACGCCCAGCCTTTTCCAAGGCTTCCCAGCCACCGGCTACCCAACGAGCCACACTATAGGGCAACATATCCAACCTGGTCTCTACGCCATACTCATTTCTGAGGCGAAACTGCACTACTTCAAATTGCAACTGTCCCACTGCTGCCAGAATTGGGTCCCGCTTCGACTCATCAACGGAATACATAATTTGCACAGCCCCTTCTTCCCGCAACTCCTTCACCCCTTTCTGGAACTGCTTAAACTTAGAGGGATTAGGATTCTTCAAATAAGCAAACAACTCTGGGGAAAAGCAAGGAATCCCTTCATACTCCAACTTCTTACCGTTGTAAATCGTATCCCCAATAGCAAACACCCCTGGATTATTCAAACCAATCACATCCCCGGCATAGGCAACATCAATGGATTCTCGGTCTTGAGCAAACAGCTTTTGGGGTCTTGACAAACGGACGGTTTTACCAGTGCGAGCATGGCTGACAGTCATATCCTTTTCAAACTTACCCGTACACACCCGCACAAAGGCCACCCTATCCCGGTGCTTGGGGTCCATATTCGCTTGCAGCTTGAACACAAACCCACTAAAGTCTGGATAAGTGGGAGGAATCTCGCCCACTGTGGATTTCCGACTTTCTGGTTTCATGGCATAGTCTAAAAAAGCATCCAGAAACAGCTGCACCCCAAAATTAGTCATGGCACTGCCAAAGAACACAGGGGTCATTTGACCAGAATGAATCAGCTCTAAATCCAGCTCTGGACCAACACCATCGATAATTTCCAACTCTTCCTTTAGTTGATAATATAAGTCTTGTTCTAGCAGCTGTTCAATCTGGGGGTCTCCCAAATTAACTACCGTATTCTTCGCCTCCCGGGAGCCGTGAGCGGTGCGTTCAAACAAGTGGATTTGTTGTTCTCGACGGTCAAAAACTCCTTTAAAACGATCGCCCATGCCAATCGGCCAGTTGACCCCATAGGTTTGTAACCCTAGTTCCTGCTCAATCTCATCGAGGAGTTCTAGGGGTTCTCGTGCGGGACGGTCAAGCTTATTGACAAAGGTAAATATAGGAAGCGATCGCATTTTGCACACTTCAAACAATTTGCGGGTTTGGGGCTCTAGACCCTTTGCCGCATCAATCAGCATCACCGCATTATCAGCTGCTGCCAGAGTGCGATAGGTATCCTCACTGAAATCTTGGTGTCCGGGTGTGTCGAGTAAATTAATCTGACAGTCCTCATAGGCAAACTGCAACACCGTCGAGGTAATCGAAATTCCCCGTTGTTGCTCCATTTCCATCCAGTCCGAGGTGGCCTTGCGCTGAGCTCGCCGTGCCTTCACTGCTCCGGCTTCATGAATTGCTCCACCATAGAGTAACAATTTTTCTGTCAATGTGGTTTTACCCGCGTCCGGGTGGGAAATAATCGCAAAGTTACGGCGGTGTTCAACAGCGTTGAGCAATTCTGCTTCAAGTTCAGTGGACATCCAAAAAGACTAGATAGGGGACTTTCGCTTAATTCTGACATAATTTTCTATATATTATAGCGTTTCTGATAGTAATGACCTACACAGGTTTGTTTCCCTATTCCCTACTTCCTACCTGAGAGGGGTATATTTTTTACTTCATGGTC
Source organism: Moorena sp. SIO3A2 (assembly GCF_010672265.1). Taxonomy (NCBI): domain Bacteria; kingdom Bacillati; phylum Cyanobacteriota; class Cyanophyceae; order Coleofasciculales; family Coleofasciculaceae; genus Moorena; species Moorena sp. SIO3A2. Next base: position 357,526 of record NZ_JAAHHC010000001.1, read on the forward strand.
AAACCTGAGACTTTACCTCAGGATATAAACCTGAAAACAACGAATAAATGATGATTTTTAACGACTAATAGGTATATTTCTCTATGCCCCACACTCCCGACTGGGTCAACCCACACTCACGTCTGTCTTAAAGACCGACCCAGCAAGCCAATTTACCTATTCCTGTTTTTCCATTTCCTTTTCCCTACTTCTGCTATAAGTATAGTCATTAATAACTCATCAATGTCGTGATATCATCCCTAATTTGGGACGGAATTTACGACCTATAGGATAGGCTTATAAACGCTACAATACTGGTAAATTAAAAATCAATATATTATCGAAATAAAGGAGCGATAATATGGTGTATGACCAGAGAAATAACATTGAGTATGACCCCGACAAGCGCAAGCTGTTATCAGCATTATGTCACGGAGCAATTTTCATTAGTGCCTCATTTGTATCCGTGTTAATTCCGCTAGCTATCTTGGTAATATCCGATGATAAAGTAGTCCAAGAGAATGCTAAAGAGTCCCTTAATTTTCACTTTAATGTATGGTTATACGGGATAATTTTTGGGGCTTTGACTTTTATCCTAATTGGTTGGCTTTTCCTGCCTCTGTTATTTCTGTTCAGTTGGGTACTACCGATTATGGCAATTCTCAAGATTCTTGGGGATCCCAATGTATCCTACCGCTACCCATTTATTTTCCGTGTGATTTAAACTAGCGCTATGGTTTGTGGGAATCCTGTTGGGGTGACTGGCTATGGGGTGAGCGGGTGTGGGGTGTGGGAAAACTGAAGAAAATCCTGGGATCGAGGGGTGAAATGTAACGAAATGCAAAGTATAATTAAAACAACACCCCTAAGCGAAAAATTTACAGTATTACCATCACATGCGAGTTGCGATCGCTGGAGCCGGACTAGCAGGGCTTTCCTGTGCTAAATATCTAATAGACGCTGGTCACACCCCGATTGTCCTAGAACGTCGAAATGTTTTAGGCGGTAAAGTGGCAGCCTGGAAAGATCAAGATGGAGACTGGTATGAAACTGGTCTCCATATATTTTTTGGTGCCTATCCCAATATGCTGCAGCTAATTAAAGAACTGGGTATTGAAGACCGGTTGCAGTGGAAAGAGCACACCATGATCTTTAATCAGCCAAATCAACCTGGAACTTACTCCCGGTTTGACTTCCCAGATATACCAGCTCCGGTCAATGGGATTGTGGCAATTCTGCGCAATAACGACATGCTTACCTGGCCCGAGAAGATTCGCTTTGGGATAGGGTTGATTCCGGCAATGCTTCAAGGGCAAAAGTATGTGGAAGCAATGGACAAATACTCCTTCTCCGAATGGCTGAAAAAACAGAACGTACCACCGCGAGTAGAGAAGGAAGTCTTCATCGCCATGTCTAAGGCACTAAACTTTATTGGGCCTGATGAAATTTCGTCTACTATAATTTTGACTGCTCTTAACCGCTTCCTACAGGAAAAGAACGGTTCCAAGATGGCATTCTTGGATGGTTCTCCCACCGAGCGACTATGTCAACCAATAGTTGATTATATCACACAGCGGGATGGAGAAGTACGTTTGAATGCCCCAGTTAAAGAATTTTTACTCAATTCAGACAACACTGTCAGTGGGTTCTTGATCCGGGGATTGAATGGAGCGCCCGATCAAGTTCTCACAGCGGATGCTTATGTATCAGCTATGCCGGTAGACCCTTTAAAGCTGATGATCCCCAAACCTTGGGGTGAAATGGAATTTTTCAAACAGCTGGATGGGCTAGAGGGGGTACCGGTAATTAACCTGCAGATGTGGTTTGACCGCAAGCTGACGGATATTGACCATCTGTTATTTTCCCGATCACCCCTGCTTAGTGTCTATGCTGACATGAGCAATACCTGCAAAGAGTACGCTAATCCCGACCGCTCAATGTTGGAATTGGTCTTAGCGCCTGCTAAAGATTGGATTGGCAAATCCGATCTCGAAATTGTTAATGCCACCCTAGCAGAACTGGAGAAACTGTTTCCCAAGCATTTTGGTACTGATAACTCAGCTCAACTGCTAAAATACCACGTGGTTAAGACTCCCCGTTCGGTATACAAAGCAACACCAGGACGCCAGAACCACCGTCCGTCCCAAGAAACACCCATTGCCAATTTCTTCCTAAGCGGGGATTACACCATGCAACGTTACCTAGCAAGTATGGAAGGAGCCGTACTTTCTGGTAAGCTGACATCGCAGGCAATAAATAACAACAGCACTAGGCTTTCACAAACCAGCGCTCAACCACTAGCCGGCAATCAGAAACCAGAGATTGACACCCCGTTAGTCTCTTCACCCATGCCAAGGGCGAGTACTGAGGGCTGAAGGATGAAAGTTGAAAGCTTCCAATCTCCAACGTTGCTAAGAATGCTCCAACTGCCCAAATCTCAGCCCATGAGAAACCTGGCCTCCCGGTCAAAATCCTACGAATTATGCCGCCAGATTACTGCGAAGTACTCTAAGACGTTTTATCTTGGCACCTTACTAATGCCAGAAGCCAAACGTCGAGCCATCTGGGCAATATACGTCTGGTGCAGACGAACTGATGAACTAGTTGATGGTCCCCAGGCGGCTTTAACCACCCCTGAAACCCTAGAACACTGGGAAGAACATCTGCAATCTATTTTTGCGGGACATCCCATCGATGACTATGATGTGGCTTTGGTCGATACCCTAGAACGGTTTCCCATAGATATTCAACCCTTTCGGGATATGATTGCCGGTCAGCAGATGGATCTCTACCGTAGTCGCTATGAAACCTTTGATGAACTGAATCTTTACTGTTATCGGGTGGCGGGTACGGTGGGGTTAATGTCTAGTGCTGTACTGGGGGTTGACAACTCCACTAGTAAAGCACCCTGGGATCAGCAAACAAACTCCTATAATCCGGTGGGAGAAGCGATCGCATTAGGAATTGCCAATCAGCTAACTAACATCCTCCGAGATATTGGAGAGGATGCTAGACGAGGTCGTATTTACATACCCTTAGAAGATATGGAACGGTTTAATTACACTGAGGATGATTTGTTCAAAGGTGTGGTTGATGACCGTTGGCAGGAACTGATGCGTTTCCAAATTCAACGGGCAAGGGATTACTATACCAAAGCAGAAAGAGGTATTAGAGCCCTAAGCCGTGACGCCCGTTGGCCGGTTTGGTCTGCATTGATGCTCTATCAGAAAATTCTCAATGTGATTGAACACAACCATTACGATGTATTTAGCCAAAGAGCCTATGTCCCCAAACTCCGTAAGATGTTATCCTTGCCGATAGCCTGGCTGAGGGCACAAGTTCTATAGCATGCGTCATGGCAAATCCTTCATGGCCAATCTGTCAAGAAATCCCCATCTTACATATCGATGGGTTTTTTTTACCCTTGACCAAGGGCAGCACAAGGCTGGGATACAAAAGTAAGCATTCAGCTATCAGTGGTCAGCTGTCAGCTAATCAACGGCAGCTAGTAAACAAGGTTATGGGCTGGTACCGCTGGTTTAAAATTCCTGCTCGTTTTGCTAATCTGACCCCGTGCAGTGAAAGGGCCTGCTAGTTGATAGTTTATAGCACCGATTGCGCTACGCGCATTAGCTGATAGCTGACGGCTGAATGCTTACATACAAAAGGAAAATACCTATCAATTATATTTAATTGTGGTACAAATGGTTGGGATTGGAAAAGCAGAAGGGGAAAGAAACAACCTCAAAGGGAAAGGGGGAAAGGAATATATGTATTACCCTTTAACCTTTCCCCACACTCTTTCTATTTACAGCAGACATTTATCGCGATTTATAATTAGCGCGGGTGGCAAAGCGCTATAAGTCTCTTTACAACGGATCTCCTTCAGTCATGGAAGCGCTACATATAGGCTATATATAATTTCTGAATGAACTATCGTGGAACTTCCCTTGGGTTGGATGACATAAGCTCAAAGCTGAAGGCTGACGATGGATAACGGTATCGATACGTCGTATAATCAGCAAGTCCAACCACTTTTGTCATATAGTAAGGAGATGTTAATGTTTGAACTGGATGTTGTTTATTTGGAATCCGAATACGCCCACAAGAGTCCTCAGGAAATCCTGAAACTGGCTCTTGACAAATTTGACAACATCGCTATCTCTTTCAGTGGTGCCGAGGATGTGGTTCTTGTGGATATGGCATCCAAGATTAAGCCAGATGTGAAAGTGTTCTCCCTCGACACGGGTCGCTTGCACTGCGAGACTTACCAACTACTTGAGAAAGTCAGACAGCACTATGGAATTCCACTGGAGGTGATTTTACCGGAAGCGGATGCAGTGGAAGCACTGGTTAAACAAAAGGGGTTGTTCAGTTTCTACCAGGATGGTCACAAAGAGTGCTGTGGTATTCGCAAAGTGGCTCCCTTGCGTCGCCAACTGGCTAAGCTGGATGCTTGGATTACCGGTCAGCGCAAGGATCAGAGTCCTAGTACTCGTGCTAATATCCCTGTTGTCCAGGTAGACCAGGCGTTCTCGACCCAAGAACGAACCCTGATTAAATTTAACCCCCTAGCTAACTGGAGTTCTGAACAGGTGTGGAAATATATCCGCACTAATGATGTGCCTTACAATCAATTGCACGCTAAAGGTTTCGTTAGCATTGGCTGCGAACCCTGTACCCGCCCAACTCTCCCCAATCAGCATGAACGGGAAGGTCGCTGGTGGTGGGAAGGGCAGAAAGAAAAAGAGTGTGGCTTACACAACACTACAGAGCAGGTAATGAACAACAAGGAACACCAAACAGTAAGGGTTTGAGCAACCCTCACGGAAATTAACAGACTAGGTAAAGAATTTCTGTCTAGGTACTTAATCGTTGCGGCACAATCAATAAGTTGCGTTTGAAATCCTAATTTTTAGGTAGGAGTGGGGAGTGGGTTGTGATAATTTCTTAATTACGCTTTTGAAAAACAATTCAGTATTGAATACTACAGAATGAAAATCACGTTAGTAAAAAAAATCAACAAGGACGGTAATTTCTGTCGCAAGTGCGTCAATGTGGTAGAAAAACTTGAAAAAAAAGGACTGATGGATCGAATAGACCAAATTGTGGTTGCTGATGAGCGTAAGCAATCTAGCGAGGGACTAGATCTAGCTGTAAAGCACGGGGTAGAAGCAGCCCCTTTCTTCATTGTTGATCATGATGACGGTTCCACCCAAGTCTATAGCACTTATGTTCGTTTCTTCAAAGAAATCTTGAATCAGAAGACTTCTGAAAGGGAGGAGGTATCGGAGATCATGGATCGATACCCTGAACTAGATTTCATCTAAAAAACTGATTGCTGTAATCGTAACACTGGGGTGATCAGGTGATGTTAGCGTAGCTCGACGAAGTCCGGTGATGGAAATATATCGGTTCTCGATTGGTTCTCGGTTAATTCCCAAAGCGCGATGCTATAGTCGCAGCTCGCTGACCATTGCAAAAAAGACCATGTAAGCAAACAACCAGGAGATGATGATGAAAAAAGTTGTAGTTTTAGGCGGTGACGGATTTTGTGGTTGGCCCACAGCTCTTCATCTATCTGATAGTGGTCATGACATTGTAATTGTTGATAACTTGTCACGACGCAACATTGATAATGAGTTGGAAGTGACTTCTTTAACTCCTTACCAGCCGATGTCCACTCGTCTGAAGACATGGCTTGAGGTTTCTGGCAAACAAATCCAGTTCTATAACTTCAATGTAGCGAAAGACTATGATCGCTTACTGAATCTATTCCTAACCTATCAACCGGATGTGGTGATTCATTTTGCCGAACAGCGGGCTGCACCTTATTCGATGAAGTCATCTAGCCATAAGCGTTACACGGTAGATAATAACTTGAATGCGACCAATAATCTGCTAGCTGCGATTGTGGAGTCGGGTTTGGATATACATGTGGTTCATTTAGGAACCATGGGAGTCTATGGTTATGGTACTGCTGGGATGAAGATTCCGGAAGGGTATTTAGATATCCAGGTGACTACGGATGAGGGGAAAATGGTACAGCAGCAAATCTTGTACCCAGCCAATCCGGGCAGTATCTATCACATGACCAAAACTCAGGACCAGCTGTTTTTCTATTACTACAACAAGAATGATGGGGTCCGCATCACTGACCTGCATCAGGGGATTGTTTGGGGAACTCAGACCAAGCAGACAAAGCTGGATGAACGGCTAATTAATCGCTTTGATTACGATGGAGACTATGGCACAGTCCTAAATCGGTTCCTGATGCAGTCAGCGATTGGTCATCCGTTGACGGTACATGGAACAGGGGGTCAAACCAGGGCATTTATCCATATTCAAGATACGGTGCGGTGTATAGAGTTAGCGATCGCAAATCCTCCGGCTTCTGGGGACAGGGTGAAAATCTTGAATCAGATGACCGAAACCCATCGGGTCCGGGATTTGGCACAGATTGTGTCTGATATCACTGGGGCGGAAATTGCCTATCTAGAGAACCCGAGAAACGAATCAGCGGAAAATGAACTGGCTGTGGAGAATAAATGCTTCTTGGAAATGGGTCTGAAACCAACCACCTTGGTTAAGGGTCTGATGCAAGAGGTTATCGAGATTGCCTCTAAATATGTCGATCGTTGCGATCGCTCGAAGATTATCTGTACATCACTGTGGCGGCAGAAGGGCAATGGGGTGAGTATGGCTGACGAAACTCCTGCTCAAACCACATCCGACAAAACGGCGGTGGGTGTAGGTGCCAGTTAAGAATTAGGTAGCGCGTAAGTGGGAGCACATCTTACCTTGAGCGGTCAGCTTTTTATGGTCAGTCTGGTTCTGTTGGCCTTGTAACTAATAGCTGATGACAAGGACAGCATGGGCGTAGCACCATTACTGACTGCTCAACGTATCTGAAACTCTGGCAATTTTAATAAGTTCATCAGTAGTCAAAGGTGTTGCTACCCTAAAACTAGTTGATCCCATTCTCTGTTATGTATCAAACTGACCCCCCTCGTCCGGCCAAGGAAACCCTACCGACGATGTATGATCTCCCTAGTGAAGATCCAGAGGAACCAGGTTTGCCAGACGAGTTTCACGATTTTCAACCTCAGCTATTACGGGAGACTTTCTGCCCACCGAGTTACCCAAGGGATCAGATCTTTGTGGGGACTGACTTGAATCTGTACTATGATGTTCGTCATCCTCAATGGTACAAGCGACCGGATTGGTTTGGAGTAGTTGGGGTGTCTCGGTTTTATGAACAGCGAGACTTACGGTTGAGTTATGTGATGTGGCAGGAAGGGGTCAGTCCATTTATCGTAGTGGAGTTGCTCTCTCCAACTACGGAATCAGAAGATTTAGGGCAAACCCTACGGGAGATTGATCAACCGCCAAGTAAGTGGGAGGTTTATGAACGTATCCTTCGTATTCCTTATTATGTGGTGTTTAGCCGATACACCAATGAGTTAAGAATTTTTGAGTTGAAAGGCTTCAACTATCAACAGGTAAGATTGGAAAACGAAAGATTTTGGCTGCCAGAATTAGGGCTGGGTCTAGGAGTATGGTCTGGGTCATACCAAGAGGTGAATGGTCGATGGTTACGCTGGTATGATGAATTGGGGAACTGGATTCCCACAGGCTCTGAACAGGCTCAACAGGCTCAGGATCAGTTGCAGCAGACTAAGCAACAGTTGCAGCAAGCTCAGCAACAAAAGGAGTTGGTTCAGCAGCAGTTGCAGGAGGCTGAACAAGAAGCTCAACTCGAACGCCAGGAAAAGGAATTGGCTCAACAGCAGGCAGCGAGATTAGCAGAACGTCTGCGACAGCTGGGGATTGACCCAGGAGAGGTGTAAAAGGTGCCGTTGGCAGCAGAATAGAAAAGCCGATGCTCGGTACGATCCGCTACTTGAGGTGCATATAGCAATAGCCGTCTCATACCAAATCCTGTTCCCAAACCCCCCTTATCTGCATAGCCATAGATTCGTGGCATACAAAGATTTGGTCGATTTTTATAAAAGGGTTTTGACAAACGGATTTGATATAAGTCCACTTATACGCTTAGTTCAGTTCTGGAGTATTTAGTTTAAATATTCTAATTATACGTCCAGCGTTGTTTTTTGTCCATTTGCTCTCGCAACGCCCTATAGCGACGTAAGGAGTTTAGCGGTGGGAGGATGTCAATCATGGTTTACCACTGCCTCACTAATATTGTTTGTTAGAAAGCTAGCTTTTTTTTTATATAATGATTATAATTGTCATAAAGTATCTATTCGAGATTGTCTGCTGGTGAACAAAACTAACGATCGTTTTGAAGTTGTAATTGTGGGGGCTGGGGCTGCTGGAATTGGCTGTGGAGTAGTCTTAAAAGATTTAGGAATTGAAAACTTTGTCATTGTAGAACGACATCAAGTAGGGGCTTCTTTTAGGCGTTGGGCTGAAGAAATGCGATTCATTACGCCGTCGTTTCCCAGTCATGGTTTTGGATTGCTGGATCTCAACGCAGTAGTTTTAAATACTTCTCCTGCCCTCAGTTTCAGAAAGGAACATCTTTCGGGGAAAGAATACGCTCTATATCTAGAGACTGTAGCAGAGCATTTTCAACTACCTATAAAAACCGAGACAAATGTGAAAACTATGGCAGCTTTACCTCAAGGCAAAGGCTTTGTCTTGGAAACTTCTAAAGGCGAGTTGCGTTCACGCAGTGCCTCAGCTTCGCTGAGATCGCAGTTTGTGATTTGGGCAGCAGGAGAGTTTCAATATCCCAATCTTAATCCTTTTCCAGGGGCGGAATTATGTATACATAATTCCCAAATACGTTCTTGGACAGAGCTTAAGGGGAAAGAATTTGTAGTTGTGGGAGGCTATGAAAGCGGTGTAGATGCAGCGTCAAATTTGGCAGAATTAGGGAAAAAAGTAAAGTTAATCGATCGCCAGAGTAGCTGGTCAAACTTAGACTCAGATCCTAGTGTTTCTCTGTCTCCTTATAGTCTAAAACGTTTAGAAATAGCTTATTCTATGGGTCGGGTCGAACTAATTGGAGAACAGCACATTGAAGCAGTCAAAGCAGTAAAAAAAGGATATGTGGTGGAGAGCGAGTACGAACAGTGGTTTAGTTCTACACCGCCAATTCTCTGTACGGGGTTTGATAGCAGTTTAAAACAAATCGCACCTCTATTTGACTGGTCAAATGGCTATGCAGCCCTGACTCAAGAAGATGAGTCTACCCTAACTCCAGGATTATTTGTCGTCGGTCCTTCGGTGCGTCACGGCGATATAATTTTTTGCTTTATTTACAAATTTCGGCAGCGATTTGCTGTAGTCGGTAATGCGATCGCTCAACGTCTGGGAATCGATCCAACTCCATTGGAAGCCTATCGCCGAGAAGGTTTGTTCTTAGATGACCTTTCTTGCTGTAATAACGATTGTGTTTGTTAAAAAGTCAGCGGTGGTTATTGGTAAAGAGAGTACGGGCAAGTCCCAACTAATTGCGGCTCTTACAGGACAGACTCCCTATAGTGCCAATTTTCGCGGTTCTACAGTGACTTGTGACACTTATCAATCTGAAGCCTATACCTTTATCGATACCCCTGGAATTCTCTATCGTTCCGATAGTGTAACTACTAAGAAAGCTTTAAGACAGCTACAAGAAAATGACACCGTGCTATTGGTAGTCAAGGCAACCGACGTAGATCGAGATTTAGCAGATCTACTACCTTTAGTAGCAGATAAAAGGGGCATTGTGGTGATTACTTTCTGGGATAAGGTATTCTCGACGGTTCATAACGGACATCTCACGGGTCTGGGGCAACCCCAGACCCCGTGTCCTCCTCAACAAGTGATTAGGGAATGGACGGAAACTTCTAACCTGAGCATTGTCACTGTAGATGCCCGCCACATTACTACAGAACAAAAAGACCATATTTTGGCTTCTCTGCAAGAACCTAATCCTTTTCCCGCCCAATGGATTCCTACAAGGGCTGGCTGGTATATAGAACCCCACCCAACACTGTTAGAACATCCTCGACTGGGCAGTTTATTGGCGATCGCTTTATTACTTATTCCTGCCATTATTGCTGTCTGGGGTGCTAACTCCTTTGCGACTTTAGCAGATCCTATAGTCCAAAGTGCGATCGCTCCTGTTATTAAACCTTTATCCCAACTCCCAATCTGGTTAAGAGAAATACTGATAGGTCAGTATGGACTGATAACTATGAGTCCGTTGCTGTTTATTTGGGCGATGCCCACAGTAATTCTCTATGCCCTATTCTTGGGCGCATATAAAGCTAGTGGGTTAATAGAACGAATTACCATTGCTCTCAATCCTTTACTCCGTCCGTTTGGGTTATCGGGACGGGATTTAGTACGAGTAATTATGGGTATGGGGTGTAATGTTCCTGCGGTGATTAGTACCCGTGCCTGTTCTAGTTGTTCTAGGGGAACTTGTATTTCCGCGATCGCTTTTGGTTCGGCTTGTTCTTATCAGTTTGGCGCAACTTTAGGGGTGTTTAGTGCTGCTAAGTTACCTTACTTGATAATTCCTTACCTGCTGTATCTAACCGCAACCACCTTGATATATACCTACATCATTTCTTCCCCTACAGCTAAATCGAATCAGAATCCCCTAGTAATCGAAGGAAGAGCATTTTTAGAATTTCCTCATTCGTCAGTAATTTGGCGCGAAGCTAAGTCAACTATTAATCAATTTTTGTTCAATGCAATTCCCATATTTTTAGTTATTACCGTTATTGCTTCTGTGTTGAATTGGTTAGGAACAATCGCAGTTTTAGCCAATATTATTAACCCTTTGATGGGATGGTTTAATTTACCCCCTGAAGCCTCATTGCCTATTGTTTTAGCTTCTATTCGCAAAGATGGACTGCTATTATTTGCCGAACCAGAAACCTTGGCTATGTTAACTCCATTGCAGGTTTTGACTGGGGTGTATCTAGCAGGAGTATTGCTACCTTGTTTAGTTACTCTGTTAACTATTACGCGAGAACAGTCTCTTCGATTTGCCTTATTGCTGTTAAGTAGACAGGCGATCGCTGCGATATTTTTTTCTCTATTACTTGCTTGGGGAGGATTATTAATCAAGTAATAATTAATACTAAATCCTGTCCCATACCCCCCTTATTCAAACAGCTATAGATTCATCGAATAATAAGGATTTGGTTTATTTTTTGTAAAGGGGGTATGGCAAGCGGATTTGGTATTAGTCATTGGCCTGATATCAAGTTCGCTATTCCCTTAACTATCAATTATTATCTGAAGTATTGTTTATTTGAACATTCCTGTGACTAGTACCATTGTGGCTAGTACCATTGTGGCTAGTACCATTGTGACTATTACCATAGGATTGTCTAGCCATCCACTTAGTCAATTCCTGAGATAGCTGAGTTAGGGACTCAATTAATTGGTGTGAAACGTCTACAGGAAAATTACCAGAACGGACGTGCAAATCTAGCTTAGGAAAGGGACTATCAACATGGTAATGACGTAGTATTTCTTCAATCAGAAAGTAAAGCTCACTTTTGATTTGGAACTGCTTGGGAGGGTCTTCAATCCAAACCAACAACTCAAACTTGAGGGCATTTTCTCCAAATCCAGTAAAAAATACATTAGGGGCTGGTTGATCTAAGATTTCTGGATGTTGAGAAGCTGCCTCAATCAGAGCACTACGTACTTTAATTGGATCTGAACCATAGGCGACCCCTACGGGTAATTTTAACCGGGATACTGGATTATTGTGAGTCCAGTTGACCACTTCAGCTTCAAGAAAGCGAGAATTGGGGATAATGATTGAGACTTGATCCAACGTCAGGATTTCTGTACTCCGAATACCGATATTTTCTACTGTTCCCATCAGTTCCCCAACATTCACAAAGTCCCCTACTTGGATCGGACGCTCAAAAATGAGTACCAAACCGCTGACACATTCTTTAGCAATTCCCTGGATTCCCAAGCCAATGCCCACACCCAAGACTCCGACAAATACAGCTAGAGAACTAAAGTCGATTCCCCACAACTGCAATAGGACAATAACACCGATAAAGAGTATGGCATAATGGATAATCAGGGCAATAGTCTCCTGCGCAGGGCGGCTGAGATTGGTGAGGCGAAGAATCCGCGATCGCAAAACTTTTTTTACTACCTTGGCTAGGAGTATCAGAGCAGCCTAGTGTTAACTGTACTTTAGTGTTAAGTTTCTAGCCAAGGTAGCATTACTTAAGACAGTTAATTGGTAGTTGGTAATTAGTAATTGGTAATTAGTAATTGGCTGACTATTTTCGTAAGCAGTCAGCCGTCAGCCGTCAGCCGTCAGCTTTTAGCTCACGCTGGGCGAACAGCCGTCAGCCGTCAGCTTATTTTATTCAAAAGTACCTCAAGTAGCGTGACCAATGGCCAATGGCTGATAGCTGATATAGCAGAAGTCATTTGTCAGAAGTCATTTGTCAGAAGTCAAACTCTTGCGCTTCTTGATGCAGTCGCTCATGGGGGAAACCCCCAAGACCGTAATGGTGCGCTTTCCGTTGGCGAATTAAATTCGCCACGGGTCGCACCTCTGCATCGCTTACAAAGGGTGTGAGACTAATGTCGATGTCCTAACTGCCCTGGCGACTGCTATAGCTGATTACTAATTGCTGATAGCTGATTACTAATTGCTGATAGCTAATTGCTGATAGCTAATTGCTGATCCCTCAAAGTATAGTTATCATACTATCCGTTGAAAGAAAGAGCATTTGAGGCGTCTGGTTCAGAAGCTGGCGAGATAGTAGCAGCATTTTGTTCCGCCTCCAGTTTCGGCTTCAAGTACAAATTTTCTAGTACCAGAGCTGCACCAGCTACCCAAGGGGGAACAATCAAAGCACCAAGAATCCCCAAAACCTTTGCACCACCTAGCACTGCCAACAACTGATATAAGGGGTGAACTCTCACAGAAGACCCCACCAGTAGGGGATCAAGAATATAGGTTTCCAGATTCTGAATAATCACAAATAGTAGCAATACCCACAAGAAAGTCCATCCCCCTTGAGCAATTGCCACAATCAATGCTGGAATTGCTCCCAAGACCGGACCAAAAAAGGGAATCAAATTGGTCACCCCAGCAATCACACCCAAACCCAAGGCAAACTCTGACAGTCCCAAAAATTTTAAACCAACAGTAATCGCCATCCCTAAAATTCCTGAAACCACCACTCGCCCCTGGATGTAACCCCCCATCCGTTGGCTGACTGGCTTGACCTGGGCTGCCAATTTTTCATCCCAGGGTTTGGGAAACAAACTTACCCCCCCTTTAATCAACTGTTCAGAGCCAGCTAACATATAACCAGACAGCAGTGTTGCCAGAATTACGGTAAACACTCCAGCAAAAAGACTCCGTGTCAATCCATAAGACTGCACTAGCAACTGCTGAGAGGAACGAATTACCCAAGAGGTAACGGTCCCAGCATCAAACATTTTACTCAGAGCTAGTTCAGTCATCCCTAGGCGAATCGCTAAAGCATCTAACAAAGAGGTTAAAACCTCCAAATACGTTGGCAGTTTCCGAAATAAACGCTGAATTTGCTCAGCTACTGTTGGTCCAATCACTAAGCCGATCCCTGTCAAACCAGCGATTAAGCCTAAATAAACCAGAATAACCGCTAGCCAGCGGGGAATCCTTAACTTTTCAGCACTATCAATAATTGGTGCTAGAGTAGATGCGAGCACTACTGCAATCATCAGTACTACTAGCAAAGCTCTAAGTTGCCACAGCAGGACTATTGTCAAGCCAGTAGCAACAATCAGCAGTAAGTTAGCTAAGGAGATTTTAAGGCGTAGCATAGACTTCCATTTGCATGTTGAGTGCCTGCAAATAGTCTACAGAGAAAACACCTGAATTAGTTGACGGTTGACGGTACGGTCTTCAACCTACCCTTTTGAATTAAGAATGTAGAATGTAGAATGTAGAATTTGAAATTTGGGCGTTGCTGAATAATGGAATGATTTTAAGAGTGTTTAGGTGCGCGCCTCCTAGGCCGGGGAACCCGGCCTTGGGTCGCACCTGTGGAATGGGCATCAGCCGTGGAACTGGCATCTTGCCAGTTTCATGCTTATTTTCGTGCGGGCAGGATGCCCACTCTACTCCTATTCAGCGCGAAGATTTAGCAACGCTAGAATTGGGAATTCTACATTCTTAATTCTACATTCTACATTCTCAAAGACACCCTACCCTATACCGAACGCCAAAGGCAAACAACCCCATAACCTTGGCCTATTGGCCACGCTTCGCGAACAACCTTCAACCTTCAACCTTCAACCTTCAACTTTTAACTTTCAACTTTCAACTTTCAACCTTGATCAATCCAACTCCTCTTCTCCCACATCATGAAGGGCTGGGGGAGCATCACCGGGTGTTCGCAACATTTCCACCATCTCCTGAATTTCTGCTGGAGGTGGGGGTGTCAGGCGAGAAACCACTACAGTCACAATGAAATTAAGCACCATCCCTACGGTACCAATCCCCTCAGGGGAAATACCGAAAAACCAGGGTGTCATACTATAGAACTTCACCCCAATGATGTAAACGGTGGTAAAAACTAACCCTACCACCATGCCAGCAATTGCCCCTTCTCGGTTGGTTCGCTTATCAAATACCCCTAGCAGAATGACTGGGAAAAAGCTGGCAGCGGCTAAACCAAAGGCAAAGGCTACCACTTGGGCTACAAATCCAGGGGGATTGATACCAAAGTAACCGGCAATGGCAATGGCAGCAATTACCATAATTCGACCCACCATCAATCGTTGGGACTCCGACGCCCTAGGATTAATGATGCGGTAGTAGACATCGTGGGCGATTGAGCTAGAAATCACTAGCAGTAAGCCCGATGCAGTGGATAGAGCGGCGGCTAGTCCTCCTGCTGCTACTAAGGCAATCACCCAGGGAGCAAGTTTGGCTACCTCTGGTGTGGAGAGTACAATGATATCTCGGTCAATCTTAATTTCATTGGTCTCTTTGTCCGGTTTCAGCTCAATCTTGCCATTGCCGTTTTTATCGTCAAACGCCAATAAACCAGTATTTTCCCATTTGGTTGCCCAGTCTAGCTGACGCACTTCCTCAATGGTATGGTCATGGAGGCTATCAATCAGGTTATAGCGGGCAAAGGCAGCAACGGCGGGAGCTGTGGTGTAGAGTATGGCAATGAATAATAGCGCCCAGCCAGCGGAATAACGAGCAGCTCTAGCATTGCGTACGGTGTAAAAGCGTACAATCACATGGGGAAGTCCAGCAGTACCGACCATCAAGGCAATGGTGATAAATAAGACATCCAGCATGGACTTGTTGGCAAAGGGTTTAGTGTATTCCTGGAAACCTAGATCTACCTGAATTTGATTGAGTTTCGGGATAATGTCACTGAAGGTGAATCCTAGCTGGGGAATCGGGTTGTCGGTCAGTAGAGTTGCGATCGCAATCGCTGGAATCAGGTAAGCCACAATCAACACGCCATACTGGGCCACTTGAGTCCAGGTAATTCCTTTCATCCCCCCCAGCACGGCAAAAAATGCCACAATTACCATGCCAATCACTACACCCTGACCGATATCCACTTGCAGAAAGCGGCTAAATACAATACCTACCCCTCGCATCTGTCCTGCGACATAGGTTAAGGAAACAAAAATAGCAGCAACTACTGCTACCAACCGAGCAATATTTGAGTAATAGCGGTCTCCCACAAAGTCCGGTACTGTGTATTTTCCAAACTTCCGCAGGTAAGGGGCTAACAATAGCGCTAGTAGGACATATCCTCCTGTCCAGCCCATCAGGTAAATTGAGCCATCATATCCTAAAAAAGATATTAGCCCTGCCATAGAAATAAAGGAAGCAGCAGACATCCAATCCGCCGCTGTAGCAGCACCATTAGCAACAGCGGGAACACCTTGATCTGCTACAAAAAACCCTTTACTATCGCGCACCCGAGAGCGCCAACCAATGTAAAGGTAGAGAATAAACGAAATAATGACCAATACACTGGTCCAAACTTCAACTGTCATAGATATTTCTTTGTCTAAATAATTGCTATAGCGCTGCGCCCAGGGAATAGGGAATCGGGAATCGGGAATCGGGAAAAAATACGATGTACATCATTACTATGAGAAACCATATCCAGGGATTGTTAGTAATGAAAAACAGTATTTTTTTATTTGTCAATAATATAGAATGTCCCTATTTACATTCCTAACCTTTAACTATTAATTGCTAACCATAAACAACTATAATTGATAGTATGGCTTGGTTAAGCAAAACCATTTATTTGCCAACCGTAAACATTACTTTTTGTATTTACGGTCAATTTTATCCATCTGTATAGCGTAGATAAAAATTAGGACGACAAAGGTAAAAATACTACCTTGTTGTGCCATCCAGAAGCCTAGGGGAATATTCCCTACACTGACATTGTTTAGTAATGTTACTAGCAGAATGCTACATACAACGGATACGAATGCCCAAACAATTAAGAGATTCCGAATTAATGCGATGTTGGCACGCCAGTATGCCTGACGCTTGTTCTGGTTCATAGTTTTATTAGTAATGCACTAAATTTACTATTTGCGCTTGACTAGTTTCTGGATATAGAGCAACCACCGACAATTGCCTTAACATGGCCTATCGGTATTGCAAAATGTGCTAATATATACAGAAAATTTGCCGGAGCTTAGGGATAGGTTACACCAAAGGTGAACAAAAACCGTCTTTTTGGGGTTTTCTTAATAAAACTAAACAATCCTGGGGATTTACTGGTGTCTTTAGGTTATGGCATTTCTAGATGCGCACCAGCATAGGCTGATCACATCTGTGAACTTTGGCACTGCCCCAGACCGCTTGTCCCGTTGTTTAAAGGAATATTAAATGAATTGTGGATATTATTTCGTCAAGAAACGTAAAGCTTAGAGCAAGATTATGTTAACTTTTGATAAAGTAAATCGTAACTTGATCACCAAACGCGATCGCTAAAATTAAACCTCCCCATCTCCCCATCTCCCCACACTTCCCACACTTCCCACCCTCCCTCTAATTATGAGTATTCAACCTGACTTGATATAAGAGTATCCCTATTGATTGGTGCTACCATCGGGCATAATAGTATTGGTTAAGTTCGCCCCCTTGAGGTTAGCACGGTAAACTTTGTTGGGATAACCCCAATCAGTAAGATCGAAGGTATAGTCTAGTTTTGCTCCCTTGAGGCTAGCGTCGGAGAGGTTGGCATCGGAGAGGTCAATTCCCCTCAAGTCAGCCTGTTCAAGATTCGCTCCCATCAAGTTAGCCCCCCTGAGATTGGCACTGACTAAATAGTGGTCGATTGGCAATGAAGCACTTATCTCCATATCAGCCAGATTTGCTTCTTGGAGATTCGCTTTCTCTAGGTTAACTCCACTAAGATTAATACCTACCAGATTGGCTTTTGATAAATTAGCTTCCCTGAGGTTAGCTCTTTCGAGCTTAATTGCTTTGGCGGAACGATATGATAAGTGGGCTTCTTGGAGATTAGCTTGTTCTAAGTTAGCTTCTGTGAGGTTGCTCCTTAGAAGGTCAGCATTTTTCAGGTTAGCTCTACGCAGATTAGCCCCACTGAGGTTAGCTTTTTCCAGGTTAGCGTTTTCGAGGTTAGCCCCTTCTAAGTTGACCCCTACCAAATATGCCTTTTCTAGATTCGCTCCCGCTAAGTTAGCCCCTGCTAAATTAGCCTTTTGCAGATTCACTCCTTGTAAATCCTCTCTGGAAAGTTCTAGCCCTGCTAAATTACAGTTTTGACAATTTTTTGTTTCCCGTAACTGTTCCAGAGGATTGTCTTGATTGAGAATGAGCCAAGTAATTCCCACAAGGGCAAGCAGTCCCAAAGAAATTCCCCAGATAAACGATTGTCTAAGTTTCATTGATGTGACCTATGGTAGTTTTTGCTATCTCTGTTTTATCAAACTTGCTTTAAAACCTTGATTTTTGCCGCTGAAAAGGCGGACTATTGAGTAGACCTCTTGCAAAAGTCTTTCGTGGTACAATTAGTTTGGCAAATTTTGATTTATGCTACGCTTAAGACTAACAAACTTGCTTTGTCCCCAGGGTAAGCTCATCTAATTTGGTATAAATTGTAACTTAAAAAAAATATAATTAAACCAATTTTTAGTAAAAGTGGAAAAAATCTAGGTCAAACTCAGTACGTTTGTTCTACTAAATCCCTGAACTTTCAACGTATTTTGAGCCAGAAAGCCTAAACCCTTGGGATTACTATGAGGATTTTTCAGATTTCTCAAATTACATTATCAATCATCTCGGGATTTTTGATAATAAAGGGTCCTTATTGACATTGAGGCAGCAGATTTTAGGTTTGTGATACTATCAAAAAACTTTTATAGCAATCCTAAATCAATTGAGAGAATGTTTGTTCCCTGTTCCCGTCTTGATGCAGTCGCTCATGGGGGGAACCACGGCAGCGCGGTCATGGGGGGGACCCCCAAGACCGCGCTGCCTCCCCAAGACCGCGCTGCATCGCTACTCCCTGCTCCCTGCTCCCTCCCTGTTCCCTTTGCTATATCTGTAGTGTGTGATACGAATTTAGATGAGCTTACCCTTATATACTAAGCTTTTTAGTGCTAATTTCACCCCTGAAGAGTCTCACTACAAAGTTGAAGAGATGCCAAAAACGAAAATACCATTCCATGTATCTCCAAAAGAGCAACAAAAAATAGCAATTATTGGCGCGGGTGCTATGGGTATATCAATAGCATCTATTCTAGCTAGATTAGAACTGGCTGAAGTGACCATTTTTGAAGCAGAATCAAAACCCTTTAATAGTAAAAGTGCTTCGACTAACAACACAGGTATTTTGCATCACTTTATTTATGGAGGACACAGAAATACCTTAGAAATGTTGTTTAAGCAAACTGTTTTATTTAGAAAGCTAATGCCCGACTATATTTTTGGGGATAGTAAGATAAATTACTTGGTTCCAAATGAGCCAAATAATACGGCAATAAATCGAGAAGGAGTAACATTCAAAGAAGTAGCTATTTTTCTGATAGATTTTTATAAAAAGTATTTAATAAAACACCCATATGATAATTATTTTGGCAAACCAGAAGAAATAGCAAAAATAATAGATGAAGAGAGTATCAAGTATTTTTTACATAGTCTAGGTTTATCGATAAATCAAGAAAATAATTGGTTTGAGCAAAGCACAATAAGAACTTTTTGTGGAGCAGTTCAAGTCAAACAGCCTGTGTTAAACATGGGGGAATATTGTAGTCATATGATTAACTTAATTGACTTGTTAATCAATAATAATTTGTTGAGTTTTAAAGGTAATACTAGAGTCAAAAGTATTGGTATAAATGACCAGGGATTTGATTTAAAAATCAAAAACAGTAACCAACTTTATTTTGATACCGTAATCAATGCTGGTTATGGTGGAGGCTTAGAAATTCCTAGTCCATCCCTTCAAGGTGAAATAAAGAAAGAGGGGAATATAGCTAAGCTTAAAGTATATGGATTATATAAGATTACTCAAGGGCTTAAATCACAAATACCAGGACTGGCAGAAAGTTTTTCAAGTACTCTACTTATCCGAGGTCAATACGGAGGAATTATTAAAGTTGGTTATGATTTTATTGCCATGTTTTATGGCCCAGAATATAACCAAGCAGAATTACACTTTCCTATAGATACAAATTCCCATCAGTTTTATGAACAATGGCATAATAATTTGCCCCAAATAATGGGAAGGAGTGAAAAAGAGATGATGAAAGCCATCAAAGATGGTATTTCTAGGTGGATTCCTTGGGCTAAAGAACTTGAAGATGTAAAACTTAAGAAAGCTGTTCAAGTTTATCCAGGTCGCCAACCTGCTAATGATTTAGAGGCGGCTAAACGAGATGATGAACCGGTTCGCTATAGGTATAAACATCAAAATGGGGGGATGTATATTCACATTACTGGGTCAAAATTGACATCAATTCCCTATAATGCTTTTAAGATTGTCCGAGAAATATTATCAACATATATAGCCAAAGGGATTTTAACCCAAGAGCAAGTTAATCAACACATAGCCATAGACGAAAGTCATGAAATAACTATTTCACCGCACATGGAATACGCACTTGGGAAAGATTTACCTCAAATGGACAGTTCAGAAAGAGAAAAAATTATACAAGAGTGGAATGTCTACTAACAATCTGACTTTTCACGGGATGTGGAAAGTTAGATTGTTAGTAAGCATTCAGCTTAAGGGCTACGCGCACGCTACTTGAGGTGCTATCATAAAGTAGGGTGGACAAAGTTCTATTATCTAGAATTCTGAAAAGAACTAAACGGTTTTTGCTAACCCTACAAGCTCACGGCTAACCGCTGACTCGCCCTAGGAGGCGCGCACCTTGAGCAAATTTAATTCGCCACGGGTTGCACCTAAAAGAGACATGCTGCTTTGGGCGCGACCTTGGAGGTTGTCGGAATTTATGGTTTTCTAGCGCTAACAAGTGAGTAATAACCGTAAGTTTGAACTATTAATATTTCTTCAAACCCAGCTTCTTGCAAAAGTTGCTCAAGCTCCGCTGCACTAAATTGCTTACCCTCAGTAACCCAAAATAGGCACAGGGAAAATGAAGTAGCAATTAGGGGACTGTCTTTAGTATCTGCTAGTAGTATTTCATGTAAATAAATTCGACCTCCATGGGGTAAGGCTTCAAAACTTTGCTTGGCTAAGTATAAACATTTTTCCCATCCCCAGTCGTGAAAAATATTACTGAATAAAACTGCATCGTAGCCAGCAGGAAAAGGGTCTTTGAAAAAATCCCCCACACATGTATCTACTCGGTCAGATAATCCAGATTCTGCTATGTATTCTTTTGCTATCTTGCATATTGTTGGTAATTCTAAAATAGTGCAGTGAATTTGAGGGTAACGCTGAGCTAAGGCAAAACAAAAAGCACCAGAACCTCCTCCTACATCAAGAAGATGTTTTACATTATAAAAGTCACCTTTACTTGCAGCACCAATCGCAGGAGAAACGGTTTGACTGTGCATATGCCTGGTAAAAGCTTTAGCTTTTTCTTCTTCTACTTCATGGGTTTCCCAAACATCCTTGTTGTTGTAAATGCTAGCCTTATCATTACGAAAAGCTTCTAGGAGAGAGGAATGGGATAGAGGATTTTCTCTTATGAAATGTAGTATGCCGCCCCAGTAATAAGGACTATGAGGGAGTAAAAAAGTTTGTGATACCTGGGTAAGGTGAAATTTTCCATTGAGCTGCACAAGATAACCTAGTGATGCCATTACTCCCAAAAGCCCTTCGGTAGCACGAGACCCCAAAGACAAGTTTATTGCTACCTCTTGAGCGGTTGCAGGTGATTGATCTAATAGAGAGAAAAGCCCTAGTTCGTCAGCGACGGTAAGTGTGGGAAAGTGGAACATTGACAACCATGTATCCCAAAGTAGTTTATCATCACAAGTTAATATTTCTAGTTCCTGATTTTTATCTGAGATTGACATGATATTGTCCTCCCAAAAGTGATGTCCCTGCACAGAGTAGCGATCGCACTAATCAACCAATTGATCGAGCAACTCGGAAAGCTCCAACTGGTCTTTGTTGCGGTTATGATTGTAAATCATTAGACATCTCCAATGTCAGGATAAACCCATCTAATTTTTTAAATTCTATGTATAGTGTTTTTGAAATTAAATAAACACTATATGTGGAAAAGCCATTGTCAATAAGCACAAGAAGGCCGGTTTATTGAGAAGTATCCCCGCTTACCCAACAAGATGCGTTTACCCTGTCTCCAATGTAAGCATTCAGGTGCTGGGGTTGACAAAAGGGGAAAGATGAGTAATATAGCGCTACGCGCAAGGCAATAGGAATCCCCCCTAACCCCCCTTAAAAAGGCAATAGGCAACAGTTGACTACAACAGCTTAGGTGCGCTTGACCCATTAAGAATTTAATTCGCCACGGGTCGCACCTTTTGCTGCTTTTATCAATGTCCTAACTTTAATGCGTAGTGCTATATTTTAGAACCATGGAAATTAAACCACCGCTGGGTGGTAGTCGAACCCGAAAGCTGTCCGTTATCTCAGGGAAACCACTGGGGAAGTAAGTGTGAGTCAACCCGAAGCTATGTCGTGGCTCAGCTGGTAGAAAGTCCCATCGCAATTGTAGTGGATTCACCATTCTACATTCTTAATTCTACATTCTGGAAGACCTTCACAATTCACCCTCAAGTCTTCACAATTAAGCCGAAACCTTCACAATTCAGCTGTAGTTTTCACAATTCAGCCTTAATTGCGATGCCATGTGGTAACGCCACCACCCTGGTCAATCAACGTAATCCCTTGAGCTTGCAAGTCATCGCGAATGCGATCGCTTAATTCAAAGTTCTTGGTTTTCCGTGCTTCAGCCCGCTGCTGAATCAGTGCTTCAATTTCCCCATCACTCAATCCATCCGTAGAAACTTCAGCTTCTTCTTCCGGTTGTGCTTCTAACCCTAATACCTCGGCTAATTCCACGAGACTACGCCATTGCTGCTCTAATTCTGAAGCAGGAGTCTCGGTTTTACCCTGATGTACGAGGATATTGCCTTCCCGGCGTAACCCTTTGGCCACTTCAAACAATACCGCTAACCCTCCAGCAAAGTTTAAGTCGTCATCTACGGCTTCTTGGAACTGTTGCGCTATGGTTTTATTTGATAAGTCATCCTGCAAGGGTTGTGATGGTTTGGGTGTGGCTGATTGGTCTTGCCATCCTAATTGTATACCATAGTTATGACCAAACAGCAAGCCTTCTTTGAGAGTTTGCCAGCCATTGGTAGCAGATGCGATCGCATCATCAGTAAAATCTACTGGCTTACGGTATTGCGCCATTAACACAAATAGCCGCACTGCCATCGGGTCAATATGAATACGGCCTCTGACTACTGTTCCGGTGATCCGCTGTGAAATACTGTTTATTTAGCATAACAAGTACGGAAGAGCCTGTAATACATGGCAGACTATAAGCAAGCACTGGTAAAAGACGGTAAGAATCCAGAAGGTCTAATTGTCTTTCCAGCTTTCATTACCCAGAAGGAAATCGATGCCCTTAAGGACTTTAGAGTCGGGGATCGGGATACCTTTGTTGTCGCCTATCCTAAATCTGGTACGACATGGATGGAGCAGATTGTTCACTTGCTTGCTCACAATGGAGAGCAAGGGGACAAAGTATTGAGTGAAGCAGTGCCTTGGTTAGAAGGTGCAGCAACTCGTTATGGAGGTTTAGAGAATCTGATTAAAACTTCTGGCGATCGCCGTTACTTTCACACTCATTTCCCGTTGTCTTTGATGCCAATGTTTGGCGAAACTAAAGCAAAGTATATTTATGTTGCTCGCAATCCTAAGGATAATGCTGTTTCCTATTATTATCATGCATTGAGCAAAATGGGATACGAGGGGAGTTGGAGCGAATTTATTACGCTATATCGTGAAGGCAAGGTGGCCTATGGCTCAATATTCGATCACGTTTGGGAATGGTGGAAAGCAAGCCAAGATTCAGATAATGTCATGTTTGTCAAGTACGAAGACATGAAAAAGGATTTAGCTCAAGTCGTTACCGATGTTGCTAGCTTTATAGATATTCCCTTAACCTCCGATTTACTCGATGCTGTGGTTGCTGGTAGTGAATTTTCGGCAATGGCAATCAATCCCAAAGCTAATCTGGATTGGGTGCCTCAGCGAGAAGGTATCCCCAAACATATGCGCAAAGGAATTGTAGGAGATTGGAAAAACCACTTTTCTTCAGAAGAGACTAGTATTTTTGATGCTCTATATCAATCAAGAATGGTACATTTTGGTCTGGAATTTGAATTTGAGTTAACCTATTAGAATTTAGAATTTAGAATTTAGAATTTAGAATTTAGAATTTAGAATTTAGAGGATATCTGAAAAGTTTTTTGATATTGAATTTTGCCCCCCTAGCCCCCCAATTCTGGGGGGAACAAGAATCAATTGGCTGGTAAAAGTCCCCCAAAATTGGGGGATTTAGGGGGCTTGGATGTAGCAAATGAGACTTCTCAGACAACCTCTAAGAATTTAGAATTTAGAATTTAGAATTTAGAATTTAGAATTTAGAACTAAGAATTAAGAATTGGTAATTCTACATTCGGAATTCTTCATTCTACATTTGGCATCCTATATTCTACATTTGGAATTCTACATTCTACATTCTACATTCTGCATTCTGAACAACCTTCACAATTCAGCCTGCCATCTTCACAATTAAGCCGAAACCTTCACAATTCAGCTGTAGTTTTCACAATTCAGCCTTAATTGCGATGCCATGTGGTAACGCCACCACCCTGGTCAATCAACGTAATCCCTTGAGCTTGCAAGTCATCGCGAATGCGATCGCTTAATTCAAAGTTCTTGGTTTTCCGTGCTTCAGCCCGCTGCTGAATCAGTGCTTCAATTTCCCCATCACTCAATCCATCCGTAGAAACTTCAGCTTCTTCTTCCGGTTGTGCTTCTAACCCTAATACCTCGGCTAATTCCACGAGACTACGCCATTGCTGCTCTAATTCTGAAGCAGGAGTCTCGGTTTTACCCTGATGTACGAGGATATTGCCTTCCCGGCGTAACCCTTTGGCCACTTCAAACAATACCGCTAACCCTCCAGCAAAGTTTAAGTCGTCATCTACGGCTTCTTGGAACTGTTGCGCTATGGTTTTATTTGATAAGTCATCCTGCAAGGGTTGTGATGGTTTGGGTGTGGCTGATTGGTCTTGCCATCCTAATTGTATACCATAGTTATGACCAAACAGCAAGCCTTCTTTGAGAGTTTGCCAGCCATTGGTAGCAGATGCGATCGCATCATCAGTAAAATCTA